>NZ_CP037920.1:1737500-2063574 GCF_007748195.1 Gimesia aquarii
GCAGAATTCGATAAAAAAATGTATTTTCGAACTTATCAATTAGCAGGAGGATTTCTGCCTAAAGGAAATTGGGAGTGTGCCATGTTAGAGTATGCTAAGTATGCAGGTGAATGGAATGAATACTATAAGGACTATAAATGGCAAAAACTTGAAGGCGGTGATCATACCGCAGTCGGTGATTGCATAGCGACTCTAGATCTAATTAAGTCGATGGCTAATTCAATAAAACTGAAAAGGTGGTATGAGTTTTGGATTAGAAAATAACAAGTAACTTTGTTTGGTCTGATTTTGCTGATCAAATAGGAGACTCATCGCTTCACCGCAACCTCATATCGTTTCATCGTACGTTTGGAATTAAGGGCTTTTAGACGGGGCAGGGCCAATTGATACAGCGCTTCGGCTTTTTCTGTTTCTCCCAGTTCGGCTAAGGCGATGGCGGTGTAGGCGCGGGCGACGTCTGTGTAGAGGCGGGAGAAGGGTTGATTCTTTACCAATGGTTTCAGGCGGTTTTCTGCTTCGGTCAGTTGCTGAACGGCGCGCTGATAATTGCGTCGATTCAATTCAAGCAACCCTTTGGCTAATGGGAAAACAGTTTCCAGTATGTCACTGAGTTGCTGTTGTTCGATTTCTTCAATCAATTCCTGGGCACGCTCTGTATCTTGATCCAGCTTTAACAGTGTATTTGCATAACCCAGTTGAAGCGCACTATTTCCCGGGTCTCCTTCATACGCCTGCACGCGGCATTCGAGCGAACGTTCGAGCTGATTCGCAGATTCATACATTTCCGCGAGCCGCGTCAGGTACAACCAGTGTGGTATTTTTGATGCGTCAGAAAAGGGTTCCATCACTTCCAGGGCTTCATCTAGTTTTCCCAGCCCCGCCAGGGCTGCTGCCTGTCGACTTGCGAATTCCATTGGCGGTAATTTCTTGCGGATTTGGGGCAGACGCTTGAGGGCTTCATTCCAGCGGCCCCAGCACAAATCTTCCAGAATGCGATTGTATTTACTGGCTGGCGTAAATAATGTGGTCAGTAATGCAATCAAGGGGGGAAATAAAATTAATGGCACTGTGAGAACCACAAGAGAACTCACCAGACGGTCTGATTCGCGATCGACTAAAAATATGAAAAAACTACCAAACAAAAAAATCCAGAAAAATCGTTGGTAGAGTTTCTTCAACGTAAGTAGAAATACCCCGCCGCTACTCATGTTCCGTAGTGCGATAAAATCAGCAGGAGAAATTGGTCCCTTGGTAGATACTTTTCGTGGCATCAATTCTAAGGTCGCTGCCGCAATATCGTCGGTATGCAACACAATGTCATGATACTCATCTGTCTTCAGCTGGTGCAGTGCTTCCTGCGCAGAGGCAGCCTGAATACATTCTGTCTCACGTTTACCGGACTGGTCCGTTGCCGTATAAAAATATTCGGGCATGTGCTAGATCGCTTAGGTGTGAAGTAATGTGTTGAGTCTTAATAACAAGTAGACAGATGATAACAGGAAACGAAAGCGTACTTCAACCTGCGTACTGTATCATTGGAGAAGGTGTCTGTTCTGGACATACCGTCTTTTCTCTGTCATGCTGGACACTGGCCAAATTCTGTTGCAATTATGAATCCGGGAGAGGATGGAAATGAGCGATCACACAGAGAAGCATTCCCCTGACGAAGTCCATTCTGTGCCAAGAAGAACGTTTTTGCGTGAGTTGGGTACGGTGACTGCGGCGGGACTGGCTGCGGCGCCTGCGGTCTGGGCCGGTGGTGGAAACAAGGCTGATACGTTGCGCGTTGGCTTGATTGGTTGCGGGTCTCGTGGTTCCGGTGCCGCCATCAATGCCATGCAGGCCGATCCCAATACACAACTCGTAGCGATGGCAGACATCTTTGAAGACAAACTGAAAGCAAGTGCCGAACGGATTAAGAAATTGATCGGCAAACAATATGCCGTCGATCCCACTCAGCAATTCGTGGGTTTCGATGCTTTTGAAATATTAATCAGTAGTGACGTCGATGTCGTGCTGCTGACCACGCCCCCGCACTTTCGTCCCGCTCATCTGAAACGTGCGATTGAAGCCGGCAAACATGTCTTTGCCGAAAAGCCGGTGGCCGTAGACGCACCCGGTGTGCGTTCGGTGATGGAGACGTGCCGACTGGCGAGGCAGAAACAGCTTTCAATCCAGTCGGGTTTAATGCTGCGCTACAGTAGGGCCATGCAGGAAACACTCACTCGCATCCATGATGGTCAACTCGGAAAGATCGTGACACTGCAGACCAACTACAACATTAATGGTCTCTGGTCACATCCCCGCAAGCCTGAATGGAGTGACATGGAATGGCAGCTGCGCAACTGGTATTACTTCACCTGGCTCTCGGGCGGGCAGTTGGTGGAGCAGCATGTACATGGACTCGACCTGATGTCCTGGGTCATGCAGGAGGAATATCCCACTAAATGTTTCGGGCTAGGCGGCAGGCAATCGCGCACCGATCCGTTATACGGCCACATCTTTGATCATCATGCCATCTGTTATGAATACAGCGGCGGTCAACGCTGTTTTGCTTTTTGTCGCCAGCAGGATGGCACCGACATCAACACGTCTCAACTGGTGTTCGGCGAAAAGGGAACCGCCGATTTGAATCGGAACACGCTCAGCGGCTCGAAAACCTGGCGATACAGCCGGGCGCGTGGCCGCGCCAGAAATGGCGTGAAGGATCTGCCGTATCTGCAGGAACACGAGGCCCTGTTCAAAAGCATTCGGAACAGTTCGCCGATCTGCAATGGTGAGTACGCGGCCAAAAGTTCGCTGATGGCCATCATGGGCCGCATGGCCTCGTACACGGGAAAAAGCGTGAGTTGGGACGAAGCCTGGAATTCCAAAGAGGACCTGACACCATCTGAATACACGTTTGGACCGTTGAAAGTCGCCCCCGTCGCCTTGCCTGGCAAGACCAATATCTACTAAACCCAGAGAGCAGGGGGGAAATCCGTTGTCATGAAATCATTTTGTTTATCACTAGCCGACAAAGCAATCGCCGCGTAGGCGCGACCTATATCCGATTTGTATTCTCCTTAAAAAAATTGTATTGAAAACATCGAACGAAGGACTTTGGTCTACTTACATTTGGAGATTTGACTCAATGAATGATGAAAGACCACTATTTTCTTTACCATACATTAAGTTGTTTATGCAGCAAGCCTTAAATCGTTTTCTCTGCGTGGCTTTACTTTTTATTTCTTATCCTGCGGACATCTTGAGTGCGGAAGGTAAAACGCCGTTACAGATTTCTGTGAAGGATATTGATGAACGACCACTGCCGTGTCGTATTCACTTAAAGAACGAACGAGGTGAACCTCAGAAAGCATTGGGGCAGCCTTTCTGGCACGACCATTTTGTCTGTTCTGGAACGGTCCGCATGAATGTGTCACCCGGTAAATACACCTGGGAAATCGAACGCGGGCCGGAGTATGAGCGAAAGTCAGGTGACATCAAGGTGGTTGCTGATAAAGTTGCTGCAGTCGATGTCACTCTCAAACGAATTGCTTCGCTACGCGATGAAGGATGGTACTCTGCCGATTTGCACGTTCATCGTCCTGTCGATGAGATTGAGCGGTTGATACTCGCGGAAGATCTCGATTTTGCACCGGTCATTACCTGGTGGAACAATAAAAATTTCTGGCGGAAGAACAAAGTTCCGCAAAAAATAACGACTCAGCTCGATGGCCATCGTTTTTATAACATCATGGCTGGTGAAGATGAACGGGAAGGGGGCGCACTGCTTTACTTTGGCTTGAAGCAACCGCTGGATCTCTCAGTTAAGTCTCGCGAGGTACCTTCCTCGATGTTCTTTGCAGAGCAGGCTCAAAAGAAGAACAAAGATGTCTGGATTGATATCGAAAAACCGTTCTGGTGGGATGTGCCGGTGTGGCTTGCCAGCGGACAAATGGATTCAATCGGCCTGGCGAATAATCACATGTGTCGAAGTGAAATGTTGGATATGGAAGCCTGGGGCAAGCCGCGCGATCGACGGCGACTTGGCGATGTTCGAGGGAATGGATTTTGGACACAGGAACTCTATTATCACATTTTGAACTCCGGAATGAGAATTCCCCCTTCCGCGGGGAGTGCATCGGGAGTTTTGCGAAATCCTGTTGGATATAACCGGGTCTATGCTTATCTTGGTCGAGAGAACTCTGAAAAAGAAAGCGTGGGACAGGAGACCAACGAGCACGCTGAGGTATTTACGCGGGAAACATGGTTTGGCTCATTATCACGCGGTAGATGTTTCGTAACGAATGGTCCCTTGTTACGAGTGACGGCAAACGAACAGTTACCGGGAGCAACTCTGAAACTGTCCGGAGATCAAGGAACTCCCATCAAGCTTTCCGTTAAACTCACTTCAAATGATCGAGTCCCTGCGCTCGAAGTGATCCATAACGGGCGGGTCATAAAAACGATCGAATATTCTAACGAGAGAGAGCAGCAGAAAACAATTGCTTTTACAGTAACTGAATCTGGTTGGTTTCTGGTCCGAGCGATAACTGATGTAAAAAACACATTCCGATTTGCATCCACGGCTCCTTGGTACATTGAATCAGAGACTGAACCATTTCGGGGCAGTCGCCAGTCAGCCCAGTTCTTTCTGGATTGGGTCAATGAACGGATTCAACGTATTAAATCAAACGTGAAGGATGAACGTGAACTTCGTAAAGTGCTCGTCTGGCAGGAAAAAGCGCGTGAATTCTGGAAACAGAAGGTCGCCTCTAGCAAAACGTTGACTTCTGAAAATCATCCTGAATGAGTCAATGAACTAAATGGATCAGGTCTCTTAAATTGCAAAGACTGCATCATAACAGCGCTGATTTACTACGGTTGAATACTACAGAAATAAAATAGGCGAGGGCATTCAGAATTTGCTGTTACTCCGCATTCACACAGAAAACACTGCAACCCACAATAAACCCATCAGTTAGAGGCAATGAAAACTGATTACGAGAATCAAGTCTCTATCTGAGCCTGTATCCGTATTGCAGATTAAGTAATCGAAAGTCTTCCATTGTTTTAAAATTACTCTCATTCCTCATCATGATATATGCTGGATCCGTGTAGTAAGCAAGGTTTTCAAAAAAGACCTCTCGCACAACAGGCGTAAATGGAATAATTTCATCTTGAAAAAGTAGTTTGGCCTGCTTGATTTCACAGACCGTTTCCAACTCAGGATGACGCAATATTTTTTCTTGCGAGTGTGTTATATCGAAGGATTGAGTTAATGAGGCAACTAGCTCGGTCGAGACACGTTGATCAAACGGTTCCAATTGGTAAGTGCTTATGATTTTATCATTTGCGCTCACAGATAAAATTGCACAATTGAAACAGACCAATGCGACGAACAAATCCTTCATAATTGCCTCCCTGAAATCATCGGGCTCGAACTGAAAAAACGCGATTCGAGGGCTTCAAATAACAGAAAAACAAAATACTGTCGATACCATTCCTCGCCCCACTCAAACTGATTCTATGGTCTTAAAAAATCGGCCAGATACCGGGGGTTGCCAGTTCGACCACATGATTATCGGGATTACGGAAGTAGATGCTTTCACCGCCGCGGGGCCAGTTGACGCGGCTTTCGATTCCGATGACAGTGTCAAAACGACGATGATTTTTGGGACAAAATGTCTGAAATGGAATGCTGCTGGAAGGTCCACGCAGCCTGAATGACCAGTCTTTGTTGAGGCCGTAATTCAACGCAAAGAACCTTGGTTATTTCCTGCTGGAATTGAGCTCGAAGTTGATTTCGTTAATGCCAGGTTCGACACTGGCTGTGAGATTCGTACGCGTATTGTATTCTTCGGGAATCCGTTCGGGAACTTCGTGTCGTTCGTCTGATTCGACGATTTCTTCCACTTTGTATGTGCTGATGCTAACTTTGTGGTTGCCGAGAACGGCTCCTTTTTTGTCGGCGATATATTTCAGTTCAAAGTTTCCATCGTAGTCCGTGTGACCCACTGAGGGACGCCCTTTCTCTGGTTGGAATATTACGCTTGCTGATTTTACCGGTTCGCCATCCAGTTTGACCCAGCCTTTGACAATGGCGATTTCCGGCATGTCGCCGGATTGGGATCCACAACCAGAACTCAGTATTAAGACGACAGATAGAAATGGAACAAGAAGTTTTGATTTCATGATAGAGTAACACATTTGAAAATGGGGAATATCTTTTTCTGATTCGTTAAGCCGACCGTCAGCCTGTTCCTAATCAGAGGGCCTCATGAGAGAAAAGGTTGCTGTTCTGATGTTGCAACCTCTCTCTCATTGCCACATCAGAATTAAAATTCGCCAATGACACGTCCATCGTCGATGGTGGAAAGATCGTTATACGTTGTTGTGTCAATGTTCTCACTAATGAACCGAATCGCGCCATCTCCAAGTAGAAAATGAGCGCCTCCCTGGTGCATACTGCTAAACCAGCCTCGGTAGCGCCAGTGAACGGACTCGGCTGAATTGATGGGAAATGACGTTACGCCAGTCACTTCGAAGGCACCGCGCCAACCACTTCCGTTTTGATTTGATTCACGAACGCCTGCCCAATGGGTATAACTGTCATTCGTGTTTCCAATAATTTTACTGGCCCGTTCTCCGACTGCGATTGTATTGCTCGAGCCATCAGTAATGTCTCTGATTTTGACGCTGTTGTTTCGTGCCCCGAAAATACCTCGTCCATCATTTAAGCGGACCTCAGTTCTTTCTCCATTCACGCCGGGGTAGTTTGAACGGCTTGTCTGTTCTCCGGAAATGGTGAGGCCGGAAAGATTTTTTCCTGTGTCAGAAGGACAACGAAAAACAGGAATCGTATTCTGAAGAACCACCAGTTTTGCAGGATCACCAATGGCCTGACTGAGTTTGGTCGGGCCTGGTTCCATTGAGTTATAAGCGGGGGCCTGATCAACGAAGGGAAGAATCATGGCACTCCAGGCCCAGGAAGGGTCATTACAGGGAGAGCCAGCGCAATTGTTGGTGTCTGTTTCGTAAATAAATGCCGGGGGAAAAGTTCGATGCGTTTCATGATAATTGTGTAGAGCCAGACCGATTTGTTTCAGATTATTTTTACATTGGCTTCTGCGTGCTGCTTCTCTGGCCTGTTGTACTGCGGGGAGGAGTAGTGCGATCAGAATTGCGATAATGGCAATGACCACCAGTAGCTCAATGAGAGTAAATCCTTTTTTACCGTTCGTTAACTTGTTCATCGGCGCTTCCTTTTAAGAAAAAATATAATGTAAAAAGCCACCGCAGCTTCATAGTGAGAATTAGTCGAGTCTCACCGGTCGTGCTTTGGTTGTTCTTCTCGCTTAAAGCGGAATCAGGCTTCCCGTAATCAACAGATCAAAATCTGCCTGAATCAGGTTCCCGATGGATTTGTTCCGAAAATGGATGTGGTTACTGCTTTTTTTTGAAAAAATCCCAATAATCCTGGATTTATTGGGAACTGTAATTTCAAAGTGGTGTTGCGGAGCATGAGAGGTATGAAGAAAGCGCGCAAGCTTATCTCAGATCTGGAAAGAAAAGCGCAGCAAGTTTCTATTTTTGAGAAGGATTAATCTCTCGTATTTTTTGCTGCCTTCTTAAGGGGTGGCTGAGGGTGCTCAAAATTCGTTACCGAATTCCAAGTGTGGCCAATGCGGAGTTCGTCGAAGAGATATTCCCCCTTGCCTCCGACATAGACCAGGACTTGATCAAAGACACTATTATCGAAGGTTGGTTTCGAAACACAGGTCCAAACCAATGGTTCCTGTTTATAATCAGAGTCTTCCTTCGAGTAGACGCGTAAAAACATCTGATCTGGTGTGTTTTTACTGGCGACAATCTTCCCGACATAAAAATAATTCTTATGGATTCTCAAACTGGGTGAGACATGATAGCTCTCACTATTATGTATCAGTGATGGATACTTTGAAGAAGTCATGCCAAACAATAACTTACGACCATCTTCAGGCCAGTTCAGAGTTCGAAATGAAATACTCCCATATTGTGTCTCTGAGGCGTCAAGTTGTTTCGACTTATTGATGTAAAAGCTGAGATAATAGATGGCGTCCGTATCCAGCCGAATTGGTTTCTGTAGAGAACGCCAGGCCGATCGGTTCAGCCCGATTTTTAATGCGCCATTCCTGGCATCATTTTTGAATCTAGGAAACTCCAAAGACTTCTTAGGCAGGACTGAGCCTTGTGCGGGGAAATTTCGATCCACGCCAACTCTCCAGTTACCATTCCAGCCCATGCCACCATTGCGCCATTCTGGTTTCTTGTTACTTCCCAGACCCCCGGTTGCATTAAAACTCTCATAAGCAATCAGTTCATCTTTGACAAACCCTTTCTTCCGAGCTTGATCGTGTGTCTCTCGTTTGAAGCTATCAGGTCTGACAGGAATGTCTGTATTGGATGCCTGCCCAATTTGTTTGGCAGCACCGGCTTCGATAATGAATCGATCATTCGCTGGTGATTCACCCTCTTTTTGTTGAATCCGTACAGCTCCCTGGAAGACGTGGACTTCTACATCGCCATTTTTATTCACGCTGGCCCCATATTCTGTACCGATATCGTAGAGATTGGCGCGTGGGGTACTCAACTCAAATTCTTCAGCCAGTTCGTGGCCATGTAGTACGACCCGACCTAATTTGAGTGTGGCTGAATTGGAAGAATCAATACTGAGTTTTGTCGGGCCTTCGATGATCAATCGCACGCCACTATCAAATCGGAATTCGGCAACACCCTGTTCAAGGGATAGTTCACGTGTGAGCAATCGTTGGCCTTCAAATTTGGGTTGCAGTTCACCAGCCCACTGGCAGTCTCGGGCGCGAACCAGTGTTGCCACCAGGGCGGGAGGTTGCTGTGGCACCACGACAACCTGCTTTGAAATGGGAGGATTCCAGGGGGTTCGACCAAGGGCCCACCACTCAATTCCTAACGCTAAAATTCCAGAGGCTGCAATGATGGTAACGTATTTGAGAATCGCGTGTGATGTTTTCTTTGAGGGAGTTTCTGGCGGAGTAGAGATAGAATTTATTGGTTCATCAATTTTGCCAACGACTTCACCAAACGAAATGATATCCTGTTCTTCCTGGGAAAGATCGCCCAACCCCTGGAGGATATCAAGGTAATCGTAATAGGCTTCCCGGGCCTGTGGGTCGTTTTTAAGTTGATGCTGCAGTTGCCGATGCTTTTCGGCCGAAATCTCTTTTGAATAGAGGGCATCAAAGAGTTCATAGATTTCATTCGGGGATTTTGATGGTTCCATTTACTTCAACCCTTCGACCGTTAATTTTTGTTTCACGCATCGAGCCAGGCTTCGACGAAGCCCTCCGAGTCGGTTGTAAAGTGTTTGTGCGGCGTTTCCGACCTGGACTGCGAATTCATTAATAGTTGCTTCTTCAGAAGAAGCGCGGAGCACCAGTTCCTGATCATCGGGAGAGAGTTTCTTGATACATTCCTGAAGAAATTCGAAGCGACGACTCTGTGTCTTCAAGTGTGCTGTTCGCTCGCGTGCCATCATCTCAACCAGATCCTGGCTGAATTGCAGACGATCACGGTTTTCTTTTCGCCGAAAATTACATACTGTAAAATAAGCAATGCCGCACGACCACGAAAAAAAATCGCGGTCCCGATCAAATTCATCAAATTTATTCCACAACGTAATGCTGACACGTTGGAGAATATCTTCCGCATCAGGTCGATGGGGAACAAGCGTAAGTATATACCCCAGAATTCGAGAGCGATCCTGTGTAAATAACGACTCGAATAATTCACTCGCGTCTTGACTCACTGTTTGCGGAACACTTGCCATGGATCTAGATCCTTATCGTGTTCAATACTGTTTTAAACTCAGGAAGAACACTGATTTGAAACGTTTTTATACACTCTTTCTGACAAGGATCAGTTAAGTCAGTCAGAGTTAAAATGGGTTTCGATATAAATATATATTTCAATTCATGTTGAACTTGAATCTTCAGGTGGGGATTTTTGGCTCTGGCTCACGGGCTATTTTTGTATCATCCGTGAAAGATCATCGGGAATGTCTCAGGTGGTTTCACACGATTCCCCTTTGAGTATTGTCACTCAAATTACCGCATATACTGCTTTTTTTTCATATTTTGTTGAAATGTTTCCGAATTGAGGAATCTGTGTATAACTCATTTAAAAACAGCAGTTTACGACATTGATATTTTGGTCGCATGTGCAGTTTGAATGTGCGAGTTGGACATTCAAACTGTTGAGATCAGGCTTCACTTGTCCTGTTCCGTGGAATTTGCCCCGGAGCTTACTGGCTAGAAGATGGGCCAGATGCCGGGGGTGGCGAGTTCGACCACGTGATTATCGGGATCGCGGAAGTAGATGCTTTCCCCGCCGCGGGGCCAGTTGACTCGGCTTTCAATTTCGACGCCGGCGTCAATGAGACGTTGTTCCCAGTTTGGTAAATCATCTTTATCAATGGCGAAGGCAAAATGCACGGGACCAGCGCCATCGTGAGGGGGAATGATTCCCCCTTCCAGATGGGCTGCGGTATGACTGGCACCGCGTTTAAAGATCAGAAATACACTGCGGTCACCCGCATTCAAGGCACAAAACCGGCGATCTTCTGCCATCACTTCAAAATCGAATAACCGTTGATAAAAGTCGGCAGCGACTTGTAGATCATCGACATAAATTGCTGTTTCCAGAACGCCGTGTACTTTCAAGCGATTGCTCCTGCTCAGGCCACCTTTCTTTGTTCACTCGTTTCGAATTGTAGTATATCACCTGGCTGGCAATTCAGGAACTCACAAATTTTTTCCAGAGTACCAAAACGAATTCCCTTCACCTTTCCTGATTTCAGCAGAGAAAGATTTTGCTCGGTAATTCCCACATAACGTGCCAGATCACGCGAAGTGACTTTGCGTTTGGCCAGCATGACATCCAAAGTAATGCAAATTTTCATGATGCCCTTAATGCTTGAGAAAAAAAGTGTTGTTGAGGAGATCATACAATTGATCGCCTATGACTATCAATTGGCATCACTAAACAATTTGCGCGTTTTCATCGGCGATCAGACTGGCCCGCTTGAGTAAATTGGCGAGGATGAATAATAAGCCGCCAATGGCAACTAAAATGATCTGATTCGAACTGATATTAATGGCTAACATTTTCTGGCCGGCGGGTCTGTGTAATGTCAGAATCACGCTTAATACGGCTCCGGTAATGGGTGAGATCAAGGCGGTTCCCATCAAGCCAAACGCAAATCGTTTGAGATCACGGCTGTTTTGCAGCGTTAGATAGTCTTCTGTACTACAGGCTGCTAAAAAGCGACGCAACGAGAAGAGGCCCCAGTAAGCGGGGGAAATCATAATCGCTGTTAACAGGACCAGAAACGTTTTTGTGGTCACGGGTAACGGATGCTGAATCACCGAGTCGGGAATCATTCCATTTCCGGCTACGAGTTGATCGGCATAAAACCAGACTCCCAGCAGCATTAAGGGAACTACGTAGAGTGACAAAACGCTGAAATAGTAGAGCACCTGACAAATGGTACTGGTTCGATCTTTTGAAGTCATAATAGGATTCCTTTCCAAGGGGGTTTGTTGTAAGACGGCGAGTTTTTATCGTTTTACGATAAACTCTACAACCCCAATTCCAAGAAAATTTTTTGTGGGGACGGATCTGCTTCGCTGCAGATTAAGTTCCTTTTGAGAGCCAGCCTCCCGGTTGTGGAGTTGCAGTCGACTGTGTGTCCTGGTACCAGTCTTTCAATTGTTTCAGCATTGCGGCTGCCTGTTCTGGTTCTTGCTTAACCCGATTTTTTTGTTCGCCTGGATCCAGGTCGAGCCGATAGAGTTCGATCTTTTCGTTTTCAAACGTCCCCGGTTTTGCTTTGGGATGCTGGACTACCAGTTTCCACGGACCATGACGCATCGCCTCGGATCGTCTCCCATTATTGGAAAGCGAAGCCCAGAACAGGGGGCGTTTGGCAACAGCCTGTTGTTTTAATAAGACCGGTGAGAGATCAACACCGTCCAAAGGACGCTCCTCTGGCATTTTCACTTTTGCCAATGAGAGCAGGGTGGGCATCACATCAATACTGATGGCGGGTGTATTGGAAGACGTTCCCGCTTTGATTTTCCCCGGCCACCAGGCAATGGCTGGCACACGGTGTCCGCCTTCGTAGACCGATCCTTTACCCCCTCGCCATTGGGGGCTACCGCTGGGAAAGTCTCGTGCAGGACCGTTGTCAGAGAAGAATAAAACGAACGTGTTTTGGTCGAGTCTCAAGTCCACAAGCGTTTGGCGAATCTGCCCGACACCAACATCGATGGGAAGTGTCATGCCTTTGTACTTTTCAATTCGTTCTGCTTTGTTGGCTGGTTTCCAACGTTTCCATCCCTCTGCTTCGCTACGTCGGACAGGGTCGCCGGGGACTTGAACCGGATTGTGAATGGCTTCATGTGCGACATACAAACAGAAGGGTTGTTCTCGATTGTCCTTGATGAATTGAAGGGCATACCGATTAATCAAATGAGTCGAGTAACCAGTTTCGTGCGTTTCAGTTCGTCCGTGCCACCAGTCATGCTTGACATGATCGCCGACATGGCTGATGAAATCGATGTTCCCGCTATGGTAGCCGATGAAGGTATCAAAGCCATGATGATCCGGATGAAACTCGGACGTGTTATGAGGATACCCCTGGTGCCACTTGCCAATTAAACCTGTTCGGTAGCCGGCTTGTTTTAATTGTTCCGCAAATGTGTTCTCGATTTTGCGCAAGCCTTTGCGATGTTCAGGATGATTGCTGACCGGATGAATGACGGCTTCAATTCCCGCCCGCTGTTGATAGCGACCCGTCAATAATCCCGCGCGTGTGGGTGAGCAAACGGTACCCGAAGAATGGAAGTCGGTCAGCTTTAGTCCTTCGTTTGCCAGTCGATCAATTTCCGGGGTCTTGAAATAGGGATTTCCAAAACAACTCACGCCGGCATAGCCCATGTCATCCACCATGATCACGATTAAATTCGGGCGATCTCCGGGCTGTCGCTCTGCTGCTTCCAGCGATGACGACATGCCATGGTTTAAAACGATCGAAAACAGTACCAGAATCGTTGCAGGATTAAATATACGATCACACATTGATGTTTTCCTGATTTGTTCATTAAAAAAGAAATCACGATTCCCTCAGGAATCGTTTTTTTATGTTCTCTTAGGAAATTGAATTTTCTGCTTGCGATTATAGCTTAAGTACTGCATGATTTCGAATGAGTTCTGATATCTACGAAATCAAATCGATCATAAAAAATGCTTAAGGCTTTGACGATGATTAAATTCGAATGTGAAACATGTTTCCAGGAATATAAAGTACGCGATGACCGAGCCGGACAGGTACTGAAATGTAAGTCGTGCGGTTCCAAAATGCGTGTGCCTGCGGGAGATGACGATTTCGAAGACGATCTGTATGAAGACTTCGAAGAACCAGTTCGTCCTACACGTAAAAAGAAACCGACCGGCGCATCAAAAAAGAAAAGCTCGGGGAATTCGAATAATCCGATCACGATCATAGCAGGCGTGTGTGCGTTTGGGATTGCGTTCTTTGTTGCTTATACATTCGTAGGTGGCCTGTTTGGTGATAAAAATAATGAGGCTGCTCAGCATGAATTAGTCAACATAAGTCAAGAATTGAAACAATTAAGAGCAAAAATGAAGGAGTATTCAGAAGCGGTCAAGAAGGCAACTTCGAAAGAGGAAAGGCAGCCGATTCTGGACAAAATGAAAACAACTCTCGCACGAATTAAGGAGTTGAAAGCGAAACAGAAAGCGTCAATTGCTGCGATCGGCGAAACGCAGTCTCCTGACAAGGTCGCAAACAAAAGCAGTAGGCCTACCAGTCAAGAATGGGTCTCACTGATTGATCCTCCTCGCACTGTTCCAAAATGGCCAGAGGTGTCACAGATATCAATCGATTTGGATCACAGTACTAATGATCGAATTCATCCGCACTCAGTCAGTCCTTATATGGGACAGTGGTACGATGTCAATCGTGCAACACATCTTGACGTCTGGAATCTGGTAACAGAAAAAAAAGTAAACGAGTTGTCAATTGATATTAAACGAAGTTCGATTTCTTACAAAGGAAAAGCCAAGTTAAGTGAAGATGGAAAATATCTCTTACTGGCATTTCAGAATTACAAAGAACTTATCCCAAGACTGGAATGTTGGGATGTGATGAATGACAAGTTAAAAGCTGAGTGGGATGCTGGCCCTAAAGGTTCCACAATCGAAGAATATAACATTTGTAGTCCCACACGCGCTATTTCAAAAACGAATGAAAAGGTCGATGGAAAATATCACGCGTTTCTAAAACTTTGGGATCTTACTACAGGAAAATTGATAAAAGAAAGAGAGATTGAATCACTTCATCTCATTAATTCAAGTTATAAAATTAGTCCGGGTGGCAAATACCTGATTGCACACTCATACTCAGATTTATATGTATATGATTTGGGTTCACTCGACTTAATTTATGAGACTAAATTAAAGGATTTTCTGAACTCTGATGAAGACTATTACAATATTGCTGATCTCGATTTTTCTGCAGATGGTAAAGAACTAGGCTTGCTTGTGTCCGGTTCAAATTCGACGACAATCTGGATTGTCGAATTGAGTTCTGGAAAATCAAACAAAGGATTTCAAATTTCAGGAAGTTTGAGTCAAGCTTTGCGCGAACCTGGGTATGTGGGATCTGATTTTGTCTGGAATCCCGATGGTGCTGGATGGCTACTTTATGGGGCTTGGTATGTGGATCGTCAACGAAGGCAATTAATCTGGACTCTTAAGCCCGTTCCTAATGTAACCATACGAGATGAAGTATTTCTGACACCACATTATTTGATCGCGTCGACTGCAACTGCACTTAAAGACGAAAATGGTCGCTACATTAAAAATCGAGAGCCGAGGCTCGTCGCCGTTCCGATTCCTGAGCAGAAAATTTCAGACAGCCTCTCCGCTTATGAAAGTAAAAGTGATGCTATCTTGGGAGCGGGGCAGGAAATCAGCATTAATGTCAACATTGGTGAGTTAAAATTTGGTAATGCTGATGAAGTAAAATCGATATTAACTGATGTGATACAAAAACGATTAGAAGCAGATGGTTTCAAAATTATGCCAGATCAGCCCCTAGTCTTCAAACTCGAATATCAGGAACAAGAAGGGAACAAATTACAGCTTTCCAAACGAGGTGCGCCCACAGCCAAGAATCCTCTGGGGCGAATTGCTACCGGGAAATCGATTCAGTCAACAGCAGCGGTTTTTAAGCTTTCCTGGATTGATCAGCCAGCAAAAAAAACTCTCTGGTCGAAACAAGCTCTGGTCAATCCCCGCTTTCTCATCTTAAGAGATGCAACGGCGGAAGAAGCCCGTAAACAAATGTTTGAAGGCTTGCAAAACAGGTTGATGGCCGAAGCCATTCCCTATTTCATTCCTGAGAACAAAAAGCTTTCCATGCTCCCCGTTGAAATTAAATTGCCAGAGTGAGACATCTGAGCGGGGAAAATTCAGCTCACACAGCATGGGGGATTCCCTGATTGACCCATGGTGTCGTTCCCTTACAATGATTGCGAATGATAACCTTGTTAGAATCTGAGACTTGGATTCTGCTGTCACCCGCCATTGTTAAGGACAATCTGATGCGAAAGCTTTTATACCTGTTTCTTTGTGGTTCTCTTCTTCTCGGTTTAGGAGCCGATCCGCGCGATTCTCAACTTTTACATGCTGTAGATGATTCGAAGGATAAAAATAAACTGCAATCGAAAGATGAAGAAGCCGAAGAACGACTCAACAAATTCATGCGTGAGAAACTGACTAGTTCTCAAGAGGTCTTGGAAGGACTGATGATCGAAGATTATGATCTGATGCAGAAGGGGGCAAAAAAGATGATCAAAATGAGTAACGCCACCGATTGGCAGGTGATCGAAGGCCCTATCTTTGCACAACAAAGTGATGAATTCCGCTCAGCGGCGCGCCAGGTGATCAAGTTTGCGAAGGAGAAAAACCTGGATGGAGCATCGCTTAGTTACCTGCATTTGACGATGACCTGTATTTCATGTCATAAGAAAGTGAACAAAGTACTGATTTCCGAAAGATGACCATTTCGAGTTGTTGAATCGTTTTCAGTCGAATGGCATTCACAAAATTGAAAAGAAAACAGGGGTAACGTGAACTGAGATCACGTTACCCCTTTTGTTTTGCCGTCATTTTTCTGAATTATTTTTCCGTCGAGGCAGTCTTCTGTGCCTGTTTGGCGGGAATCACGCGAATCACCCGGCCGCTTTGATGTTTATCTCCGTCCATTTCGACGGTACGAACTCGTAGCAGATGGGTTCCCGGTTTCACTCCTTCAGGTAACTTGGCATGCCAGAGGTGTGTTGATTTTTTGGGCTTAGGTAGATCACGCCATTTTTTGTCTTTGATGGCATTTTCTGTCTCAGACAATTTTTTGAAGCTGGGATCGATTTCCGCTTTGTGGTGCATTGGAATCCAGGTGCCACTATTTCCAATCAGCATTTCCACTTTTGATTTTTCAGATCCATTGAAGACATTTACATAGATATCAGTATTAGCCAACTGATCTGTAGCAACCTCTTCGGGAGCCAAGATATTCATCTGATAGTCAGTTGGCCGACCTGCGGCGCGGAAATCAACGTTATAATCTTTGCCGTCGAAACTGATAATGGAATAACCATTGGGAGCACCGTCGGCCATCATAGTGTGGGGAATTCCTCGCTCGTCAGGTGCACCAGACCACCAGCTACCACTGACGGTGACATTGATGACGTGATGATGTGGCTTGGGACCCCGCCAGCCATCCGCTTTGGTAATAAAGCGGTGCTCATGATGATGCGTGTGCCCGGAAATGGACATGCAGAAGGGACGTTTTTCAATTAAACGATAAAGTTCCTGGCGATCTTTTACGTCCACCAGGGGAATGTGCATCATTAACACAACGAGTTGATCTTCGGGAATCTGTTTCAAATCATTCTTGATAAACTCCATTTGTTCTTTACCAAAGCCGCCTTGATATTTTCCTTTCTTTCCTTTTTCAGAAACAATCCATTCAATATCATCGAGTACCAGAAAATGCACTTGTCCATAGTCGAACGAGTAGTAAGCGGGGCCAAAGGCGCGTTCAAATGTTTCATCGCTCAATTTATCATTGGGCGCATCGTAGTTGATATCATGGTTGCCGATAACGTTGTACCAGGGAATTCCCAACAGAGCGATACCTCGTGCCTGGGATTCAAACAGGGAAAGGTCATCAAATAAAATATCACCCAGAGTCACACCAAATGACGCGTCGGTTCCTACCAACTCTTCCAACACGTCATGCGCGATATAATCAATTTCCTTCTGGTTCCGTGGCTGTGGATCTCCAAAGAACAGCGCCCGAAACTGAGCAGGTTCTTTTTGAGGGTAAAGCGGGAAGTCTACCGAAGCGGGAAGTGGGCCAGTAGGCTTCACACCCGCGTATTTCGATTTGGGTGATCCTTTTGGTTTATGAATATAATAAAACTCGGGTGTCAGGTTCTTACTGAGTGGAGTCCGCCAGCCTTGTGGCTTGATTACGAACAGAATCGTATCATCAGTGACAGGGAGTTGATATTGGCCATTTTCGTCAGTACACACGATATCGCGACCATTGGAAACGCGAACACAAGGTAAGACCTGTTCTCCCGCATCTCGTTTCCGATTGTGGTTAGCATCATAAAATACATAACCGGTTGCAGTCTGTTGTCCGTCCTTTTTTGTATCTGCCTGCCCACTCTCATGATGAGAAACGATAAAAAGTAAGCTCAAAAGCAATTTCAGCAATGGTCGTAGACGCATTTATCTTCCCTTGTTTGCAAGTTAGTAAACCAAATTAATCAACTTGAGTATTGTATGATCATGACGGCATCTGCAAAACCCAAACGCCTGTATTTGGTGTTGTGCGCTCTAGTATACCTATGATTTCAGGGGTCTGTGTATTCTGGTGTGGGGGTGGTGTCACCGGTGACACCCTCTTCCTGCTCACTTGAGCAACCTGCCATTGAGATTGTCATACAGAGAAGACAAGCCATTAATCGCAATACATTTTTCATCAAAAGGATCTCCAGAAAGCTGGTAATATCAGAAATACCGAGGAATGAATTTTGCATTCATTCCCCGGTTTCAAATGAAAGAAAAGAATCAGGTGGTTGCTAAGCTGAATTGGAATTTACCAATCGCCAATCACTTCACGACCGGCACGTGTTCCCAGTGCCTCCAAAATCGTCTGGCTGATATTTTCCGAAATGAATCGACAGGAACCATCGACGAGACAGACCTGCGCACCACCGGTATGCAGACTTCGCATGGCTGCGATCTGAGTTCCGTCATTCGCTTCAGTACAAGGCATTTCTGTAGTATTGGTACATCTCGATAGAATATCGGCATCCACACTATTGGGGTTTCGAGCTGTACTGAAAGCAGAGCCCCCCATGCCGGAATAAACCCAGGCGCCTCGCGCATCAGCAGTGACGTCATTGATGTAGTTCACTTCGCCTACCAGCAAAGTGTTCGTCGTCCCATCTGTGATATCTCTGATACTCGTGGAAGAATTAATGGTAAATACGCCCGCTGTTGCCTGGACATAAGAAGCTGTTAGATCTCCAGAACCATAGTTTGCAGCGTAGTTTCCACGAGACATATGTTCGATGGAACGGAAAGCAACATTACTACGACGATCCCAGGGGTGGCTGGGACAACGATACGCGACGGGAGAGAAATGACCAAAAATGTTGTTCATATAATCTAATGGATCTCTTGCACTTAAAATGGGAGCTGCTTTATCCCAAAGCGCGCCTTGTTCCATTTGTGGCAAAATGAAGAGCAACCAATTTCCCCCGAGGCTTTGCCCACCACTGCACTCTTGCAGTCCAGTGAGATTCGTTGGAGGATTTCCTCCACAGGGGCCAATGATTCCACCTGGAGGAAATACGCGATGTGTGTCATGGTAATTTTGGAGTGCCAAACCAAGCTGTTTCATATTATTTTTGCAGCTACTGCGGCGGGCGGCTTCACGTGCCTGTTGGACAGCGGGAAGTAATAAAGCAATGAGAATTGCGATAATCGCAATGACGACCAGTAATTCAATTAGCGTAAAACCGCGACGATGTAACGATTTGTTGATACGCGCACCGGCGATACGCGAAAAGTGAAGAAGCATCAACTTTCTCCTCAAAAGTGAAAAATAAAGATAAATTGTTTCAGCATTTCAAGGCACTTTGATGCCGGGGTGGGTCTTGTCTGACCAAATATCGAGAGGAAGTTCTGATTCGCTCCTCGATGTTGGCGGAATCTTACACACGGATTATTAAGATTCCATGACCGTAAAGTGAAAAGTGACCGAACCGCTGGATTGATAAAATCTTGATATGGTTCGTTCAGATAACCGGCTCGTTCACTAGTCTTGCCCGGGAGTTTTTTACTTAAAGGATTTTGGAACGTAATTGCTAAGTGAAACAGTAAGCAAACAGAAGATTTTAGTTAATCTCTTGCCAGGTATTGACGTTGTGCATTTGTTCTTTCATAGTAAAGAATGGAGCTTAGCACTCTGATTTCTTTTCCATATGAAAACCGTATCCCCAATATGATGATTCATTCCTCCAGGAGCCTGCCATTATGCCGAAACATCGCCTGATCAATCCCAACATTATTTTTCATACTGTAATATGTTCCGTGTTTTCAATTCTCTGCATCTCGTCTCTAGACGTTTATGGTGCAGAGAAGACTGATACATTGCGGATTTTGTGTTACAACATTCACTATGGTCAGGGAAATGATGGGAAGTACGATGTAGAGCGATTGGCGAAAGCGATCAAACGTACCAAGCCGGATTTAGTCGCTTTACAGGAAGTTGATGTGGGGGTCAAGCGGTCTGGTCGCGTTCACGAAGCGCAACGGTTGGCTGAACTGACAGGCATGGCGGTACGCTTTGGACCCACACAACATTATGAAGGGGGGCTGTTCGGGAACGCCGTTCTGACTCGATTGCCAATTCTCAATGTGATGATTCAACCATTGCCTTATACCGAAAGTACCAAAGAACGGGTGACTTACCCACGAGGAGCCATTGCCGTTACCGTGCGCGGCCCCAATGGAGAGCCATTACGGTTTATCAGCACACACTTTCAACACAATGTGCCTGAAGATCGAGTTGCGGAAGCAAAAGCGATCAACAAACATTTTGCTGTCAATAATGAGATCCCTACGATACTGGCTGGCGATATGAATGCCACCCCTGACTCGGAACCGATCAAAATCTTGCTGAAGCAGTGGACCAATGCCATTGACAAAGCTGCCGCACCGAGCGCTCCCGCAACCAAACCCAGATCTCGTATTGATTATATCTTCTACCGGCCAGCATCCCGATTCCAAATGATCAAATCGGAAGTCATTGCCGAGCCAATGGCATCAGATCATTTACCCGTTTTTGCCATTTTGAAATTACAGCAAGATTGACAGCATGTATTTCTTTAATGTGTGGTTAAAATCTAACCCCTTTCATGCGTCTCCTTGATGGTATTCTACAAAGCAACTTGGGAACACAATTATGAGAATCATGACCTGGATCGCTCTGATTTGTCTGTTACTCCTTTCCGGGTTCTCCAATTTAGCTATCTCTGCGGAGCCGGCTGCGACCCTCGTGAGTTCGATTCGTGTTCAGCCAGGATTTCAGGTGGAACTGTTGCGTTCTGCCGGTAAAGACGAAAGCTCCTGGATTAGTATGACCTTCGATGACCGGGGACGGCTGATCCTGGGACTCGACGATGTTGGAGTGGGGCGACTCACACTCAATCACGATCCGTCCAAAGTAAAATTCGAAAAGATTGAAAACACGTTCAAACACTGTCGTGGAGTACTGTATGCGCACAACAGCCTGTATGTCAGCGTTACCAATGGAAAAGGATTTTATCGTTTACAGGACACGACAGGCGATGATCAATTTGATCAAAAAACTCTGTTAAAAAAGCTGGACTATCGCAGTCGCTTCGGTCATGGCTGTAACCAGATTGTGCTCGGCCCCGATAATATGATCTATATCGTTGTCGGTAACGATGTCTCTTTCCCGGAGGGAACGTCGCCAAATTCACCTTATCGCGATCCGCGCAATGACCACTTGCTGCCCAACCCCCATGATGCCGGTCAGGATAATCGTGTCGGCTATATTTTACGAACCGATGCCGATGGGAAACAATGGGATGTTCTTGCAGGTGGATTTCGCAATCAGGTTGATCTGGCTTTCAACAAGGAAGGGGAGATGTTTACCTACGATGCCGACATGGAATGGGATGTCGGTCAGCCCTGGTATCGACCGACTCGTGTCAATCATGTTGTGTCAGGTGGTGAATATGGTTGGCGTTGGGGAACCGGGAAATGGCCAGACTATTTTGCCGACAGTCTCCCCACGACGCTGGATACTGCCTTGGGCTCACCAACGGGAATGATTTTTGGAACGAAAAGCAATTTTCCCGCTCGATTTAAAAATGCCCTGTTTATTGCTGACTGGCAAAATGGTCGTATCCTGCTGGTCGATCTGATTCCCTCGGGAGCAAGTTATACCTGCAAATATGAAGTTTTTCTGGAAGGGGGGCCACTCAATGTGTGTGACATGCAATTTGGTCCCGATGGTGCGTTGTACTTCATTACCGGAGGACGTGGTTCCCAATCGGGCTTATATCGCGTCACTCCCAAGATGAATCAAAAAAGTCAATCAGGGACACCTCCAATTAGCGATCAGGTCAAAGCACAATCACGGACTGCGCGAAAGTTAAGACGGGAGCTGGAAGTGTTTCATGTTCAACAGAATGCGAACATTGATGATCTCTGGAAGCATCTCAATAGTGAAGATCGCTGGCTTCGTTTTGCTGCCCGGCGTGCGATTGAAAACCAGGATGTTTCCCAGTGGCGCAAACGGGCTCTGGCAGAGTCACAGCCTACTGCTGCCATTGACGGTCTGATCGCTTTGTGTCGGCAAGGTGATTCAACCGACCGTGATGGTGTTCTGGGAGCGCTCAATCGAATCGATTTGAAAAAGTTGAAACAATCGCAATTGCTTGGTTTGCTGCGTGTCTACCAACTCTGTTTTATCAGACTGGGACGACCTGATACCACACAAGCGACCGCCGTTAATCGCCGACTGAGTTCCCTTTATCCTCATCCCACAAGTAGTGTGAACCACCTGCTTGGGGAATTACTTGTTTATTTACAAGATACGGATATTGTTACTAAATCGATCAGCTTATTATCAGATACTTCGACGCAGGAAGAACAGATACGCGCAGCGCGAACACTGACCTTTGCGAAACAGGGCTGGAATGAAGATCGACAACGTCATTTTCTTAAGTGGTTGGGACATGCGCGTACCTTCAGCGGGGGTAAACAGATCACCGAACGAATTCGCGATATTCGAACTGACTTTATCGCAATCTTAAGTGAGCAGGAACGTCAGAAATTCAGTAAAGAAATCGCTGCGCTTGATAAACCGTTGGTTGAACTCGAAACAGTACCGGCGCGGCCGGTGGTCCAGGAGTGGACCTTAAGCGATCTCGAACCTCATCTCACTTCTGTCGCATCGAACCGATCCTATAAAAGTGCACGACAGGCATTATTAGCGGCCAATTGTCTCAAGTGCCATCGTATCGGTTCCACGGGCGCACAGATTGGCCCTGATCTGACCAACGTCGGTAAGCGTTTTGATGCGCGTGCGATTCTGGAATCAATCATTGCTCCTTCCAAAGTCATGGACTCCAAATACCTTTATACCGTTTATGTGCTGACCAATGGTAAAGTGGTGACCGGGAGGCCTGTCGGAGTCAGCCGCACCACAATTACAGTGGAAACTGATCCCTTAAAACAAACAACAGTTCCCGTGCTTCGCAAAGACATTGAAGAGGCGGTGCTCTCGAAAACATCACCGATGCCTGCCAATCTGATCAATGTGCTTACACAAGAAGAAATTCTTGATCTGCTGGCTTATCTCAAATCCGGCGGCAACCCGGAAGCGACTGCCTTTCAGAGTCAGAAATGAAATTGGTGACCAGCAAGACGAAAACTGAAATCAGCGAGAAACTTTGCGAAAAGAATTAAGATTGTTATTATTTGCCGTGATATTTTTGACGGGAATACGCCTTCTGGTTAGTGGGATCATTCTTGAGCCGGTTCAATCTGGTACTCAGATAGCCTCAAACACAGAAATTTCGTCTTTATAGGGAGCTCTCGCATGCGTCGCAACACTATGTTTACTGCCTTTTTCAGTACTTTACTGCTTTCTGCGCAGTGGGTATCTGCTGAGCCACTAGCGGAACGGTACCTGACTTCGGGACAACTTGCGGAGGGGGAAAAAGCCCTGAAGGAACAAATTACGAAGTCCCCTGAAGACGATGAAGCCCGCTTCGGTTTAGGAGTGGTTCAGTTTTTTCAGTCTTTTGAACATCTGGGAGGCAGTCTCTATAAGTACGGCTTACGAACAGAGGGTACTTTTCGGGGTATGCCTCCCGAAGTTCGTGCACTATTGCCGCAGAATCGAAATCCAGAAGAAATTTCCTATGCTGATGTCCGACAAATTTTGCAAACCTGGGTAAACGATTTAAAACAGGCTGAAAAAACTCTGTCTGCTGTTAAAGAACCTGACGTAAAATTGCCCTTACATGTGGGATTGATCAAGGTCGATCTGATCGGCTCGGGGAAACCCGTTGATGCGGCATTCTTGATGGGCAGAATCGGGACACCGCAGCAAAAACAGGCTGCCGAGAACTTTGTGATTGGCTTTGATCGGGGAGATGCCGACTGGCTGGCCGGTTATTGTAATTTTTTGTGTGCCTGGGGTGAAGTAATGCTGGCTGTGGATGGGCAGGAGATCTTCAATTGCACGGCGCACCTGTTTTTTGAAAAGGTGGATACGCCTTATAAGTTTCTCTTGGAAGGACCCCGCAATTTTGATGCGCTTCGCAGCTTTAACCGACCGTTAATCTCGGACATTCTCGCTTTTATCCATCTCTGGCGTTTTGAAATGAAAGAGGCAGAAAGAATGAAGGCGGCGCTTGCTCATCTGGAAGATATGCAGCTCCATGCGAAATCGATGTGGAAATACTATCAGGTGGAGACCGACGATGATCATGAGTGGATTCCCAATCCGAAACAAACGGGAGTATTGCAGATTAAAGTCACCCAGGAAATGCTCGACACTTGGCTGGCTGTATTGGACGAAACCGGTTTGGTTCTGCAAGGCAAAAAGTTAATCCCCTTCTGGCGCGGAAAACCAGGTACGCAGGGAGTGAATTTAAGACGAGTTTTTACTGAGCCACGAATCATCGATCCGTTCCTCTGGGTACAGGGTACTGCGGCCGCCCCGTATCTGGAAGAAGGACCGATTACAGAATTCGCCTCCCCTCAAATGCTGGGCCGCATCAATAGTACGTTTGGTGGTGCCAACTTCTTCACAATGGCGTTCTGGTTTAATTAAGATGGCGAGATTTATACTCATCCTATACGCGCTGCTTGTATCGATTGTTTCCAATTTCGCCGCTGACCCAGATATTCCCCTTGCTCGGAAGTTGATACGCGAGGCCCGTGATTTATGCGGTGCAAGCTGTGAAATCGTCGCAGAATTTGGAGCGGCACAAGCGAAAGCCGGTGACTTGAAAGCGTCAAAAAAGTCGTTTGCTGAAGCATGGGATGCTGCAATGAAGCTGAAAGACGGCGTTGAACGGCGAATGGTCCTGAACGAGATTGCCACACTTCAAGCTCAGGCGGGACAAATCAAGGAGGCAATAAAGGCCGTGCAACGCTTTCCGTCTAGTTATGAGCAAGCAATGGCCTTGAGCACGATTGCCTTTGCTCAAGCCGAAAAAGGTGAGGCGAAAGCCGCTCAGCAGACAGTGGATCTGATACCAACAGAAGAGATCTGGCAACGGAATTTCACACCGCAAATGATTGTGATAAGTCTGTCTAACCGTCGTGATTTTGCAGGCGCGATCCGTGTCCTGAACCTCATTCCCGGAGACATTGAACTGGCGAAAAAGATCCTTGCCAGAAATGTCCCGATGGAACAACTTAACCCGCAGGAACAAACTATAGTTGAACAGTCAATGATGAAGTTCGCGGGATTGATCACGATCGCTCAAGATCAAGCAAAGGCCGGGTACCTAAAAACCGCTCTGCAAACAGCCCGCAGGATTGGCCTCGACAGTCACCGTGATATTGGGCTGATGCGAGTGGCGCGCGTTGCCGCAGACTCAGGTGATCTTAAGGTTGCCCAGGCAGCGTTCAAGGAAATTCGCGGTCAGGAGCAAAAAGAGTATGCTTTGGTGCGGCTCGTCAGCGCGATGGCCAAGCAGGGGAGGTTCAAGGAGGCGCGGGACATTGCAGAGACGATCAAAGATCCGAACAATAAGGCCGTGGCGTTTTTTGAAATGGCGGCTGCACGGGCTGCCCATGGAGATGCCAAGACAACCCGTTTGCTCTACCAAAACGCGTCATTGCTCAACCCATCCGACAACGAGGCACATAATGCCGCTGCCATACAGATCGTGGTCGCATTCTTACAATCATCACACCTAGAACTTGCTGAGGCTTTTACACGTGAAATCAATGATCCGGGAACGCTCTCGGAAGCCTTTGAGAAGGTCGCGGCCACAAAGTGGCGGATTCAGAAAATCAGCGATGCTAGACGGTTGTTTGACAAGAGTCGACAGGCCGCTCAAGATATCGCGGAATCTTATCAGAAATGTGTCCGCCTTCGCGAGTTGGCAATAGTCCAATTCGAAGCCGGAGACAGAAGAGAGGCTAAGACGACAATCGCGCTTGCAGTCATTGCCGCGAGAAAGATCGAAATCGGTGGCGGATCAGATGTCATCGCCCTCACGGAGACCGCGACGACGCAGAGTGTAATCGGCGATCGAGACAGTGCGATAGCCAGCTTCGAAATCGCGAGAGTAACTGCTTCACGTTATCCCGATAAAGCGTATGTTGCCCAATTGCTGCAAGATGTAACCTTCGCTCAGGTCCGTGTCGGCGATGTCGAGACAGCGATTCAGTCTGCACGGCGGCAGGAATCAGCACTGAGCCGTTCGCGCATGCTTCTCGGTGTCGCCAACGCGATTCTCTCTCAGCCAAAATAAAACTTCCAAGAATTTTTTGTGATGCGTTCCCCGAAACTCTGGACTGCATCAATAGTAAGTTCGTCGGTGCTAACTTCTTCACAATGGCGTTCTGGTTTAATTAAGAATCGGTGATGATTCGAAAATGAAAGTACTTCCAGGTTAAGGTTTGCACTTTTTATTGTCTCTGGGGCTGGTTTCACAGACTTTTGTGACTATATTACTGAGAGAAGCTGTTGAGCCTATTTCGTGTCTGGGATAGTGAGAACAAATATCTTCAGTAAGTGCTTTTGTTAATTTCTTCTCCTCCAGAGGATAAAGAAGTGCAGCCACAACCTATGATTGCCGTCAATGATGTTCCTGCCAGTAGCAATTGGTATCAACGGCTCCTCAATTGTCAGAGTGGTCATGGTGGTGATGAATACGAAAGGCTGATCGCTGATTCTGGTGAATTGGTTCTGCAACTGCATCACTGGGATGCTCACGAGCATCCCTACATGGGTGATCCCGAACTGCCGCGTGGAAACGGAGTGCTACTCTGGTTTCGAGTGGAAGGCTTTGAAGATGCTGTGGCTCGAGCCAATGCGATGTCAGCACAGGTGCTGGATGGTCCCATGGTTAATCCGAACGCCAACCATCGCGAAATCTGGATTAAAGATCCTGATGGGTATGTAGTTGTGCTTGCCGGTCCTACTGGTGATTTGTAATCTGCTGAACCCGACATAAAACAAACAAAGGAATGCAAAGTGATGTCGCAACAAATTACTTCAGACGTGATTCACTCTTTTAAAACTCAACTGGAATCGCATCCCATTTATGATTCGATTGCCACGCTTGACGATTTGCAGCGGTTTATGCAGCATCATGTGTATTCGGTCTGGGATTTCATGTCGCTGATCAAGTATCTGCAGTCGATCATCGCTCCCACCGAATCTCCCTGGGTTCCTCGGGGGGATGCCAGTGTTCGGCGTTTTATCAATGAGATTATTCTTGAGGAAGAGTCGGATGAATCTACCAGCAAAGGTGAATATTCCAGTCACTTCGAATTGTATATGACCGCCATGGCAGAAGTCGGCGCATGCACTGCGTCACTGACGGAATTCATTGAAACTGTCAAACAACAGGGAGTCAATGCCGCTCTGAAACTGCCGGGAGTCCCTGAACCTTCACGGCAATTTACGTCTCAGACCTTTGCTTTGATTGAGGAAGGGCAACCTCACAAAGTAGCCGCCGCGTTTGCGTTGGGGAGGGAGCACATCATTCCGGATATGTTTCGCTCAATATTAAAGCGAACTGGTGTCTCAGAAGCAGAGGCACCTGTATTTCATTTTTATCTGAATCGGCATATTGATTTGGATGGAGATTTTCATGCACCCTTATCATTGCGTTTGCTGAACGGCTTATGCGATGGAAATGAAACGAAAATAGAGGAAGCGATTGCCGCGGCTCAATCAGCTGTGCAGGCACGTTTGCTATTATGGGATGGTGTTTTAGCCAGCATTCAAACGCCTGTTTGAGGACCGCATATCAGGTAATCTTTCGCGAAATGTATTGTTTCTTAAAACACAGATCTGGATTCGTGAGTTCGTTTTGTAAGCATCGCGCTATATTCGATTGAAAACAATTCGGATTGTCTTTTTACTTGGCGATGATTGATTTTCAAAACGACTACCTGTTATCCTCAAGTCTTTGCATGACTAATTTTTCCTTTCGTTTGGTAATCCCTCATGACTGATCCCCAATTTAAAGCCGCCATTGCCCATGTCGCCCCCGTTTTTCTTGACAAAGATGCGACCGTGGATAAGGCATGTTCCTTGATCCGAGAAGCGGCACAAAATGGGGCGCAGGTTATCGTCTTTCCTGAGACTTACATTCCGGCTTTTCCCGTCTGGTGTGCGTTACAGGCACCAATTCATAATCATGATTTGTTCTGCAGACTTGCCGCTAACTCAATCAAAGTTGATGGTCCCGAGTTAGCTCTAATTGCGGAAACAGCCCGCGAATGCGGAATGTTTGTTTCCATGGGCTTTAATGAAGGGACAACTGTCAGTGGAGGCTGCATCTGGAATTCCAATGCGTTGATTGACGATGAGGGCAAAGTTCTGTGTCACCATCGAAAAATCGTACCGACGTTCTATGAGAAACTGGTTTGGACGCCCGGTGATGGTGCTGGCTTGCAAGTGAGCGAGACGCGTCTGGGAAGACTGGGAATGCTGATCTGTGGAGAAAACACGAATCCCCTTGCGAGATTCACATTGCTCGCGCAGGGGGAGCAAGTCCACATGTCGACCTACCCACCGGCCTGGCCTTCGCATGACCCCGCAACACACGAAAACTACGATCTCAAAAACGCGATTCTGATTCGCGCGGGCGCGCACTCTTTTGAAGGTAAGCTGTTCAATCTTGTAGCCGCCGGCTATTTGGATCGATCAACTCGCGACTTATTGGCGAACCGAGATAAAGAGGCGGGACGAATTCTTGATGCAAGTCCCCGCGGTATTTCGGTTGTCATCGGTCCCAACGGCACGCCTGTCAGTGAGATCATGCAGGAAGAGGAAGGCATACTTTACACTGCCATCGATTTGTCACTGTGTGTTGAGCCCAAACAGCTTCACGATATCGTGGGTGGATATAATCGGTTTGATATTTTCAAACTGACGGTCAATCGCGAAGCTCAGCGACCCATCAGTTTTTTGCCAAATAGTGCCACATCAGGCAATCTAGCCGGTGATGAGCCGACTGTTTAGAAAACGGGATTACGAGAGATTTCTGCAAATAAAATTTGCTACGATCGAGTTTGGCCTGTTACGATACACGCATCTGTTTTGTCGTTCACTACGGCCTTTCTTTAAAAGAGGTGTCCCATGTCACGTCGCATTTGTATGTTTCTGTTAGCGTTTCTTTGTATTGCATGGTCTGTCACGACATATTCCGGGGCGGCGCAAACTGAAGACGCGAACGTCGGCAACAAAATTTCAGAATTGATGAAGGAACGTCTTGATGTGTTCCGTCAGCTTTTAGCCGCGGCTAAGAGTTCCTATGAGCATGGAGAAAAACCGATTGAGCAGGTTATCTCTGCTCAAGATGATTTGTTCAAAGCCGAACTCGAACTCGCTTCTACAAAGTCAGAACGTATTGAGCTTTGCAAAAAGCGGCTCGACAATTTACGTAAGCTTGAGAGTGTCACGGCTCAAAGGTTTTCATCGGGTACTGGCAAAATACAAGCCAAGCTTTCGGCGAAAGCGGCACGACTTCAAGCAGAGATCGATTGCCTCCGCGAACAATCTGCGACTAAATAATGTCTGTCATAATGACAACATTCCCCAGCCAATGCATATGGTGACGATGGTGTGTTTACTGAGATTGTTGACATGGGATTGATGCGTAATATCATCATCGCAGAGTACACCACTGCATGGCAGGAGATGTTTGTAACAGAGTCATTATGCTTGAACAATGCGCTCGAATCAGTTCTAATTTCGATCCATCATATCGGCAGCACATCTATCCCCGGTCTTGCCGCTAAGCCAACGATTGATATGCTGGCAGTGGTCCAAAGTTTAAATGAGCTCGACACGTTAAATCAT
Source organism: Gimesia aquarii (assembly GCF_007748195.1). NCBI lineage: Bacteria > Pseudomonadati > Planctomycetota > Planctomycetia > Planctomycetales > Planctomycetaceae > Gimesia > Gimesia aquarii. The sequence continues at coordinate 1,767,268 of NZ_CP037920.1, forward strand.
GTGATGTCGGATCTTGGTTATGTAGCGAAGGGAGAACTTGGTATCGTCGGGCGGCGATTTTTCGCGAAAGGGAGTGATGATCACCGCACACATCATGTTCACGCATATGAAGAGGGACATCCTGAAATTGAATCACATCTGGACTTTCGAGACTATTTGCGATCTCACCCCGACCAGGTAAGCTGTTATGCAGAGCTCAAATCAAAATTATCTGAACAACACAGAAATGATGTTGAGGCTTATATTGAAGGCAAGTCTTCTTTTATTGAAGAGACTATCTGGAATGCACGTCAATGGCGTCAATTACTTGATAACGATACATAATCATTCATAATCCGCAAAGGAAGTACTATGCCTCTCACCACGGTAATTAATGAGAGTTTCGATCGGTCATTTACTCTGTATCGTGATTTGATTGAATCGATTGAAGAGAGTACTCTCAGTTCCAAACTGGCACGACTGCCTTCCAATACATTGGGGCTCCAATTGTGGTGCGTCATTGGTGCTCGTGAGAGTTTCAGCAAAGCGATCCAGGCCAATCAGTGGTCCGGCTTTTCCTGTTCGCTGGAAAACACTGATAACAAGGTGAGCGTTGCCGAAGCGTTGCATCGTTCTGAATCTGCCGTCTCTGAAGCTCTGGAAACGATCGCGGAATTCAGCGATGTTCAGAATCGACTCATCATCGATCTACTCGAACACGAAGCCGCCCACCACGGTCAACTGATCAGATATTTGTACGGTTTGAAGCTCACGATTCCCGCTAGTTGGAAATCAAAGTATGCGTTAGATTAGACTCGCAACTAGCCCGTCAACTATGTTCATAAACATCATATAGTCGCGGAATGAGACTGGGACATCCATTTTACTTTACCGGTGCACCTTGAATTCTCTTATTTTACGCTGATTTCTGTCACAAAGACTCAATAAAAGAGCTACGATCAGTAAAGCTTTATACTTAGCGGTGAGTAGAGTAACGTGCCCCCCTTAACCACATCCAGAACTTGATATACTGATCAGGATTCTGGACCAATTGAGGAGGAGCAAACATGCTCACCAAACGTCATTCATCCGAATAGATTATTTTCAAACTCCGGGAATGCATACTCACAGTGAAGATGAATTCACTGTTCAATAGGGGCATTTATCTCTTAAGAAAGATAAGAAATACATTCTGAATCACCACACTTCGTAACGGTACTCTGTAATCCGTTCGGGTGACGGTAATTTCCAGCCCTCGATTGACAATGATTCTCGCATCGTTGAAGATAAATGAACTGAAGATTTCTCTTTCGTTCGCTTATTTATTTTACTCCTGGTGCAGAGTCTCATCTCATGAATCGATTTTTGTTTGCGTTGTCAGTTTTTTCATTGGTACTGGTAAATCAGGGAATGCCTCTGGAAGCTGCGGAGCAGCAGCCCAATATTCTTTGGATTATTGCGGAAGACATGGGACCCGAATTAAGTTGTTATGGGACTCCCGAAGTCAAAACCCCCACTCTGGATCGTTTGGCTGAAAAAGGGATGCTTTTCAAAAATGCCTTTACCGTGACCCCCGTTTGTTCTACTAGTCGTTCCTCTTTCATGACCGGCATGTATGCGATGTCGATCGACGCGCATAATCATCGTTCGCATCGTGAAGGAACTAACCCGCTACCTGATGGGGTGAGAGTGATTACCGACTGGCTGCGTCCCGTCGGTTATACGACGGCTAATATTAGAAAACTGACGAAAGATCGCAAGCTGTCCAAGTTCTATAAAGGGACGGGAAAAACAGACTGGAACTTTACGTATCCCAAGGGGAAAAAGCCCTTCGATGTCAGTGACTTTGATGAACTCAAAAACAAACAACCTTTTTATGCTCAGATCAACTTTTCAGAAACCCATCGTGGTGGTGCCTGGAATACATCACATCAACATATCGATCATCAGGCTGATCCAGCCAAGGTGAAGATACCCGATTACTATCCCGAACATCCCGTCACGCGGGCGGTGTGGGCCCAATATCTGAACGCTGTGATGGCCGTCGATAAGAAAGTCGCTTTCATACTGGATCTGTTGAAACGGGACCAGCTTGATAAAAATACGATTGTCATCTTCCTTGGCGATCACGGTCGCGCGATGCCTCGGGGAAAGCAATGGCCTTACGACAGCGGACTGCATATTCCCCTCATTGTTTACTGGCCTGAAAATAATTCCACACTTCCTGTCCCTGTGAACTATAAACGGGGGGAGCAAAGCGAGCAGTTGATCTCTGCCATTGATTTGAGCGCGACGACGCTGGCATTAGCGGGAGTGACCAAACCGGAAAAAATGCAGGGCCAGGTTTTTCTGGGATCTCAATCAGAGCCTCCCCGTACTTATTTATTTAGTGGTCGCGATCGCGGTGATGAAACCGTCTTTCACATTCGCACCGTACGCGACAAACGTTATCGTTACCTCCGCAGTAAATATCCGGAACGTCCCTTCCTGCAAATCAATCGTTACAAGGAAGCCTCATATCCGATTATCGGTTTGCTGCGTCATCTGCACTCAGAAGGAAAATTAACAGGTCCTCCATTGAAGCTCATGGCACAGAGCCGACCTAAAGAAGAGTTGTATGACCTAGAGAATGATCCCTGGGAAACAAAGAACCTGGCGAATTCCGCAGAGCATCAAGCGGCCAGGAAAAAACTGGCGTTGGCTCTTGATGAATGGATGGAAAAAATCGATGACAAAGGTCGCATTCCCGAAGATCCTGCGATTCCCAAATTCTGGGACGAGCGATCCATTCGTGTTTATACGAAGCGACTGGAAAACCGACCTGACAACTGGTTTGAAATCGATTCGGCATTAGGACCTTATAAGATCCAGGAGAAAAAATAAGTTTCGTTCTTACACTCAATATTGACATGACAACAAAAAACCTCAGGCAACAGTGTGCTGCCTGAGGTTTAGTTTTTTGAAACAGTACTTCAACTGGCACGGTTGACTTAGATCGAAAGATAACCGTTTGATTCGAGATAGGCCACGACTTCGTCAGCCAAATCATCAATGCCTTTGCCGTCGGAATCCAGAATCAGTTCTGCCTTTTCTGGTTCTTCGTAAGGAGCATCAATTCCAGTGAAACCTTTGATTTCACCAGCACGGGCTTTTTTGTAGAGCCCTTTGGGATCACGTTCTTCACAGGTTTCCAGAGAGGCTTTGACGAAGACTTCAATGAATTCGCCATCTCCCAGAATTTCTCGAACCTGATCACGGTCTTCACGATAAGGCGAAATGAAAGCCGTCATCACCAGAATTCCGGCATCAGTGTATAATTTGGAAACTTCACCAATCCGACGAATGTTTTCAGTACGATCTTCGGGAGAGAAGCCCAGGTTTTTGTTCAGGCCCATTCGAATGTTATCGCCATCTAAAACAAACGTGTGTTTGCCTTGTTCGAACAGCTTATGGTCAACGGTATTCGCAATGGTGCTTTTTCCGGACCCACTTAAGCCTGTGAACCAAAGCACGGCTCCTTTGTGTCCGTTTTGTTGACAGCGTTCTTCTTTGGAAACACGGTGGTCATGCCAAGTGACATTGGTGGCTTTTTGCTCGGCCATCGAGGAATTTCTCCTTACTTTCTAATAAATTTCTGTACAAACAATTTCTATCTGATTGATCCCTGTAGTGAAAATTCACCCGGAATCGTTTATCCTGAGCAGGTGCTTTCAAGATCCTAGAGAAACTCCACGCTTGATGGAAGTCCATAGATTGGGATTTTCTCGTAACATTCTCGTTCCGAACTACTGGAACTACGGTTTTTTAGCTGTTAGAGTACGCGCACGGGTTTTCTTAAGAGAAGGAGCCATTCGCTGGCAATCACTCCAGTGGTTCCGATTTCTAACTGAAAAAAGAAATCTAAACTGTTAATATTACATAGATTACGCACTAAACCATCGAATTCAGAAAAACAAGTATCATGTCTGAGAAGGTCTTAAAACTCGGTATTCCCGCGGGAAGTTTGCAAGAATCCACGGCGGAATTATTCAAGCGTGCCGGTTATGTGATTAAATTTTCCTCTCGCTCCTATTACCCTACGATTGACGACGATGAGATCGAATGTTTACTGATTCGTGCTCAGGAAATGGCCCGTTATGTGGATCAAGGTATTTTGGATGCCGGGATTACGGGGTATGACTGGATTCTGGAAACGAATGCCGATGTCCATGAAATTTGCGAGCTGCTATTTTCAAAAGTCAGCCGCCGCCCTGTGCGTTGGGTATTGTGTGTTCCTGAAGATTCTCCAATCCAGACCGTCAAGGATCTGGAAGGCAAACGCATTGCCACAGAAGTCGTGGGAATGACAGAGCGTTATCTCGAAAAGCATGGCGTAAAAGCAACAGTGGAATTTTCCTGGGGCGCCACCGAAGTCAAGCCTCCCAAGCTCGCTGATGCAATTGTCGAAGTGACCGAGACCGGATCGTCTTTGCGGGCCAATAATCTGCGAATCGTGGAAGAGCTGATGCAGAGCACGACACGATTCATCGCCAATAAAGATTCGTTCGAAGATCCCTGGAAACGTGAGAAACTGGAAAATATCGCGATGATGTTGGAGTCCTGTCTGGCGGCAGAAGGCAAAGTCTGTTTGATGATGAATGTCGTTCGAACAGATCTCGAAAATGTACTGAATCTTTTGCCTGCTTTGCAAAAGCCCACGGTATCTTCTCTGTCAGATCCAGACTGGGTCGCTATCAGCACCATCATGGAGGAATCTGTAGTGCGAACCATTGTCCCGAAATTGAAAGCAGCGGGCGCCTGCGGTCTTGTGGAATATCAGATTTCGAAAATCATTGACTAAACTCCGTTTGAATCTTCGGCGCACCAGACATGAAGACTGCGGTTATCAAAATTGGTGGGAGTCTGTTTGATCTTCCCGATCTCGCGGGGCGGATTGCGAAGTTATTAGACAGTTTAGAAAACACAAAGCCGCTCATCGTCTGTGGAGGTGGCAAAACCGTTGACGTTGTTCGAAGCTGGGATCAAACGCATCAACTGGGTGATCGTGCCGCGCATTGGCTTGCCATTCAATCGTTGATGTTGAATGACCAGTTACTCTGCCAATTGCTGCCTGACGCGCGTATTATTACTTCCCCTTCCGAAGCCAAAGTTGTCTGGCAGGAACGCGGTGTTCCTATTCTTAGTGCTTACGCTTATTTGCAACAAACCTTAGTACCACAAGTAACACAACTGCCAGAATCATGGGATGTGACCAGTGATTCGATTGCTGCCTGGGTCTCTCTCACCTGGCCTGCTGACGAACTTATTTTATTGAAGTCTATTGAGCTTCCCAAAGATCGATCACCTTCCAAGCTCGCTTTAGCGGGACTCGTCGACTCTTACTTGCCAACGATAGCAGAGTCCCTACCTCAACTCAGTTGGTGTAACTTGCGGTCAGATTCTGATCCACTTCAACTCGACACAGTGATCAGCGGTAACAGTTTCCACATCAGAAATGCGACAGGGCCCGCGTAAAGTGGACTGTCTAATAAATCGAGCAGACCTCCAAACCCGGGCAATAATTCGGCGGAGTCTTTTTTTCCGACGTCCCGTTTAATGAGCGACTCGCATAAATCACCCACCAGCCCCACTAATCCAATGACTGCGCCGAATAAAATGGACCAGTACCACGCGGGAGCAGACCAGTTCGAGTGAAACAGCGCGGGGGTGAACTGAAACCAGAGGAAGCTTCCCAAGGCGGCACCAAAGAGAGCACCGTATCCTCCGGCCCAGGTCTTACCGGGGCTCAGTCGCGGCACCAGTTTCTGTTTGCCCCACAACCGACCAAAGGTATAACCGCCGATATCTCCCATCTTTGCACTGATAATCAAAGAGCCCAAGGCGATGTATCCGGTTTCAGGACCAATGACCCAACGTAATTCTGCGAGCATGGCCAATAAGAACCCAAGATAGGAAACAGAAAGGATCTCAGCACCGATGGTTTCCATACTTTGCCCCGGTTCCTGAAATTGAATCGCGCCTTTGAGGAAGATCATTAAGATGGAAACGGCAAATGCCACCGCCATCAATGCCAGTGAGAGGGTTTGTGAGTGTATCTGCCCGTCAAGCGAAGTAAGAAACGGTATCCAGGCCATGATGCAGATGAGTAATGACAGAATACACACCATCGGATAACTGGGAGCAAGCTTACGGACTTTTAAAAGATGTGTTAATTCCCAGCTGCCTCTTAACACCAAAAGGCAGCACAAACCCAGTAGATAAGGTGCACCAACTCCCGCACGTTGATCCAGATAAAAAAGACCGAACAAAAGAGGAATTAGAATTGCCGATACGAGTAACCGCCAACCGAGCATGTCGGGTTATCCTTTCAAACCGCCAAAGCGACGGTCACGGGCGGCAAAGTCACGTAACGCCTGCCAGAAATCGGAAACAGCAAAGTCCGGCCAATAGGTCTCAGTGACCCAAAGTTCGGCATAGCTGATCTGCCATAACAGGAAGTTGCTCACCCGCATTTCTCCTGCTGTGCGAATCACAAGATCCGGGTCAACCATGCCTGCTGTGTAAAGATGTGAGGAAATAACATCTTCAGTAATTTCTTCTTTTTTTAAATTTCCCTGTTCGACCGCAGCCACAATGGATTGCACCGCGTCGACAATTTCTGATCGACTGCCATAATTTAGTGCCAGACAAAGTTGCATCCCGGAATTTTCCTGGCTCTCACTAATGGTTTTGTCCACTTCGATGAGTACATCCTGCGGGAGATCTGTCCGACGGCCGATAGTTGTGAACCGGATATTCTGACGCATAATCTCTTCACGCTCGCCGATGACAAACTTTTTCAGAAGTTGCATCAGAAGATTCAATTCTAATGCGGGCCGTTTCCAGTTTTCACTGCTGAGGCAATAAAGCGTCAGTTGTTCAATTCCCAGGCGTGTTGATTCTTCTACAACTGTGCGCACACTATTGACACCCTGGCGGTGTCCTTCGATGCGCGGAAATCCACGTCGGGATGCCCAGCGTCCATTTCCATCCATGATGATGGCAATGTGACGTGGCAGCTGCCGGGACTCCAAGCCGAGTGATTCTCCATCCTGTTCCGATATGGCAGGCACAACTTGCCTCACAATGACTGATGATAGTTTGAAAAGACGCCTCTGCCTGGTTAATGCAGGCTTCACAGCAGGAGTTGACAGATAAACCTCCCCCTGTAGCTCTATTGTGAGAAATTATCTCGAAAACGCCAAGGCTGTATGGCTAGAAAGCCCAGCTTCTTTAGAGAAAGCATGGAAACGGGAACACTCAGGAGGCAGTTTTACCTACACTGATTTTTACTCTGAAGGTTTGTTCTGAAGGAATCAACTAGTGGCTTCGACTGGTTGTAATTCCTCCAATTCAACAGATTGATCCAGATAGACATCTTTTTCCCAGTAAGCAGGTTCTGCTCCGGGAGTCTCTACTGAAATTCTTACGTGGTCCTCAAATACTTCAAGCACTTTAACAACTGTATGTTCCCCAATGAGGATACTCTCATTCATGCCACGAGAGATAATATGCATTCGCTCGCCTCAAAGATATTTCAGATTTGAATCTGTGAATTGTGAATAGTTATTGTGAAGCACATTCTGACGAACTGCCATCAGAAGGACAAGCGGAAATTAAATAAAATTTAAAACGATTTTAATGATGTTTCTTTTCGTCGAAAATCACTTGACAAATTCTGATTAATCATTTCTGTGATAATTCCTTGATATGTAGATTAGTTTTCTAAACTTGAGATGAATCTGTTTTTTTATCACCGCGCTCACACAATGAATGAAATTTAAAAATAAAAAAACAGACATTTGGTTTTGCACTTGCAAACATCAAATTAAGTAGAGATTCAGAATTACTTTTTACCTTCTGCACGTTTTTGACGAAAAAACTCTTGCAGGATTGTGCGGCATTCCTCTTGCATCACACCACTAATGACAGTGCTTTGATGGTTTAATCGGGAATCATTGGTAATTTGAAATAATGAATCACAGGCGCCCGCTTTTTCATCACGCGTGCCATAGATGACGAAGGGGATTCTCGATTGAATAATCGCACCCGCACACATGGGACAGGGCTCCAGCGTGACGTACAACAGACAGTCAGACAAACGCCAGGAACCAAGTGATTCTGCTGCTTGCGTGATGGCAATCATTTCGGCATGTGCCGTCGGATCGTTCAACGTCTCTCTTTGATTATGAGCGGCTGCGATGATGCGATCCTGATAGACGATGACGGCGCCTACAGGAACTTCATCCTCTTCAAAAGCCGCACGTGCTTCATCATAAGCAAAGCGCATCCAGCGCGTATGTAACTGCAATAATTCCCGATCGCCGGGAATGAATTCAGGTTCTTCTTGTCGATCAATCATCTCATTTACGATTCATTAAGAAAGAAATAGAACGATTCCACCACAACATAATCCAGATTCACTCGGAAAGAAAGGCGTCTTTTTGTTTTATTTCGTATGAACATTTTACTTCTCCAAAAGTCAGGCATGTCAGTACATAAAGCACATCAAGTAATTTCATAGGAATCGATTCCGATGATAGCATTCGGCGAGTTATTCTGATTACAATATTGTCTGATAGGACTGACTCGGAAATTCAACAAAATCAACTCAAGGTTAATCTCATGCGCGGACTCGTCATTTCTTTCTCTACTCTCATAGTCATTGGTTTTCTTGTGATTTCATCACAAAAGAGTGTCTCACAAAATGACTCGACGGTGAGCCAGGCACCCGCGATTCCGACTGTGAAGTCGTTTGGAGCCACCGGCGATGGAAAAACCGACGACTCTGCTGCCATCCAAAAAGCCGTCGGTACCAAAATGGGGCAGATTCAGTTTCCCAAAGGCGTCTATCGTATTACGAAAACGATCACTGTCGATCTGGACAAACTGGGACCGACTTCTCTCAGTTCAGATGGTACTGCGACGATCATTATGGCAGGAGCAGGGCCCGCATTCCGCTTTATTGGTACACATGCCGGTACTGCCAGCCCGAAAACCGTTAAGGAGAATGTCTGGCAGAATCAACGTTCTCCGCTGGTGGACGGGTTGGAAATTGTGGGCGATCACCCCGAAGCCTGCGGCATCGAAGCCACGGGAACCATGCAGATGACCTTCACGCGGCTGACCATTCGCCGCGCACTGCATGGCATCCATTTTGTGAAACGGAATCGAAATCTGATTATTTCCAACTGTCATATTTATGAGAACCGGGGCGCGGGAGTCTTTTATGACCATGTCAACATTCATCAATCGAATATTGTCGGCTGTCATATTTCCTACAATGCCGGCGGGGGTGTGGTTGTGCGTAAAGGAGACATTCGCAACATCCATATCGGCACGTGTGACATTGAAGGCAACATGGGCGATGAAAACTCTGAGCCAACCGCCAATGTATTGATCGACTCGGAAGGGGCTATGGTGGGTGAGATTGCCATCGTTGGTTGCACGATTCAACACGACCATTATGCTCCAGGTTCCGCCAATATTCGCATTAACGAACATGCACGCATCAGACCACACTCCACTGAATATCGCGATGGCAATATTACCATCGCCGACAATGTGCTTTCTGATGTGCAGACCAACATTGAGATCACCAGTGCCCGTGGCGTGACGGTAACCGGCAATACGATGTGGAAAGGCTATACCCACAATATCCGAATTCATGACTGTCATAACATTGTGGTTTCGAATAATGTGCTGGATCGCAATCCGCGCTATCACTATCGTGATGGGGCGACTGCCAAAGTGGGGATGCTCTTGACCAATTGCGATGGCTGTACCATCAGCGGAAATCACATCAATGGAACCGGCGATGAAACCGCGGCTTTAGAAATTCGTGATTCGCGGCGGATGAATGTGACGGGCTGTACGATTCTCGATTATGCCAAAGTAGGCCTGTTACTGAAGAACGTTTCTCAGAGTCGTATCTCAGACTGTCTGATTCAAAACGATTTGCCGGGCAACGAGAAAACCTACTCGATTCAAGTCATCGGTGGCCAGGAGAATCAGATTGTTGACAACCTGTTTGGCAATCAGAAACAACTCTAGTAAATAGAGATTATCGTTCCGGCACCAGTGATAAGAAATTCTCCTCTCAGACAAATTTCTGACGAACAATCATTTCTTAACATTCTTCAGTAGTCGCCGATTTTTAATTTTGCTTAAATAAAACGATGTCAGTTCCTCACGTTTCCTACCCCAAATATGCCGAGTCTTACCCATGAACATGCTCTCCTCTTGCTTGAAAACAATTTCACGATCTTTTCTGTTTCTGATTCCAGCGCTTTGTTTTGCTGCTGAGGCACCGCAAATCAAAGTCGGCTTTGCAGAACGCGATATTACTCCCGAAATTGGGATGGAGCAGCCCGGCGGTTATGGGAAATCATTTCATCGCTCATTCCATGATCCGTGCAAAGTACGAGCAACCGTGTTTGACAATGGAAAACATGTTGTGGCTGTAGTGAGTCTGGATGCGTTATTTATTCGTCGCGTCACAGTCAATGAAATTAGGAAACGCGTTCAAGCCAAATGTAAGATTCCCGCGGATTCGATTCTGCTCCACGCCACGCACTCGCACTCTTCAGGTCCCATGGGCATGATTTTGCCCGGTGAGTACGACCATGCTTCTGACTTCGTGCAAGAACTGGCATATGAAAAATCATCAACGGCAGACTCTGCTTATCTTGAAACGGTGGTTGATCAGTCTGTTGAAGCCATCTGTAAAGCGTATAAAAAGCGAAACGCTTCAAAGTGCGGCGCTGGTGTGGGCATTGAAGAACAAGTTGCCTTCAACCGCCGTTTCTTTATGCGTAACGGTTTGTCCTTTACACATCCGCGTCCCGGTAACCCGGATATTGTAAAACCCGCCGGTCCCGTTGATCCTGAAGTAGGCGTCATCGGCGTATGGGATGAGCAGGGTGAGCTGAAAGGTTGCATTGTGAATTTCGTCTGTCATGCGACCACCAATCCGGGTGGTATTTCGGCGAACTATATCTATTATGTCGAACAAGTCATTCGAGGAGTTTTCGGTAAAGATGCCATTGTCGTGTTTTTAGCGGGGGCATCGGGCGATGTCACACAGGTTGATAATCTTTCAAAATTCCAACGACGTCCGAGCGAAGAATCAGCGCGTTTTGTCGGCGGTCGCGTAGGGGCCGAAACTGTCAAGGTCCTGCTTTCAATGCCGCGCGGCAACTTTGAAACAGTGGCCAGCAAAACCAGAATACTTAAGATCCCTCGTCGCAAACCAAATCCGGAACGTGTGAAGAAAGCGATCGAAATGGTGAAAGCCGGACCGGCAAAATCAGGAGCCGTCGACTGGGTGTTTGCGAAAGAGACTGTACTGCTCGATGCCCGTCTGCAAAAAGAACCGGTGGCAGAAGTCGAAATTCAAGCAGTTCAGTTGGGGCCCGTAGTATTACTGACAGACCCTGCGGAATTTTTCTGTCAACTCGGTCTCGACATCAAAGCGGGCAGCCCGTTTCCGATCACATTTCCTGTTTCACTGGCCAATGGGTGTGTCGGGTATGTTCCCACCAAAGAGGCGTTTGATAAAAACGGTGGTGGTTATGAAACCCGCCTGACAGGATACAGCAATCTCATCATCACGGCGGGACCCCAAATGGTGGATGCAGCGGTTGAGCTTTCGAAGCAGCTAACCCCCGACAAAGTGCCGCAGCGTCCAGCAGCCCCCGCGTTCAATAACAATCCCTGGGGTTACGGAAGCGTGCCACCGGAGTTGGAATAGTTAAAAGGATGATTTTCGCTTTTGACTACCACGAAAACTCGAAAGGAAAACAGGCGACTGTAGTAACTCTGTTAAGAATCGAGATGCGTTTATCTGTTGCATTTAATCTTGACCATTCAGTTGACAGATGACTCTCGTTCGATGTAATCATATATGGTGTTCCAAATATCGACTGCATGCTATCAGCCAGGCAGCGATATTTTTTAGAATCATAATTTGATAATCAGAGTAAAGAGAATCTCATGGAAAATAAAACACCGGAAGTCCAGCAGTTACCAGAACGTTTGGTGGCCTGCGTCTCACATCAGGGTAACTACATCGGCGATACCGAATTATTTAAACGCCTCTTTACCAAAGTTGGTAACTGGGCAGGCGCCAAAGGCTTGTTTTCGGCGGAGACCGTTTTCTTGTCGTCGTATGTTAATGATCCCTGTGATACGCCACTCGATGAACTCAAGTTAGATGTCTGCATCAGCATCCCCGAGGGAACCGACGTTGATGATGCGGAGATACAAGAGAAGCGATTGCCCGGTGGTTCTTATGTTGTGATGCACGCCGAATTAACCGGTCCCCCAGAATATGAAACTGCGTGGAACCTGATCGTGGATTGGGTCGAGCAAAGTGACTATGAACGCGATGCGACTCGACCCTGTTATGAACTGTATCTCAACAACCCGGAAGAGCATCCCGAGAAACATCACATCGTGGAAATCTGTGTGAGTGTGAAGCAATAGACCCAAAAGGTGCAGCGAATATTTTTCTCTGTTTCTGTTGGTTACCAGTCACGCCATTCATCGGCCAGATTTTCATGTGCGCCTAAGCCGCACGCATGCACGATGGCCTCGAATTCGTGGCAGATATCTTCACGCTCGACGGTTTCAATGAATTCCAGTTTTTCGTCGAGTGCATTGAAGGCTTCGACGCAGCTCTGCAGCACATTGAGCCGATCGGGTTCGCTTGCTGACTTACCAAGTTCGATCAACGCCTGAACTGTGTCGACCATGATTTTGCGTGAAGCTGTGATCGCTTTTTTCGGAGGATACGTCCAGTCTGCGAAAAACTTGTGTTTTGCGAGGTCTTTCAACTTTGCCTGTTTCAATTGTTCTTGGCGTTCCCGTTTTTTCTGTGCTGCTTGATCAGCTTGCGCCTGTTCCCTGGCAGCATCCTCTGCTATGACAGCCTCACGATCATGATCCCACTGCCACTGCATCAAGGGCTGTTGTATCTTTGAGAACCAGTCACTGTATGAAGGACAATTCAGGGACGCTTCTTCTTCCGTGGGAGTAATGGTTCCAATCGGAATAAATGTGTCGGGGACGGGGTCACTGATCCAGGCAATTTTTTCCTCATCCCATGCATGATGTGTAAGTTTAAGAATTGGTCTTAATTCCGGATTATCCACGGAGGGTACTTCAGACCCGATCCAGGCAGAGGATGCGACTAAGACTGCATCGATACTTAATCTTGGTCGAGTGATTCGATCAGCCAGCACGCGGCACACAGAATACCGACCATCTTCAAGCGGAACTGCAAATGCGTCTCCGGCGCTGGGAAGGATGACTTTCTTCTTACGTCCCATTGGTTTGTTCTCCTCATTTTGAACGCTTTATGTGGAGGAAAAATCTCAGAAAGCTTTGAACCTACTGAGCGACAGGGTGATAGACCTCGCTATTCTACAAAAATAATTTCCGTTACGAAGTGGACCTACTAACTTGCGCCTACATTTAACTACCACGAAAAGCACGAAAGCCACGAACTTTAATCAGGGTGGTTCGAATCATTCTGCTCGATTGATTTTCGTATATAAAGATGGCAATTACAAAGGTACTGCCTACTTTTTTAAATCTCTTCGGATATGAGAGAGTAATTAGCAGTCTGAATATGATTCTACTAACACTATTGGACGAGCTATTTAGACCAGACAGTAGTACCTTGTTAAAATAGAAACAATTGCTTCTTCAGCACAAACATTACATCATATTTATCATTAATTGACAGAGAGCTTCATTATGATACGATTATTTTGTGGTTTGCATGTAACTGATTCATAATCTTATGTAGATGCACTCTGTATCATGAGATTCGAATAAAGTATCAAACGAAAAGGCTCCGGACACCTTTTTCTCTTTTTAAACCACATCATTTACTGTTTTTACGAACTACGATTAGCCAGTCCTCTTTTGGATCCACAGAAGGTGATCCCAGGTTGACTTTCCCTCCACCAGTAATTGACTTCACTGAACCTGTTGTTAAGTCGCCGCCAGCACGAGGATTAAACCACTTGACGTTAAAATCGCCCTTCGCGTCAGACAGATCCAGTTTCGTGGTTCCGCCTTGTGGAAGGTAAACCAGGTAGAGGTTTCCCTGCGAGGCGAAGCAGAATCGCGATACGCTATGATTTGGATTTCCAACCAGTTCATCGGCGTTTGTCATCGTCCAGAATGGGATGTGATGCTCGTGAAAGAAGTTGATTGCGATGCGGCAGTAGTCCCAGCTTTGATCGCGACTGCGCCAGTCTTCACACTTGAGATCGTTCTGGTCAAATTTATAGCCGAAGTAGTATTCGTTGCCTGCTCCCCCCGCCATCAGTACGGCCCACAAGGTTTGTTTGCGGACTTTGTGCTGCGTATAAATCATCTTGCCTTCGCGGTCGCGTCCATCAAATCCGTTGTAGCCGAGGTCGGGGCATTGAGCGTGAGCGGCACTCCCCGATTCATCAAAGGCGACGACCCACGGCTTGCCGGCTTTGGCGGACTCGCGAACCCATTTCACTGTTTGAGCGTGTGTGGTTTCCAATTCACTGTTTTGTAGTGACACACCCGTCAGCTTCGACTTTTTTCCAATGAGTGACCGATAGACCTGATCTTGTTGCCCTGGAAAAGTGTGAACGACAATATTGTGATTGTAAGCGTCCAGGTCGGCGATGTAATCAATCATCGCCTGCTGTTGTGCTGTCGTTTGAGTGTTTTCCTCGCCAAGGTTCCAATTCAACGCCAGGTTGTGACCAAAACGGGCGATCAACTCGCGACAATAAAGTTTTCGCTGCACGCCGAGATTGCCACCGTCCAGACTTTCGGGTACTCGCTTGTTCCCTTTCGTTTGATGGTCATCGTTTTCGGTTTCCTGCATCTTGAAATGGAGATACATGCCCAGGTTGGTTCCGTGGTCAAATACCATGCCCCATTGGTCAAGTTTCGAACAGTCGTAATGCAGCTTGTCGTCGCGATGGATAAAGGGCCAGACATTGTCGCCATCGCCGCCTGCGTTGTACGTCAGAAACGAAAATGCATTGCAACCCTTACCAGACAAGTAATTGATCGCACCAATCAGCCCCTTGCCCTTGTCATTTTTCCAGGTCGGATCGCCATCCTTCCAATCCCTCACATGCGGCCCCCACGTTTTCAACGGGACTCCTTTTGGTTTACCGGCGATGGTGTTGTCGAAGTCTTTGTAAGCGAGCAATGTTTCGGGGGCATCTGCGCCAACTTTCAAAAAGTACTGTTTCGAGCCGGCGTGTTGCAGGTAGTGCTTGCCAACATACTGCAGCCGTCCATGCGCTCGAAAGTCTTTCCCCTCCTTGTCGCTGGCCGCCACTTCAAATTGCCCGGACACACCGTCATAGGGTGTGAGATTTTTCGTAGCGACCTTCGCGTCCAGCGCTGCGTTCTTGCCAGACGAGAATGAAATCTGATATTTCCACAAACCTGTTTGATCCGGAGCGAAATGGGCTCTCCAAACCGTTCCTGCTTCTGCGGAACTCTCGCCTGCGTTGCCATCTGCAGCGAAATAACCGGGAATTGTGTAGCTGGTTCCGCTGGAGTGTGTCAACAAAACAGTCATTCGATAATCGGTAAATGGATTCGGCGCGTTGTCTTTTTCGTGAGCATAAGGCCCAGCCAAAGATAGTGTGACCTTGTGCCACTGCCTGAGTTCGCCACTGATCGTAGCGTTGCCATCGCCGTTCGGCTGACGCGGCATTTGAAGCGGTTGGGAACTGGTGGATTTTGTGGGACTGGTGCCAGGTTCCTTGTTAATAGTGACACGCTGACTTCGCTTTGCCTTCACATACGGAAACGGTTTGGGCAACTTTCCTTGATGGACAACCGAAGAAGGCCCTTTTCCCTGCGGACGTTTCAAGTTTCGGTCGGTTGTCATTAACCACTTATCAAACTCGAAGCCGTCTTCTCGCATCGAAAATTGGATCAGATGCGTACCCGCCTTTTGAATGTCCAGGAATACCTTGTAGGGTTCGCCGCAGTGTTCTTTTTTCGTACGCTGCCTGCTTTCCCACCACCACGATTGTTTTCCCTGACACCACTGCAATCTTTGCCCGCTGGCGGGCCACGTTCCGTCGATACCAACGTGCAGGCCGTTATCTTCCGTGCCTGTAGAATAAGCACGCGCCCAGACATAATACCGCCCTGGCGTTTTGAAATGCACTTTGTAATGAAGCACAGCCATTTTACCGGGTTCAGGTGAAAAGTTTTTTTGTTTGATCAATTTGTCGCTATGAGTTCGGCGCGTATCCGGCAAGATTTCCAGATAGGCTCCGCCACTTGCCCCGGCAACGTGCGGCGAATCACCATCTGGAGTGAGGTCGGGTGTCTGCCTGGAGTGTGTCAAATAAAATGCACGAACGTCGTGTTGCGTCTGTTTGAAATAGTGCTCCGCTTCGACGGAGACAATCCCCTCTTTTTCGCTGAAGACAAGGGAGTCGCGAGCAAGTGGTTCCCTGGAAGAAACAGACGAGGGTGCAAAGAGGCAAACGGTAATTACAGCTACTAGAAACTGAGAAATGAAATGTTGCATGATGTCCTGATTTTTTATTAATTGAATTCAGGGATTTCCATACCCTATATGGTCATTTTTTTTAAAATGTTCGAGCTACGGGACATGATAAATCAGATTGGTCCTTAATTAATTCCGTCTTCTTTTATAACCGGCGCAACACTCCCGCCGCAATATTGTCGGGGAGATAAACGGCGTGAGAACAGAACAAAGATTTTACATTCATAGTTCTGTGCCTCTGTCAGATTCCAACTCGCTTTGTTTGGTCCGAATTGTATTCGGCTTACCCGTTATTTAAGCTGTTTTCCAGCTTACTTGGCGAGGGGCATGAGCACGTTAGGCTCTGGTTTTTCTTCGGGGGTTTCTTCGGCCAGGACGGTTTCGCAGAAGAATTTCAATAATTGTTTGAAGTCTTCGTTGTCAACGCTTTCTGCCAGTTCTTCGGCGCGTGCTCGTGATTTGTCGACGAGTGCTTCCGCTTTTGTGAAGACGTCGCAGTCCTGGTATATTTTGCGTAAGCGACCAATTCGCAGGCCATCGGAAGGATTGCCGAGCAGAATGTCTTTCAAGTCTGCTTTTTGATGGTCGTCTGCCGTTTGCAGAGCCAGCGCCAGTAGTAGTGTGGGCCGCATTGCGAGTGCGTCCTGGCCAGTGATGAGCTTGTTATTGTCATCGCCCTGCCAGTCTTTGAGGTCGTTCAGAATCTGAAAGCCAACGCCGATGTGCCTTGAGAACGAAGAGATTAATTCCTCGTACTCTCCCACAGAACCGGTCATCCGAATTCCCGCATACAGAGCGGCCTCGAAGGCGGGGGATGTCTTGAGGGCGTAAATCTGTAAGGCGTCGAGCGGCGCCAGTTCAAACGACTGGCTGTCCTGCCAGGACATTTCTGCGCCTTGACCTTCGCACAGCTTAATATGCGCGGCTGCCATCTTTTCGACTAAGTCTGATGCGGCTTCGGCACCGATGTCGGCACGGGCTTCGTTTAGCAGGCGATAGCCGATGCCGATTAAGTAGTCACCAATGTTAATGGCCATGCCAGTGCCATGTTGTCGATGTAATGTTTCCTGGCCGTAGCGGTATTGGTCGTCATCTTCAATATCATCATGGATGAGAGACGCTTTGTGGAAGACTTCAATGGCCATCGCCGCTTTTTGAACGCCGAGCGGGTAACTCTGTTCTGGTTGATCCGTGTTTGTTGTGGATGTCTGGTTTTTGTTCAGAGCATTATAGGCTGCCAGGGTAATAAAGGGGCGGAATCGTTTTCCACCATGTTTCAGCCAGTCGTAGGCGATGGCTTCCGTCTTCCCCAGCGGAGTTTGAGCCGCCTGTTCCGTTTTTGTGCGGCGGGGAGGTAGAATCTGATCGAAGTTTTCTTCAAAGAGCGCGTTGGAAGCCCGCATCGTCGGCAGATAACTTCTGGTGAGCGGCTCTTCGAGGGGGCGATACTCTTCGAGCACTTCCCAGATCCAGGGTTCGTCCATTTTTGTATTTTTACAGTCACCGGAATGGAGGGGAATTGCATAGGAGGGCACACCGGCGATCAGAACTTTATCAATTGATTTTTCCAGCACGTTCAGGCAGGCGACTCCTAAAATGCCATCGACATAACCGCCGACGATGATTTTGAGCACTACGGGGGAGCCCTCAGCAACGAGCACCTTGTAGCCCAGCTTTTCAGCTTTGACTTTATAATCAGCAATCGAACAGGCACCGCATTTTTCGCAGTCCAGGCCGAACTCGTCGTATTCCGCCGGACAACCTTCGGCATGTTTCAAACAATGCGGCAGCAGCAAGAGGCGTCGCTCAAACGGGATCGCCAGAAATTGCCGTTTCCAGAAAAAGTTTCCGATCAAGACCATCATGAAGCCCAGAAACTTTTCAGGCTGTTCCATCCGCTCCAGCAGTTCGCGAGACCAGGCTTCCAGTGTCGCTTTGGTAAAGGGGTTGGAACAGTCGAGATGTTCGACGTACTTTTCCGCTTCCGCTTTCATCTCTTCGCGCAGGGCGAGTGTTTCCGGAACCGCTTTTAAGTGACTGGTACTTTGACGTTTTCGTTTTCTTTTGACTGGTTTCTTTTCTTCGGAAGCGTCTTGCGCAGGCTTTGCTGAGCCAGGGACGATATTATCTTCAGAATTTTCCTGGTCTAAAGGCGCGATGGACACGAAACACTCCTCTATTGTAAGTAACTCAGCCGAGCGATGATCAAGTTATTGATTAAAGTTTGCTTGGGGATCGGGGGGGACCTATTGTTTCTCGGTACTCATTATAGGGTAATCCTCTTCCGCAAGCGACAATCTTAAATTGTCATCAGTACATTTTTTTAAAACCATTTCTGCCCGATGCAGGGCGGAAACACTAAAGATAATTGGATAAAGTTGTTCGAAATACCATAATTTGGCAAAGTAAAAGCCAATCGGTGTGGATTCAGTAAAACCGTTTGTTTCCACCTGTTGCAACAGCCAGTTCAGACCCGAAGTAATGTTCGGATTGTCAGGATCAAGGCCCATTGCCAGTAAAGTGTCGACTGCTAAGGCGGTTTCTTCCACACTGGAGGGGGCTCCGGCATCACCGCCCCAACCACCATCAGTATTCTGTACGCTTTTCAAAAATTTGATGGCTTGTTCCGCCTGTGTGGAATCAGACATTTCCTGCGACGCATAAGCGGCTAACACGCGCGCGGTGCCGTAAACCGGATTTTCATCATTCTTGATGTGCTGATTTCCAAACCAGAGTGGAAGCCAGGATCCATCGTTGCGTTGAACTGATGCCAGATAACGAAACGAACGTTGGATGGCGTGTTCGGCACGTTTTCGCAATGGAATGTCCGCATCATCTGGCTCTGTTTCCAGCCAGGCTTGCAACGCACGAATGACGTGTGCCGAAATATCAGCCGCACTCTGATCGAAGGGAAGCGTTCCCCAACCACGACAGAAGGTCGGCCAGCCCCCATTACTATTTTGCAAATCGAGAAGCCATTGGACGCCGTTACGTAAGGCGAGTCTCAATTCAGATGAGAGTTCATGTTCGGAATCTTCTGGTCTTAAATTCAATAATGCCAGAATGGCCCCGGGAGTATCATCGGCATCCGGCACGCCCCCCGGTAGATCGGTCCACGCCCAACCTCCCGGTTCCGCAGAAGTGTAAGGATGCAATTCCTGATATTGCTGTTGTAATAACCATTGACGAATGGGGGCTTTTTCAAATTCGGAGAGGGTTCCCTGAATGGCATTCACGGAAAGAGTGGTGGTCCAAGTCGCCAGGTTGGTATCGATGGGCCAACTGCCATCCGGTCTGGCGGAAGCGAGTAAAAATTCGAGCCCCTTGTTAACAACCGGGTGATCGACGAGACCCATTCCCGCCAGACTCATGGTGACAAAACTAGTGAGCGGGGCCGCTTCCAGAAAACCACCGTTCGTGGGCTGAATCGAAATCAGCTTCTTGAGGCTTTTCTGAATCGACAGATTTCTGATGATACGTGTGATCGGGTTCCTGGGCTTTTGGAAATGATGCCTTACTTGGCCGATGGCAATGAGCGCCGGCAGTGCATAGCTGACGACGGGCAATCGCACCGTCTTGTAAAAATTGGCAGGCAGACAGGACAATTCAAAGGGCAGGGCAGGGATGGTTTTCCAATCGACGAGTCCTGCGAGTGCACAATGTGTGAGGATCGGCACTGAGAACGTTTTATCTTTGCCATAGCGGGCGATGACTGCCTCGACACCGCCGATGCGATCGATGTATTGTTTCGCATTGACGACAACCGTAGCAAATTTCTCTGTATTACACGTCGCATGAAATACGGCGTGGCAAAGCATACTCGTGGAAATGTTGCTGAAGCTTTTGACAGTGTCGCCCCAGCCGCCATCCTCATTTTGATGCGTGGCGATCCATTGAATACCTTGTTTGATATAGGAGTCGAGTGAGTGATCATCGTCCGGGCGGTGACGACGAATCATTTCAAGTGCCATGACTGCCGTGGCCGTTGAAAGCGCGGAAGTGGAAAGTTCTCCCTCCCAGTGACCGGCGTCGTTACGGGCAGAAAGTAATTCTGCCCGTGCTCGCTGGTATGCGGCTTGAACTCTCTGGTAGGAGATGCTTTCACTCATTCCGATGTCTTATTTTTTAATCAGAGTTCTGTTTCAAATCATTGAAAGCCTATAAGTCCATGGCATCCAGGCTGTCGATCAGCTCGTCTAACTCATCGCTGGTTTCTTGTGAAACCTTTAAACGATTGGGAATGCCTACTGTCATTCCCACAGCATCCCTTCCCTCGGCGACCAGTTCCACATCACGTTCTCTGGCTGCCATTTCCAATGCATCCGGTGCGCCGAATAATTTGGAGAGATCAATTTTCAAGCCGGCGACTTCACCATCGGCACCAGCAATGCCCGGTGTTTTATGGCCGGGGAAGATAATCGCATTTTCCGGGCAGACGCGGCTACAGGCAGGACAGCCTTTTTTACAGCTATCCTGTTCTTCCACCAGAATTTGTCCCCCCTGATCGACGCCGTAGACACCGAACAGGCAAAAATCGATGCACTCCATGCAATTCGTACACAGGCTATAGTCAATCACAGGATACCAGCGACGTTTGGTGGGTTCTAACTGGTTTGCTTCGTTTGCACTGCTATTGTCTTTCTGAGCGCTGATCGCATCCAGCGGTTTCAAATACTTTTCCAGCTGTGCCGGTTTGGGGCTTTCCTGAATCACATTCATCAGCTGAAAGGTTTGCACCTGTGCATCCTGAGAGATGCGTTTGATTTCAGAAATGTAGTCTTCAGGGTTTGAACTGACTCGTAGATCAATCGAATAAATTTTGCGATCAGGGATTGTGTTTTGACGCTCCGGGTTTTCAAAGGGGGCCGATTTTTCCTCGGCTGCTTCCAGTTCTTCTTCGTCTTCATCAGTCTCTGCTTTTAACAGCACCAGTCCTTCCTGACCGCGTACATTTTGCCGATCGAGGACCCAGTGTGAAGCGCGCGGATACAGCCATGACAGGACGACCATATCACCGCGGATCGCCTGCAGAAACAGGGTTCCTGTGTGGTCGGCGGAAAGGTCATAGAGGTGAGGCACCAGAGAGACTTCAAGGTCGGGTTCCATCATGAGTGTTGCTGCCAGCGTTTCTTCCAACTCACGCTTGGCGGGATTTTTCCCCTGAGCCTGAGAGATCACTACTGTCAATTTTTTATCAGCCATTCTGAAAACCTTTTCAACGCGAAACGAAAACGGTAAACCGTTTGTTGTTTTTTAGTTGAGCTGTCCTTTAATCATCCGCTGGGTCTGCTCCCAGCCGTCATCTAATACTTGCATGTACTCGGATGGGGTCAACCACTGTGCCTTCGACTCCATCTCAAATAACCAACCTTTATCGTAATTATCCGCCTGATTGATGGCGGAGGGATCGTTTAACAATTCTTCATTAAATTCCAGGATCTGGCCCATTGAGGGGGCATACAGATCGGATAATGCTTTTGAACTTTCAATCTCTCCAATCTTCTGTTTTTCCTGAACACGGGTAAATGGGTCAATAGCCCAGTCCAGAAAATAGACATCCTGTAATAATCGAACCGAATACGCAGTAAAACCCACCCGCCAATGATCTTGCTCAGGCATGAACCACAGGTGTGATTTACTATAAACACGGTCCTGAGGAATTCGGGCTTCGAAATTCCCCATCATAAAGACAAGATCGTCAGGCATGATTCATTTTGCAGTGAGTTTCGTTCACACTAAACCCAAGGTGAAAAGGGAGTTAAATCCCATAGTACTATTCAGGTAGGATTTTTCGCAATATACGCTACTTTAATAGTAGAAACACTTTTTAAGCTGGATGCAAGCAGGATTCCATCGCGAAAGTTGGGAAGACAGGATTTTCCCATTCAACTGCCGGAAGTACTGGAACTTTCAGGCCGATAGACACAATTCCGTGTCAATCTTTGAATACCTCATCATAGACTCTGCAAAGGGAAATACCCACTCGAAATTTTGTGATTCGATTTTGAAGAGAATGTAAATACATAATGACACTATGGTTGTGTTGATAATATTCCTACATGTATTTTGCGAATCATTGTCGGGCTAGATTCTCGGTGTTGTTCTAAATCCATTTAAAGATTGATGATAAGTTATTATTTATGGTTTGTTTTTTGTTTTTTAATTGACAGAAAAAAATGTATTAGTACCATAACAAATATCAAGTTGTATCATGTTGTATGTACCTATCGTTGATTTGTTCAAAATCTCAGGCATGATACCAAAACAAAAAGACCTTTCTAATTGGGATGATCCGACTTTGTTATTCAAAAACGAAACGTTTGATGCTGCCTCGTTTGCTGCAAATGAAAGCACTGATTCCACCCAGGCAAAATACGAGCGCATTCAGGAATATCTCAAAACACAGATCAGAGAAGGGCAACTTCCGCCGGGAACAGCGCTTCCCTCTGAACAACAGTTAGCAAATTTGTTTGAAAGTGCACGCAGTACTGTCAGACAGGCGATGGGAATGTTGGAGCGTGAGGGACTCGTCAGTCGGGTTCAGGGAAAAGGGACTTTCGTGCATGAAAATGCGCGACAAAGACTGGCATCCGGGCTCGACATTTTGGCATTGGTGATTCCCGAAGTGTTATCCGGATTTTATCCTTCCCTGCAACATAGCTTTGAGGAATCAGCCAGACACTCTCAAAACCAGATGATGGTTTGCTGCACGCGCAATAATATTGACAAACAAGGTAATGCCATTCTGCAGTTGATCGATAATCAGGTGGGAGGCGTGGCCATTGTGCCAGCCAGTACGCCTCCGACTCCGGCGTATCAAATTCGTCAGCTACAGAAAGCAGGCATTCCGGTTGTTTTTTGCCATCGTCCCGTTGAGGGGATCATCGCTCCTTTATTGGGGCTCCCCTATAAAGAGATTGGCAGACTGGCGGGTGAATCACTGGTGAAGCTGGGGCATCGTCGTTTTGCCTTTTTTGCACCGCATTGCACTCACACCACAGATATGTATTTGGATGGTTTTCAGAAGTCATTAGCCGAAGAGGGCTGCGAACTACCAGAAGACCATTGCTATTTTGGTGAAGACGGCGTGATCGATATGCAGAAACTCGATGCCGATATTGTGAGCACATTAAAACGTTTGATGGAAAGTAAAGACCGACCGACTGCCATCTTTACGACCTTTGATTCGATGGCAGAGCGAATCTATTTGCATTTGAACAAAATGGGAATCCGCATGCCCGAAGAGATTTCGTTGATTGGAGTCGGCGACAAAATTCGCCATAGCGTGCTCCAGCAACACATCGCTTCGGTCACAATCGATGAAACTCAACTGGGCCATCGCGCGGCTGAGCTACTTAACAAGATGCGTAGTGGAGAAATCCCGATCGAATCTTCTGAATCATACATTATTCCTGCAGAAGTTTATCATGGCACCACACTTGGAGCTATGAATGAAGTTGAGATGACATAAGCAAATTCCTGCTCAAACAGGAGTTTTAAGCAGATACGTTATTTGATTTATTCATTGTCTATTGCTGCCAGGTTTTAGTACGTCTCACAAAGCGCCATTTTCAGGGCGGGCCTGTGTCGCACTTTCATTTAGCTTGAAAGGGAAGAAAGATGAAAAGTGACATCTCAAAAAATCGTGGATTCACACTCATTGAACTGCTGGTGGTCATTGCCATTATCGCGATCCTGATTGCCTTGTTACTGCCTGCGGTACAACAGGCGAGAGAGTCAGCGCGACGCAGTCAATGTAAAAACAACCTCAAGCAGATGGGGTTGGGCATGCATAATTACCACGATGCCCACAACGTATTCGCCATCAGCCATGGTGATACCGGGAATTCGTTTGGATGGCGGGCGATGATTCTTCCCTATGTCGATCAGGCACCGCTATATAATCAAATCAACTTCAGCGGCAATATTATCGATCCCGGGAATCTGGATGTTGCGCAAACGCCGATGTCCCTTTATCGCTGTCCCAGCGATCCGACACTACCTCGTGTGAGTGGCGGTAACCAGGTCTGGTCGAACTGGTGTTTCCCGGCCTCTTGCACTAGTGCTTCGCGGAATAATATCGCGGTCACAACTTATAAGGGCGTTGATGGCAGAGGCTACGATCAGACGTTAGCCGCTTCTCCGATGCCTCACGGTATGTTTGACCGACGTATGGGACTCGTTGCCAGTGGAGGCGGAGGAAGTCTAGTCACGCCTAATCGTACGATCCGAATGCGCGATGTCGTGGATGGGACTTCGAATGTGCTGTTTGTGGGTGAAAATTCTCCGGGTTTTCATGCCTGGTCTTCCTGGGCCGCCTGGCATTCTCCCATGACGACGGCGTTTCCCATCAACCATCCCTGGACCGTCTGGAATAGTGCTCAAGCTCGGATTAGTTCGGGAGCTCATGGCTGGATCCCTGGTTTTGCCTCTTCCAGCTACCACGAAGGGGGCGCGCACTTCATGATGGTCGATGGCAGCGTGCATTTCCTGAGCGAGAATATGGACTTCTTAACGTATCAGCAATTGGGGAATCCTCAAGATGGGTTACCTCTGGGCGGACTTCCCAATTAGTCAACACGTTGATTCGATTCAGACTGAACCGACCTGGATACCGATTTACGCTTCACTCAATTTGGTATCTGGGATTTTCACAGGAGAGACTCATGAATTGCCTTCACTGTTTCACAAAATTTGGAATGATCCTGCTCGGTTTCACTTTGTGTGTCGGTTGCAGCGGTCAAAAAGATAAAGATTTGCCGGCCACAATTTCCGTCAAGGGAGTGGTGACGTATCAGGGGAAGCCGGTACCCGATGCAATGATTATGCTCTACCCGGTGCAGGGACGGAAACCGGCCTCTGGTAAAGCAGATGCCTCGGGGAATTTTACCATGACCACGTTCGAGAAGGATGACGGTGTCATCCCGGGAGAGCACAAAGTCACTGTGACTGCTTATGAATCGACATCAGAAGGAGTCTCTATGAAAAGTGCGATTCCTGAGAAATATACGTATCAGAATAGTTCGCCACTGACGGTGACGGTTTCCGAGTCGGAGAACGAGCTCAAATTAGAACTGGTCGATTAAGTTAGTTGATCTGTTCTGACGACGCGTCGTGTGTCAACTCACTTTTCTCTTTGATGATCGTGGGCCGATTGACGAGGGAGACCAGCACAAAACTGAGCATCATCAATAGATACCAGGCGGTTAACTTGGAGGGCGAGACCATATGCCACTGAAGTTTCTGTGTGGGATAAATCCAGACATTAGAAAACGTGGCCAGATTTTCTGCAAACCAGATAAACAGGGCCACCAATAACCAGCCGATGATCAGCGGCATATGACGGTGTATGGTGTCCATTTTAAAGTAGATCATGACTTTGCCGAACATCAGCAGGCTGGCCAAAATCAGCAACCAGCGAATATCAACGACATAGTGGTGCGTAAAAAAGTTGGCATAAATTAATGTGACCAGTACTATTGTGCTCCAAAGCGGCGGGTAACTGGAATAACGAAAGTCAAAAATGCGCCAGACGCGGGCAATATAACTTCCCACCGCGCTATACATGAATCCGGCGAAGAGTGGCACATTTCCGATGCCAATCACAAATGGTTCCGGGTATTGCCAGGAGCGAATTCCCTCTGAGGTTTTAAACAGTTCCATCACCGTGGCGACGATATGAAAGATAAGAATCACAATGGCTTCCTTTGGTGATTCCAGACGTGTGATTAACAGGAAGATTTGAAACGCAACGGCAGCCAGAAAGAGAAAATCATATCGATACAGGAAATCGATGGGATACCAGAAGCGGGTAATGATCATGAGTGCCAGCAGGAAACCACCAAAGATACAGGCCGAAGCCTGCTTTATTCCAAACAGCCAGAATTCCCACAAAAATGTTTTCAGGAGAGGAACCTCGTGATCAGTTTTCGTCTGAGTGAGTTGTTTTAGCGAGGTGAAATTGTAATGGAACAGCCAAACTTTCTCTATGACAAAAAATAGGGAGCAGACACATTGCCTGCTCCCTGTTCGGAACTTGGGATGACTCCAAGCCATCCCTCGCACACTTCCGTTACTCTACAACGATGGCAGCGACTTGTGGTGCGAACTGCACATCGATGGGGTTTGAAGCAGCACCGTCTCCGCGAACGACAACCAGGGTTGCTTCTGCTGAGTCCAGCAAAGGCAGTTCGGGCAGCTTGACGCGAACACCCAGGTCGTACCAGCCGTGGATTTCTGCTTCAAAGTTCATTCCATTGATGGATACCAGAACTTTCCCTGGTTCCGGTCCCAGACCTTCGCCTGCCAGGTTGATCAGCGAGCCACTTAACACAGCTTCCGTGTCTGTTGAAAATAACGCTGGATCAACTGACAAAACATCAACGCGAGCCATAATGGCTCCGTTGTTTTCTTCGAACGCTTCAGGAATTTCACGATGGGAATCGATCAAGACATGCAATTGTTCGAAGGGAACGGCATTTCCTTCTGCATCCGTCGACATCGTGCTGGCAGCGAACGGCAGACGAATATCAACAGACTGAATCTGACCGGCGGCGATATTATCGACGCGTGATCCCGCTTCAGGTAAACCTGTTGTTAATTCACGTGAATTCGCAGCGAACAGCATCACGTTGAAGGGGACGTTGATATCGACATCGCTGTTGTTTCTGAACCAGACTCGGAAACGTGGTCCCAGTTCTTCTTCAGAATGTCCTGAGTCGACAAATCGTACTGCCAGCATCTGCAGGTCCAGTCCAGAGTTGATGACGACAGGATTAACATCAACCCACGTTCCACAAGTGACAACAGGTAGTGGCTGCCAGATAGGACAGGCATACCAGTTCCAGGGAACACAAGGTTCACAGAAAATGGGACGACAGATGATGGGGCGTGGATCGCAAATCGGGTGACACCAATCCCACCAGCACCAGTCTACCCAATCACACCAGTGTGGGCTCCAGCAGTAGGTAGGGTAGCATCCTGGTCCGGCGTACCAGCAACCAAAGTGTGATGTCGTAAAGGTGTTTGCCATCTGACCAAACAGAGTTCGGTTTCTCCATCCACCATGTTTTAACAGGTTCTTGTGCAGGTTGAGCTGGCGAGCGACATCTCCTTTTTTATGGAGTTGGAACTGTTTCTTCAGGTTCCATTGCTGCGCTTTCTTACTGTTCATTAACGGCTTCAGTTTCCCGATTTTGAGTTGCTTATCTACACTCATATTGATGGGTTTGATGTTTTTGCCTTTGAACAGGTCCTTACTTAGAGGGACTCCATTTTTACCGAGCCACTTATTGGATTTGGGAAACCTATTGTTCAGATTGCCTTTTCCTTTGGACAAACCTTTGATCTTCGAAAGATCGATCTTTCCTGGGACGCGGCTATTGTTGCCTGGTCTTTTGCCGGGTTTGCCAATCAGATCGTCTTTGGAAATTCCTTTGACGGGAGGAATACTATTCCCTTTGCCCGGCTTAGGAACGAACGTACCTTTTCCAGGTTTGAATACGTCGTTATTTTTACCAGGGCGGGGTCGTACTACTTTATTGCCGGGCTTGGGGACAAACTTCCCATTACCCACTTTACGATCTGGTATTTTCAGATTCGGAATTTTTCGATCCGGAACTTTTCGATTGGGAATTTTGAGACTGGGGATCTTCGGTTTGATATCTTTGGTGGTCCCTTTCGAACCGGGTCGTCTTCCCGTATTCGGAATCTTGAAATTGGGTCGTGTTGTTGGGGGGGCCACTTTAATGTTGGGGACTTTGAAGGTCTTCTGAGGTCGACTGGGTCTCGTCTTGGAAATCTTGGGAGTCGTTTGCTGTGGGACTCGGTTGAAGTTGGGTCGCGTTGTACGAGAGGGTCGTTTTGAAGTGGTAGAAGATTGGAATTTTGGTCGGCTGCTACTACTTCGGATAGAACTCGAACGTTGTGGTTGACTTGTCTGAACTCGATTCAATTGGCTTGATGAGCGTTGTGAACTGCTGCGAGCGCTACGACTGGAGCTACTACGACTCGATGATTTTTTGGATGACTGTGCCAGTAACGGTGAACCACAGAGGCTTCCCACCAGTACCAGTGAAAGTAAAACGCGAAACGGCCGCTTGAACAGATAGGCTCTTCTCTGGATCATCATGACTCTTCCCCTTTTGGCTAAATCGTAACTGCCCGCGTTGTGAAGTGAACGATTTAAGAGAAGAGCGCAAATTATGCCAATTATGCCGATTTAGACTTCAGGCGAAAATTTAGAGTCAATAAGTCTTTTGATTAAATAGGTTTATGGAATCTAATAGATCTTGAGCGCAGAGCAGAATCTCATTGTAAGATCAACATCTTTGCAGCGAGCGCCGTCAAATTGATTTCGATGCAAAATCAAAATTGCCACACAGAGTCAGAGAGATCAGGACGATTTTGCCGATGCCAGAGAGGGATCATTCTGCTGTTTTCGCCAGGCGTTCAATCTCTGCTGTAATTTCGAAAGGGTTTTTGCGTGCGTTGCGTCTTGAGAGAGGTCATGTAATTCCAGCGGATCCTGTTTCAGGTCAAATAATTGCACGCGTTCCAGATGAGGATAGACGATTAACTTCCAACGGTCCGTGCGAATCATGCGCTGGTAATTGCGGAAGTAGCCGTAAACTTCATCATAGATGTCTGCTTTCTCACCCGTGATGACCGGTTTCAAGCTCTTGCCTTCAACACTGGACGGAATGGCGACGCCTGCTAAATCACAGCTCGTGGGATACAAGTCGCGCAGGTAACATTGGGCCGCTTTACGTTGATCGGCGGGAATGCCCGGTCCGACCATAATCAATGGCACGCCAATTGTGTGTTCATACATACTTTGTTTTCCACGCAAACCGTGACTGCCCATTGCCAGACCATGGTCGCTGGAGAAAATGAGAATCGTATTGTCCCACTGACCTGTTTTTTTCAATGCATCCACAACACGGCCTACCTGTGCATCTAAATGTGAAATCACAGAGTAATACAGCGAGAGGTCATTTTTCACGATCTTCTTCGTACGAGGAAAGGGAAGTAACACTTCATCACGCCCGTATTGATTCCCATGCTCGAACGGATGTTCGCTGCGAAAATTCGCGGGGACCGGCATTTTGTCCGCATCATAATAATTTTCATATCCGATGGGCATTAAGAGCGGGTCATGCGGGGCGGTGAAGCAGACGTGGAGGAAAAAGGGTTTCGTATGCTTGCGTTCGATAAATTCGATGGCCGCATCCGCGAAATGTTCGCTGATGTTGGAGGTCAGTCCCACACCTTTTTCCGGAAAAAAGTTTCGTTTGTCATCCTGAAAAATCCAGCCTCGATAACCGGTGACTAAGACCCCGTTACCGTCAAAGGAAGGGACCGCCCAACGTCCACCGCCACCGGTAAACAGCCCTAATGTTTCATCATAGCCACGAATGACTGGTTTACCATCGTTATGCCACTTCCCTACATACCAGGAGTTGTAACCTGCGTTATGCATGGTTTGCGACCAGGTGGGTAGCTCTGGCTTAATCGGTTTACCGAAATCCAGCGAGCCGTTGTGAAATCCGCTGACACCCGACAGGATTTCCGCCCGACTGGGTGTACAGATTGGGTTGGCGCATACGGCCCGTGTAAAACTGGTGCCCTGTTTGACCAGTTGATCGAGATGGGGCGTTTTGATTACGGAGTTTCCTAATGCGGCAATGGTATCGGGCCGCTGGTCATCACTCAGCAGGAACACAATATTGGGACGGGTTGTTTTCGATTTCGGTTTCTGATCTGCCGAGACGTGTTGCTGAAGGAAAAACAGGCTGGAAAACAGTAAAAAAGCAGGAATGCTCGCTCTCATGATGGCTCCCGGACAGAATGAGGGTCTCTTCTGAATTCGTCTTTTCCTAAATCCGTAATAGTGATACCTTTTGCACGTCAATCAGGCTCAAATTACACGATTCATTAACTTTATTAATCTATTCTGGACAATGTCGCCATGCAGGGCAAGCGTTTTATCAGTTGGATGCTGGGAATTGTCATTCTTGCGGGAACGGGCTGGTCGTTCTGGAGCAAGAAGCAGCAGGAAAAAGCGAATCAAACCCAGAGCAAGCCTGCTGAGTCGACCGTGGCAGCAAAGCCGGTGGCCCCACAGGTGAAAGCACAGCATGCGTCACTGAGTGAAGAAAAAGTTGAGGTCCTGGAACTCAATCTTACCGTCAACCAGCGGTTTCCGATGATCAAAACCGTTGAGCAGACGCTTTCACAGGCTTCCAGTTCAGGAATTACTCACAGCAAATCCAAACTGGAATTGATTCTGGCACTCACAGTGGAAGAGATTAAGGACGATGGCCGCAAGCGGTTTAAAGTGCTTTACACCGGCGTGAAATATTCGCATGACATTGCCGGCGAACGCGTGCACTATGATTCAAATCGTCCCAGTGGTCCTGTGCCTCCAGACGTGCAAGCTTACCAGAGGTTGGTAAAAAATGGATTCTCTTTCTGGATTGGTCCCGATAATAAGATTGTCGAACTGGTGGGCTTCGATGATTTCCTCAAACGTTGTCTACAGAATACGCCTCCCGAACAGCGGGAAACGGTGCTCGCCAAGATTTCTGAGTCTTCGGGCGATGATGGCATTGCGAATTTCATTGACGACAGTATTGGATTGCTGCCTTATAACATTGATGAACACCACAAAGGGGGGGCGATTCGTGTGGGAGAAACCTGGACGAAGATTCGCCGGCTCACACAACCCATCCCGATGGTTCTGAAGACCGAATACACGCTCCGCGAGCTCGACGAGAAGACGGCCATTATCAATGTGGCTGGCGACATTGCCGCCTCAAAAATCAGCAGCCCGCTGAATCAAAACGGCAAAAACGTCCAGCTTTATATCCGAGGTGGAAAATCGTTTGGCTCCTGTCTGATTGATCGCAAAACAGGACTGCCGCTCAAATCACAAATCGAGCGCTTTCTGGAAACCACCGTCAAACTGGCCAATGGCCGCGAATTCGAACAACAGAAACAGATCGTGACCACGATTCGCGCGTTCCCACATCAGGAATCACGACCACTGGGACCAGCGGCGAATTGAGTTATTTACTACCACGAAATTCACGAAAGCACACGAACACGATCTGACTGATTCGCTCCAAATGGAATTCAGAATAGTTCCATGGTGTGACTAAGCATGGCATAAATGCTTGGGTTTCTTTTGTCCTTTTCTCTTCTAGCTTTGATAATAGCAAGCAAGATAGAGCAACAGGATAATCTTCGTGCTAATACAAAGTAAGTGTGGTATTATATATGGAACTTCAGGAGTCAGTATTATCTAGCGCGTAAGACAATAAAGGTCTCAATTACTATGATGTCGATAGTAAAGAAAGGGAAACATGTTATTGACACTTACTTAAGAGCTAGGCTTAGTTCCGTACTACGTTGGGTGTTTAGATTATTAATATTATTTTTTCCAATTGTAATCATAATCTTCATGACTCTGGTCACCCTTGCGAAAATCCATCTCTTAGGACAGACGCATGAGGAATTTCAACGTTTTAATCTTTCTAATGAGAGATCCATTGTTATCTATTGTGAGCATGAATGGATTTTTGAACCGCCAGGATATGTTTATTATGACGTCGTTGAAAATGGAAAAACTCTTGTATCAAAACGTGTCTTTCAGGGGGTTGGGCCACAACATACACCGTTTGAAAAATTTAAAATGGTGTCAGCAGACGATGGGGATCTTGTTGCTATTATCTTTGTTTCTAATGTTGTGATAATGCACGACTTTCGTACAAATCGCAGTTGGCCTGGTAACTACGAGCGGAGAGATAATTCGGAAGACTATTTATTAGCCAAAGATTTAATCATGGAGTTTAAAGCAAAAGGAAAGATACTTCATTGTGATGCTATTATAAGATATCCTAAAAAACGCCTTCATTCGACCGATCGATAGTGGTTTGTCAGACATGAGTGGGTTGTATATGAAGGTTTAGAGGGATATCAGTTGAAAGCCCGAATGTCAGATCAAAAAGGACAGAATTATTCTCTATTTGATCTTTATTTCTCTGTGGAATATTTGGGACAAAGAAACGATAAGCAATGGAAGGCACTCAATGCTCAGTGGAAAGCCGGTTGGTTAGATGTCGACACATTTGCAGTTTCGAACGATAAGTTCGGAACTCGTGTTTGGCAATATAGAGAGTATGATTCCTTTGCCGAACTACCACAGCCGATTGATTCCCGCCTTTAAAGGCGGGAATCAATCGGCTTTGTTTACATATCAAAACAAAGAATTGCAGACAGTCAACCGTAAGATACAAGGGGCGGACTCGCGTGTCCGACCGCGCGGTTTGGATAGCAACGGGCGAACACATGGGTTCGCCCCTACGTGTTTACAATTGTCATTCTGAATCGTCAAATCTGTTTCCGGTGGCACCCGGTGAATTGTCACTCATAGGATTTCGTGCAGTTCGTGGTAGTATTGTTTTTTTGTTTAGATGAAAGTGTTTTGATGCTCTTTCTGCACTTCCAGATTTTCAGTTAGGGTCGCACGTCTCTATTATTTATGATTCCTGGTTGATTGTGCTCGGCAGATTCTTTTGTCAGTTTCTGGTAGGTCGCTTCTTTCGCTTCGTCAGACAGGTTTTAATGACGTTTGCGGTCTCATTCACCTGCAAGTTGCTGCCTTTCCGAATGTGCTGTTCTTTAATGGTTCTGGTTTGAGAGGTAAGAGTTGTCATGGTTGTATCTTCTTTTAAACGAGAGCTCGCTGTGTTGAGTGAATCTGATCATGCCGATCGGCACACAGGGGTCAAGAGAAGCTTATGCGCCTTAATGTCTCGGAAGTGGTATGAAATCGCGGTTTGGTTTCAATTATGGTTTCGGAAAGCGTGCTCAAAAGGAGTGACTCGATACGAGACATGGGGAACTGGTTCCCGCTCATCAGGTGAAAATCTGGAAAAAACAGCTCGTTTTCAGGTGAAGAAACTGAAGTTATACGTGATGTTTCGTCATCAGAAAAAAACGCCTCGCGCGCGCGAGCCAGACCACGGAGTTTCGGGAAGAGCGGGGCTGTGTCAAGCTTAGAAAGATCACTAAACAAAGAGAGCCAAAGTGAACTTCAAAAAGTCACGAGTCTGTCAAGTGCGTCTGTTTTTCTGCGGATTGTTGTGGAAAGCGTTAAGCGGCAGAACGAGTTTCTGACAGTATCTTTTTATGAGTGTTCGCGGCATGCTGCTGGCATTTCTGGATCACATCGGCCACAAACTGTCTTGCGGTCAGGTGTTCTTTCAGGTAGCTGGAGACTTTTGTAAGTCGTGAAGAGAAGTAATAAGGGCGCAGATGATAACGGAGCGGAGTGGCTTCATTGATGACGCGCATAGTTTGATGGTAGTTGGTGGGATCGATGATCGGTTCTGATTTCTCGCTGCAAGAGAAGAGCATCTGCAGGTTGGGATCTTCTTTACTGCCGAACTGTTGTTCCAGTTTGAAACCACAACTCTCTACTAACATTTTGAGGCTGGAAGGAGTGAAGTTATGAATGTGAGCGTAGTGAAACATTTTGCTGCGACGGGCGAAGGGCGCTGCGATGTTCGGACACTCGACATAAAATTGCCCCGTGTCGGTGAGCATGCTGCGAATGTATTCCAGAGCCCTTCGGGGTGAATTAAAATGCTCAATGACATGCACCAGAAGTACCAGTTCGCGACTGTGATCACGTGGTTGCTCAAACAGGTCGCCACGGACGACATCGGTGAGCAACGTTTGCTGAGAATAGTTTTGAAATCCTTCTCCCGGTTCGATTCCGCTGGCACGATGGCCATTCAATTCGAAGACTTTAACAGTACAACCAATGCCGGCACCAACCTCAAAGACTTCAGCGTTTGAATTAATATGTGGTTGCAGTTGATTAAAAATTCGTTCGCCATTTTTCCAGGCCCGCATCACGCGACGCTCTGAAGGGGTTAATTCGCCGTGATAACTCTGTCGGTATTCCGTGGCATAGTAGCGTGCGAGTTCTTCATCGGTTGGAATTTGTCCATGTGCGACAAGTCCGCATGTTTTACAAATGACCGACTCCAGAGGATTCCCGTGACGATCTTGATTTCCGATTTTTTCAAACTTGGTACCTGAGCAAAGATCGCACTGCTTATGTTCCATTTCTTTCACCACTTTTTAATACCTGACTTTGAGGAAGTTCTGTCACTTTTTTGTCTGAAAAACAAGTTAACCGTAGTTGAACCGAACTAAACGGCGTGAACCCTAATCTCAGAGGGAAATCAGGTCAAGATGAATCACTAGAAGGCGTTTTCTGATCAGAGCTTAGCGATTAATGAGACGTATCATTCAGGGACTATGATTCTTCATCTTTGAGATTTGAAGGCCCTGACTAAAATAGACTCAACAAGGACTTGGTGCATTGTGTTTCTCAAGCAAGGCATGTACTCTAGTGACGGTTTTCCTGCCTAGAAAGCCAGTCTGAATTTAACCTTAAATAAGCCTTCAAGCTAAAAGTATACAAAGAGTTAGGAGATTCCATGTCAACGGGTAGTATCAAAAGGCTCCTCGTCGCCAATCGTAGTGAAATCGCGATCCGTATTTTTCGAAGTACCCATGAATTGGGAATTCGAACTGTTGGCATCTACACTCACGAAGACCGTTATGCACTGCACCGAACCAAGGCAGATGAAGCTTATCAGATTGGGAAGCCTGGTCATCCGGTGAAATCGTATCTGGATATTGATGCGATTATTACTTTGGCGAAACAGAAAAAGATTGATGCGATCCATCCCGGTTATGGATTTTTGTCGGAAAATGCCGAGTTCGCTCAAGCATGTGCTGATGCTGGAATTATTTTTGTCGGTCCCCGTGTCGAAACTTTACAACAACTGGGCGATAAAATTTCTGCCCGTAAGATTGCTGACAAAGCAGGTGTTCCCGTTCTGGGGGGAAGTGGCGAAGCGATTACCGATGCCGCCTCAGGTCGAAAGACGGCACAGAGTATCGGTTTCCCCATTATTCTGAAAGCCGCCCATGGTGGCGGTGGTCGCGGAATGCGTGTGGTTCAGGACGAAAAGGAATTTGATGCTGCCTTTGAACAGGCACGTAGCGAATCTCTGTCTGCCTTTGGTAGTCCTGATGTCTTTGTGGAAAAGTTCATCTCCCGTGCACGTCATATCGAAGTACAGTTACTAGGGGATAAACATGGTAACCTCGTGCATCTTTATGAACGTGATTGTTCAGTTCAAAGACGCCACCAGAAAGTGGTGGAAATTGCACCTGCTCCCAACATCGATCCCGATGTCAGAATGGCACTCTGTGATGCTGCTTTGAAGATTGGTCAAAGTGTAGATTATGAATGTGCGGGAACGGTGGAATTCCTTCTGGATGCCGACACGAATGAATT
Organism: Gimesia aquarii; assembly: GCF_007748195.1. Classification (NCBI taxonomy): domain Bacteria; kingdom Pseudomonadati; phylum Planctomycetota; class Planctomycetia; order Planctomycetales; family Planctomycetaceae; genus Gimesia; species Gimesia aquarii. The sequence goes on from NZ_CP037920.1 coordinate 1,803,210, forward strand.
CTACTTCATCGAAGTGAATCCACGGATTCAGGTTGAGCATACGGTGACTGAGGAAGTGACCGGAATTGACATTGTGAAATCACAAATCTTGATTGCACAGGGGACGCCTCTCGCAGATCCTGAAATCAAAATTAATTCACAAGAAGAAATTGAAACGAACGGATTTGCGATTCAATGTCGTGTGACGACTGAAGATCCCACGAACAATTTCATGCCCGACTACGGACGAGTTGCGCATTATCGGTCTGCCAGCGGCATGGGAGTGCGTCTGGATGCAGGAACCGCATTCTCCGGAGCGATGGTGTTTCCTTATTATGATTCGTTGTTAGTCAAGGTCACGATTTGGGCACGGACATTTAAAGTGGCCAGTGCGCGCATCGAACGTTGCTTGCAGGAATTTCGAATTCGCGGTGTGAAAACGAATATCCCCTTCGTTTTGAAGCTGATTACGCATCCGACATTTATCAACGGAGACTGTTATACGCGTTTTATTGATGAGACACCGGAATTGTTTGATTTTCCTCAGCGGCATGACCGTGCTACGAAACTTCTGACATATCTGGCAGAAACAATCGTCAATGGCAATCCATTGGTCAAGGATCGTCCTAAAGCAAAGCGTCGTAAAGCAGCTCCGATTCCTGCTTACAACAAGAAACAGGCGTCGCCTCCAGATGGTATGAAACAGAAATTACAGGAACTGGGAGCAGAGAAATTCAGTAAGTGGATTCTGGAACAAAAGCCGCTACTGTTGACAGATACTTCCTTCCGCGATGCACATCAATCATTGTATGCGACCCGGTTTCGTACGCATGATATGCTACAGATTGCAGATGTCTACGCACATAATTGCCCGGAATTGTTCTCGCTGGAAATGTGGGGTGGTGCTACATTTGATACCTCTATGCGATTTCTGAAAGAAAGTCCGTGGCAACGCCTGGCGGAGATGCGAACCCGGGTGCCCAATATTTTGTTTCAAATGTTGATTCGTGCGTCGAGTGCCGTCGGTTATACCAACTATCCAGACAACGTTGTACGTGCGTTTGTGAAAGAAGCTGCCGCCGCAGGCATTGATGTGTTTCGCGTGTTTGACGCGTTGAACTGGGTTCCCAACATGAAAGTCGCTATGGAAGAGGTCCAGAAGAGTGGCGCCATCTGCGAGGCCAGTATTTGTTACACCGGCGATATTTTAGACTCATCCAAGACGAAGTATGATTTGAAATACTACGTTAACATGGCCAAAGAACTGGAAAACATGGGTGCGCATATTCTTGCTATTAAAGATATGGCTGGACTCTGTAAACCTTATGCGGCCCAATTACTGGTCAAAACATTGAAAGAAGAAATCGGCATTCCCATCCACTTCCATACACATGATACAGGTGGTGGTCAGGCTGCTTCGATTTTGAAAGCAGCAGAAGCGGGCCTGGATATTGCCGATGGCGCTGTCCCCTCCATGTCAGGAGGGACCTCACAGCCAAATCTCAATACGGTGATTGAAGCGCAGCGATTCTCAGACCATCAGCCAACTGTTGATGTGCATCAACTGGATGAAATTTCGGAGTACTGGCGCGCCACTCGGAACTTCTATTCTGCATTCGAAAGTCCTGTACTTCCTGCGGGCGCGAATTTATACGAACATCAAATGCCCGGTGGTCAATATACAAACCTCTTGCAACAGGCCCAGTCTCTGGGATTGGGTGATCGCTGGTCTGAAGTCTGCCATGTTTATGCGGAAGTGAATCAGCTTTTGGGTGATATTGTCAAAGTGACCCCCACTTCCAAAGCCGTTGGTGATATGGCGTTGTTCCTGGTTGCTAATGATCTGAGTTGCGATGATGTTGTGAAAGGTGATCGAGAGCTGGCGTTTCCGGAGTCGGTACTTGATTTAGTCAGTGGCCGCATGGGTCAGACACCTGGCGGTTTTCCGGAAGACATTCAGAAACAGATTTTGCGAGGCGAAAAGCCGTTAACCGAACGACCGGGAAGTATTTTGCCACCGGCCGATTTTGAAGAAGCGGCAAAACAGGTGCAGGAATTTGTGAATCATACTCCCACCGATCAAGACGTTATTTCTTATCTGCTGTACCCGAAGGTGTTCGAAGATTTTATGAAGCATCAGGAAGCCTATTTTGATACGAGTGGCTTGCCTACGTATGCTTTCTTTGACGGGATGGAGCCGGAAGAAGAAATCATGGTTGATATTGCACCTGGGAAAACTTTGATCCTCAAATTCTTGGCTGTCGGGAAACCACAGACTGACGGATGCCGCACTGTCTTCTTTGAATTGAATGGTCAGCCGCGCGAAGTGATCATTGTCGATAAATCTTTGAAACCACAAGATGAATCGAGACGCAAAGCAGATCAATCCGATCCAAAACAAATCGGAGCAACAATGCCGGGAGTTGTTGTTTCGCTGGCAGTCAAAGTTGGCAGCAAGGTTAAAGCCGGCGATCAATTGTTGATGCTGGAAGCAATGAAAATGCAAACCAGTGTTATTTCTGAACAGGATGGAGAGGTCAGTCAGATTCTGGTTGAACCTGGTACACAAGTGGAGTCTGGTGACTTATTGATCATGTTAGACTAAATTCGCGTTTATGCATGTAAAGTAAAACCCTCCATCGCGATCTTGATTGGAAAACATGTGAGAGATTTTGAGCAGGTATTTCCCTCATCATGTTGCAATTGATTTAAAGATTTTTAGCCTATTTATCCTAAATATACCATCGTTCCGCAAAGCAGTTTCTTCTCTCTAGAAACAGGTTACATTTTGCCTTTAGAGACGAGAGAAATTCAATGCTGGCTTAAATCTTCGCCGATAGATTAGTTAGCAGGTCATCCATCTCAGGCCTTGGTTTAACGATTATCTTCTGTAAACCATGCATTAGAACAGTATTACTTGGGTCATATTCTATCAAGCAGTCGGAGTACTTGGCGAATGAGTGGAGCGAGTCAGTCGGTTAATCCCCCCCATTTTGTTATCTCTAGTGAGGGAGAGATCCTGGGAGAAGATACGCCCGAAAATCAGGAACTAGTTCGACGAGTCGTCGCTTGTGTGAATGCCTGTGATGGAATTACCACAGAAGAGCTTGAAAATGGCATTATTAACGACATGCGGAATGCCATTGCTCAGGCAGCTCCTTTACTCCAGGAACGGAGTCAGATGACGGAACTGCTTCAAAGAGAAATACGAGCTGAACTCGCTTCCCGGAAAAAAAATAGCTAGTTCAGATTTCTCTCACCGAGAATTCAATTTGAGTTTCGCCTGATAAATCCACTAATACGAACTTTTATTTTTCCTGTCGAACGATGACCTGCAGGTAAATTTAGCCCAATCATTAATAGACCATCCTCTTTTGGTACATATTCTACTTTGTTACCAATTTTAAATGGTCTGCTCATTTTGGGTTTCCCTTTTTCTTTGGAAACCACAATTCCCATCAGAGCGCCAGCGGGGATTCCTTTCGCCAGTTCTTTCATCGGCGTTTCATCTGGTAAGCCTTCTACGCCTACCTTGAGATCGGTAATAAAGTTATAGGTTCCTGTAGCTTGAATGCGAACGGTTTTCCCTTTCGCGACGAATCCGGCAGGGGTACTCCAGTTACGAGAAACATCGATATCAAAATCAGATGAATTGGATGTCATCAGCTTTTCGTTAAGCTGCTTGATCATCTCTTTAACACCAGGCACATCTTTTTTGATCGTCAGAATCGACTCTAGCATCTTGCGTGAACTCTCATAGTCTCCCGCATCAGAGTATTTCTTGGCGATGTCGGCAGACTGTCTGATAAATGCGTCACGAACTTTATCTGCCTGCAAATTAATTTGCTTGACATTCATTTTTTTAGAGGAAGATTGTGCGTAGGAGGCTTGAACTGTAATGAACGATGCAATCAAACTTCCTATGACAAAACATGATGTTCGGCAGAGATTTCTAGATATTAACACGTTACTTTTCCTTGTTCACCCAAAATTATATTTGTGCCTTATTCTATTATGATCGGTGAGTCTTAGCATTCGCAATGAGATTTTTGCTTTCAGACTCTCTTGCAGGCAAATCCATAACAGGCTTAACCGGGTGGCCAACTCATCGCACGACCCCCTAATAAATGCAGATGCAGATGATCAACTGTTTGGCCTCCTTCTGTGCCGGTATTGACGATCATACGATATCCATTTTCGAGTCCGAGTATCTTTGCTACCTCTCCGACAGTTAGTATCAAATGACCAACCAGTTCCTGATCTTCAGATTTCAGATGAGCCATCGAAGGAATTTCCCGTTTGGGAATCACAAGCACATGCGTGGGAGCCTGCGGGTTCACATCCTTAAATGCCAAACATAATTCGTCTTCATAAATAATCTCAGCTGGAATTTCCTGGTCGATAATTTTCTTGAAAATCGTTTTCTCACCAGTCATTTAACCTACATCCTTTCTGTTTCATTCGACGCTTTTTTGAATTTCTACAAGAAAAACAAGTAAAAAGAGCGTCTCGTTTACCAATCGGTTTATGACGTCGTGACGATCAACTGGCTTAGATTATAGCGAATGCCGATTTGATTCACATCAGCAATAAGCTTCCATTTTAGATGAATGATTTCCTTCGTTTCATTTCGAAGTAGTCATCAATCTCAGCGTAAAAACGACAGCGTATTTTAAATATGGGTATGACTACTCTTGAATGTAACACTACGCAAAAAGTTGTTTATATACGCCGTAGCTACCTGCCACTAAGAGGCCCAGACAAGACAGGAACAACAGCAGATCCCAAAGACGGCCTGGCGTGAGACGCGCGTCTATTTTTGTAAAACGCAAGTAGATGGCTGCGATTCCCAACATCGGCAGCATAATGGCCTGCATTGTTCCTGCAATTAAGACCAGCCTGACTGGGTTGGCTCCCGTTAAAAATACTGTCAGACAAAGTAGAGGTAAGAGTAACGACATCAGCTTGACGCAGTTTTGAACGGCGTTTGGTTTGCGATCATCCACGACACTAAAAAAGCGTAGTCCATCTGAGAAAATGCGTGCATTCGCCGCATTCGCAACCAAAAATGTTGAGTAAAGTACTGCGATCGCACCAACTAAAAATAACCACTTGGCATATTCGCCGAAAACCGGGACATACGCTTCCGCCAGCGTACTGACCATCCGCATTCCATCAGGGTCTAAGCCTTCCTTATGCAGGACGGCAACCCCCATTAAAAAAAACGCCAATGTCGCAAATGTGTAAATACACATTGAAGCAAAGGCATCTATTTTCATCACGCGCATCCAACCTTTGGCCCGTAGAGCCCAGCTTTCATCTTCGGAATGCGGGCCGGTAAATCGAGCGTACCCTTTTTCCAGACACCAGTAGGGATAGGCGATCAATTCTGTTGCACCGACACCAATAATCCCAAACGCGGCGAGCGCTGTCAGTAGCGGGTTCATACCATTGGTCGCTTCAGGAATTCCAAAAGAGAGACCGCGGATAATCTCTTCTGTTGAGATGGTCCAGACTTCAGAAGTCTGTAAAGAAATGACGTTCCCAATCGTGATAAATGTAAATGAAACGACTAACACCGTTGATAAATGCTCGATCAGATTATAGCGGCCATAATATAATAAAAATGAAGTCAATATGGCAATCACTCCTGCCCAGATCTTATCGTCCCAGGTTTGAGGTTCAATCAACGACTGCCCTGTTTGATCCACCAGTTTTTCCTGGTTGCGAATTTTTTGTAGAATGAGCTGGCCTTGCGCCTCGAGTCGTTCGATGCGTTCTTTGAGCTTCGCGTGGCCGCGTAGATATCGCTCCCGTTGATCGGGATTCATCGAGGCCATGGGACTCTGATCGTCTTTTAGTTCTTCTTCGATTTTCAGATAGTGCACAAACTCTTTTTCTGAAGGAACCTGAATCGCTTTGAGATAATCTCCCTGAATCGGCAGTGTCAGAGCTAAAGCTTGACCAACCCCTCCCACGATTCCTCCCAGTTGTCCGATCGTGCAGATGCTCATGACCAACCAGAACCAGAGGATCCAGTTTGGGGCAAGTCGATGCTGATCTCGTGAGAATCCCAAACGGGGGCCGGGTACATGGTTCAAAGCGGATAACGTCGTCTCCCCTCGAGAAATAGAATAGCGCCCGAGCTCAATCTGCACGAACACTTTGATCAGACAACCAACAATAATTAACCAGAGAAGAGTGATACCTGCTTGTGCGCCAGTTTTCGTAGTGGCGATCAATTCCCCGGAACCCACGATGCTGCCGGCAATAATCAGCCCTGGTCCTAAGCGTTTTACAATCCCCCAAAAGTCAGTGGGAGCATTGATGATGTCGTTATTATTGGAACCATTGGATGTATCGAGCGCTTTATTCTCCTGTTGAGATTCCATCGTACTCCTACTTCACCTTTGACTTCGACAGATGGGGTGATGTCGAAACACTACTCAGAGCCAGAAGAATTCAAACGGTATGAACTTTCATTGAAGTTGTTTTTCTGCAACTTCAATCGCTTTGAGTAACCCCTTTGCCTTGTTAAGAGTTTCATAATATTCTGTTTCTGGAACACTATCCGCAACAATCCCGGCGCCGGCCTGAACATAGGCCTTTGATCCCTGCATTACTAATGTTCGAAGTGCAATACACGTATCCATGTTCCCAGTAAAATCGAGGTAGCCGACAGCTCCTGCATAAGGACCACGTCGGTGTGGTTCAAATTCATCAATAATTTCCATCGCCCGTACTTTCGGAGCGCCCGATACCGTTCCCGCGGGCAGTCCTGCTCTTAAAGCATCCAGTGCAGATCGTTCTTTTGTCAACTTGCCAGTCACATTGGATGTTATATGCATGACATGACTATAACGCTCGACGACCATTACGTCAGACAACTCCACCGATCCGAATTCACTCACGCGGCCCACATCATTTCTTGCCAGATCAATCAGCATCACATGTTCGGCTCGCTCCTTTGGATCGGCCAGTAATTCTTCTGCCAGACGTTTGTCTTCGGCTTCCGTCGTTCCCCGTTTTCTAGTACCGGCTAAAGGACGAACTGTGGTGAGACGATCTTCCACGCGCACCATAATTTCAGGCGAACTGCCGACCAGATCGACTTCAGGAGTTTTCAGCAGGAACATAAACGGACTGGGGTTGACCACTCGCAAACTACGATAGATGTCGAGTGGCGTTGCTGAGGTTTCCAGATTGAGACGTTGGCTCAATACGACCTGAAAGATATCGCCGGCTACAATGTATTCCTTACAGGCATCGACGGCTGCTTCAAATTTCTCTTGAGTAAAATTTGATTTCCAGGTTAAGTCAGGTTCGGTATGAGTATCGACGCTGATGTCAGCCATTTTTAAAACAGAGGAATCACTATTTTGAAAACGTTCACATGTTTGATCAATGCGCTGACAGGCGGCCTGATAAGCGGCTTGTAGATCATTCTCGTTTAGCCCGGGCTCGACATGGGCATGGGCAACGACTAAAACGGTTTTGTTGATTTGATCAAAGACCACCATGTGATCATACAAGGCAAAGGAAAGGTCGGGTAGTTGACGATCATTCTTTGGAGCGTTGGGTAGATTCTCTGAATAACGCACGACATCATAGCCGGCATATCCAACAGCACCACCACAAAAACGTGGCAGTGAGGGAAGCTCGGCAGCCTGATATTGTGAGAGAATGGTTTCCAGTTCATGTAATGGATCATCGACGGTTCGTTCTTCTGTTTGTCCGTCCCGTTGTATCACCAAGCGCTTTTCATAAGCGTCTACCATCAAAAATGGATTCGCTCCCAGAAAACTGTAGCGACTGATTTGTTCTCCCCCGACAACACTCTCAAATAGAAAGGAATATGGTCCCTTTTCCAGCAATTGGTAGGCACTCACTGGGGTCAGAGTATCCCCTGTTAACTGTCGATAGACAGGGACCAGGTTGGCCTTACTCGAAAGCTGCTTAAATGCTTCAAAATCTGGAACGTATTTCATGGACTCTCTTAATTGGTCTGTCTGAGGATGAACAAGCATCCCGGTTTTAATCCTTTGTGGTGGACTCTCTTATGAACATTTCCGATCTTTGAGACAAGCTGCGAGGAGCCGCAGTTCTCAAAAATTTCAAAAATGTTCGGTTTCGACTTTATCTTACCTCGATTTCCTTTTGAACTTTCCTGTATTTGCGATTTTCATTCGGAGATGAGCAATGGTATTCAAGGCGTCTATTGCATAAAATGGAACAGGGTTTTTAATCTTACAAAGCTTTCAAAGAGATCAAAGTGGATTAGGCTTTGTTTTCAACGGCTAAGTGAGTATGTTATTCCTTTCCCGAGTCTACACCGTTTGGGAAAGAATGTCACGTAAGCGAGAATTCAGGGATAGAGACCATTTCTAACCGATTAAATTGATATAAATTGGGGTTAATAAAGGAGAAGCAGGGTGAATTTGGACGCGTTCACTCGCACAAGTGGTGAATGGTTGAGAGGAATCGGTCCCGACTCGGATATCGTCATGTCCAGTCGGATTCGACTCGCTAGAAACCTTACGCAGTTCCCTTTTATTAACCGCTGTACAGAATCGACACTGGGCGAGATCGAACAACTCGTGCGTCCCATTATCACCTCGCTTCCTATGGACGTAAAACTGTCGTATCTGGATGTGAACCAACTTTGTAGTTTGGATCGGCAGTTCATTGTGGAACGACAGCTTATCAGCCGTGAACATGCAGAGCGTTCGGGGCCTCGAGGCGTAGGTCTGGATAGTGAAGAAAACATCGGCATCATGGTCAACGAAGAAGACCATCTCCGACTCCAGGTACTGAGAAGTGGGTTTTCTTTGAACGAATGCTGGGAGACCATTAATCAGATCGATGACCTGCTGGAGCAGGAAGTGACCTATGCGTTCAGTGAAGAATTTGGGTATTTGACAGCCTGCCCTACAAACGTCGGTACTGGAATACGCGTGAGCGTCATGTTGCACCTGCCTGCATTGGTGATCACGAAAGAGATCCAAAAAGTATTTCAGGCGCTACAGAAAATTAATTTGGCTGTTCGTGGGCTGTATGGCGAAGGCAGCCAGGCGATGGGAGATTTTTATCAGATTTCCAATCAAGTCACTTTAGGACAAACCGAACGTCAGTTGATTGATAGTATCAAAGAGGTTGTTCCGAATATCATTTCGTATGAAAGACGTGTCAGGAATTCATTAATTAAAGAAAATCGCCAGGGGCTGCACGATCAGGTCTCTCGTGCTTATGGTATTTTGAGTACGGCGCAAACCATCAGCTCAGAAGAAACAATGCATCTACTTTCCAGCGTGAGAATGGGTGTGAATCTGGGATTGATTGAAGAGCTACCCATCTCAACTGTCAATGAAATGTTTATCTTTACTCAGCCCGCACATCTGCAGAAGTTGCAGGGAGGAGAGTTGGAATCGAGCGAACGTAACGCCGCGCGCGCTAATTATCTCCGCCATCGGATAAACGACTCTAACGGTTCTAATTAAGTGGTCCAGTAAACTGTTAGAAGTAGCTTGGTTATCGCGCAGCTTTTTTCGAGCGTCGAATGCTTCCGTAATATAATGTCGAACAGACATTGCATTTAATAAAGAAACCAAATGAAGTGACAGTTCGTATGTAAGAAAACCACGCAAAGAATCATATGAAATTCACTAACGTGCTCGACATGGGATGGGAGACGCTGTTAAGATAGAAAACCATTTCCCAGGATTAACCCACATGGGAAATAGTGAATTAGGTGGAGGAGTCAATTCCGTCCACCAAACATACCGCGTTCCTCACGAAATTCAATAACGATTTCCCAGAAACAGCAACTCGTCCATTCAATCGGGATACGACTATGCGAAAATATATTTGCATTCTTCTTGCCTTACTCGCATTTACTACCAGTCCAGTAAACGCACAAGAGTTCCAGAGCCTTTTTAACGGGAAAGACCTCGATGGTTGGGCTGGAAAAGAAGGTTTTTGGACCGTCAAAGATGGTGCTATTGTCGGCGAAACGACAAAAGAAAAACCAGCCAAACCGAATACTTTTCTCGTCTGGCAAGGTGGCGAGGTAAGTGACTTTGAATTCAAGGCCACCGTCCGGTTCAAAGGTAACAACTCCGGCATTCAATATCGTAGCCAGTTGGTTGATCCCATAAATTTTGCATTGAAAGGTTATCAGGCTGATCTGCACCCGAAACGAGAATATTTTGGCATGATGTATGGTGAGAAAACCGGTCGAGGGATTATCGCGCAGCGGTTCCAACGTGTCGAAGCGGGTACAAAAGGTAAGCCGACCGTTGTTACAGAGATAGGTGATAAAAAACAAGAACTCGTCGATTGGGAATGGAACGAAATTCGAATTGTTGCCGTTGGTAACCGTATGGTTCATCAGATCAATGGCGTCAATACAATTGATCTGACCGATGACCATCCCCAGGCTTTTTCAAAAGGCGTTTTGGGACTGCAACTCCACGCGGGGCCTCCGATGAGAGTCGAATTTAAAGATCTAAAATACCGTCCGTTGGCCGGTGACGAAGCGACCGCTGTTCTCAAAGCGGCAGTTGAGAACAAGAAAAAGGCGTCTGCGTCCAAAAAATCAGCAGCCAAATCGAAAAAGCCTGGCAGATATGACTGGGTGTCGAAAAAACCGGCTCCCGTTTGGGTATGGCGTACCAAGAATCCAACTGGAAATGAACCGATCTACCTTCGCAAGAAATTTGAGGTCTCAGACCCGATCAAAGCAGCACGTTTATATTTCACTTGTGATAACCGCGCAACATTTTGGATCAACGGGAAAGAGGTTGGCACAGCGACCGATTGGGGCAACCCTGTCATCCAGAGCAATGCGAAAAAGTTCGTCCAGACCGGAGTAAATCAAATTGCGATTCAGGCCAAAAATAACGGCGGCGTTGCTGCGTTTATATTGAAACTGGAAGTCGAAACTACCGACGGAAAAAAACAGTCGATCATTTCCTCTCCTGATTGGAAACTGTCTGACTCTAAAGCCAAAGGCTGGAAACTTGCCAGCTTTGACGATTCCACTTGGAAACTAAAGTTGAAAAAAATGGGAAACTTTGGCAGTGGTCCTTGGGGTAAGCCGGGGATCACGAGCCGTAGTGGTAGAGTCGACCTTGCAGAACTCACAGAGACGATTACGGTTGCCGAAGATTTCAAGGTTGAGCTGCTCTACGAAGTTCCCGGCAATGAACAAGGGAGTTGGGTTTCGCTCGCTACTGATGGCAAAGGCCGCTTACTAGCGAGCGATCAAGGAGACAAGGGGCTTTACCGTATTACTGTTTCCGAAGATGCTGAAGAACCGCAGGTCGAAGTGGAAAAACTGAAAATTGATCTTTCCGGTGCACAGGGCATGGTCTGGCACAACGACGCGCTTTATTTTCACAGGAATGGTGGCAATCTCTTTAAAGTGACCGACACCAACGGTGATGACCAGTTTGACAGAGCCGAAATATTACCCAGCGAACGCAGTGGGGGAGAGCACGGCAACCATGCCGTAATTGTGGCTGAGGATGGAGAGCATCTTTACGTCATTGGTGGAAATCACGCTGCCTTACCACCACAAGACAGTATTGTTCGCTCGCATGTTCCCACCTGGGATGAAGACCTGCTTTTACCACGCGAATGGGATGCAAACGGTCATGCGCGTGGCCGTCTTGCACCAGGGGGCTGGATTTCCAAATTCTCTCCTGAAACGAAACAGCATGAGATTATCTCAACAGGTTATCGTAACCAGTACGACATTGCCCTTAATCGATTCGGTGATCTCTTCACCTATGATGCTGATATGGAATGGGACCTCGGTACGCCTTGGTATCGTCCAACAAGAATTAACTGTGCTGTGAGCGGCTCTGATTACGGGTGGCGCAGTGGTTCTGGGAAATGGCCCGAATATTACGAAGACAGCTTACCAGCCGTGGTCAATATTGGTCCCGGTTGCCCGACGGGTGTAATCAGCGGTCAAGGCGCCAAGTTTCCTGCTAAATATCAGGATGCGATTTTCGCACTCGACTGGACGTTCGGTACCATTTATGCCATCCATCTTACCCCGGATGGCGCTGGTTACCGTGGCGAACAGGAAGCGTTCTGCTATGGCTCGCCACTTCCATTGACTGACGCGATTATTGGGCACGATGGTGCGCTTTACTTTACCATCGGTGGCCGTGGCACCCAGTCGGCACTGTTCCGCATCACCTACGTTGGTAAAAAATCGACCAAACTTGTGTCGGGAGAAATTGCGGGAGCCGAGGCGCGCAAACTCCGTCGGGGTCTTGAAGCATATCACGGTAAGCAATCCCCTGCTGCAGTGAAAGCTGCCTGGCCTCATCTTTCCAGTTCAGATCGCTGGCTACGTCACGCAGCACGCGTCGCGATTGAGTCACAGCCCGTTGATCAGTGGGCTAAGAGAGTCTTTACAGAGAAAAACTCCCAGGCCAAAATTTCCAGTGCAGTTGCACTTGCCCGTATGGGAAACAAGTCGCATCGCGATGCCCAAATTGCGGCGCTCCTCAAACTAAATCCGGCTGAGTTGAGCGAATCCCAGTTCCTCGGCCTCCTCCGTGCTTATGCCCTTTCTTTTATCCGTCTCGGCAAACCAACAGCCGCGCAACGCGAGCAGATTATCGCTGCACTCGATCCGCATTTGCCAAATAAGAACAAGAACATCAATACTGAGTTGGTCCGTGTTTTGGTTTATCTCGAGGCACCGAACGTTATTTCGAAATCCATTGATCTCATCACAAACCGTGGCGAGCCAGAAGTACCGGACTGGACTGAGCTCGCAGGTCGTAATAAAAACTATGGAGGTCGCGTGCTTGCGATGCTCGAAAACCACCCACCGACACATGAAGTCAATTATGCTTTCATGCTTCGCAACCTGCGTCAAGGCTGGACCATGGACCAGCGTCGCAGCTATATCGAGTTTATCAACTCCGCCGCGAAGTATCCTGGTGGCAATAGCTATGCCAAGTTTCTCGGCAATCTGCGTGATGAAGTTCTCGGTTATCTGAGCAATACCGACCGCGCTGCGCTGGCTGATATCAGCGGTGAGAACTTTAATCCCGTGCCCGATTTCGAGATTACCGCGCCACAAGGTCCCGGCAAAACCTGGGGTATCGCAGAAGCGAGCAAGCATACCACTCGTAACAAAATGCGTACAGCAAGTTTTGAGAACGGTCGCAATTTGTTCCACGCCATGCGTTGCGCCGCATGTCACCGATTTGACGGACTCGGCGGTGACGTGGGACCGGATCTGACGACAGTGAAAAATAAGTTCGATGCCAGATACATTCTTGAATCGATCATCGAGCCAAGTAAGGTCATTTCAGATCAATACCAGTCATCAATTGTGGTGACAGAGGATGGTCGCACATTAACAGGACTTGTCTCGAAAGATGGCGACAAAGTGATTGTCTATCCGGCCGATGCAAAAGCCAAACCGATCGCGGTGTCTGTAGAGAATGTGGAAGAAATTCTCCCTTCCTCTATCTCACAAATGCCAAAGTCGATGTTGAATGCACTCAACGCTGACGAGGTACGTGACTTGATCGCGTATTTATTGTCGGGCGGTGATCCGAAATCGCGAGTTTACAAAAAATAAACATTAAAGATCACGCGTTGTTTTTCGATTTGCGATTGTAAGGATAAATGGACTTTACAGTCGCCCGCTCCGAAAGACTCCGTAGATCAACCAGATTCCCAACAGACTTGACAACATAAAAATGGGGATGCTGATATAAACCAGCCGATCATCGGATAGAATTGTTACGGATGATGCTAAAATGAGTGCAGACACAACCATTCCAATCGTGAGCCGATTGCCTGATCGATCCATCTCAGTTGTTAAGTGATCGATCCCTCTGTGTTCCAGTTGAATCCTGAGCTCATCGTCACTCAATTTTCCCAAGGTTCGGCCAATCTGTTCTGGAAGTTCATGTAATACCTTTGACAAACTACAGGCATCGGACCAGATGCGTCCAGCGATGGCTCGAGGGTGATAACGTTCGGAAGAAATCTGATAGATGTAAGGCTCCATTTCCTGAGCGATATTCAAGTCGGGGGCAATACGAGATGCGACACCTTCCAGTGTAATTAAAGCGCGAATCAGTAACATGATATCGACGGGGCAACGAATACGGTGGATCGCCAGTATATTAATAAAATCAGTCAGCATTTTTCCCACACTGATCTGATCCAGCGGGATGCCATAATAATTTCCGATGAAATCACGCAAGTCAGCGCGTAACAACTGATGATCAACGTTTCGTTTTGTTTTACCTATTTTCAGTACGACATCGACCAGACGTGAAGCGTCTTTCTTCGCAACATTCAATAATAAGTCGACCAGTAAATCCCGTCGTTCCGCTTCCAGAACTCCGATCATTCCATAATCAATAAAACAGATGGAGCCGTCCGGTAGAATTCGAATATTACCCGGGTGAGGATCCGCGTGAAAAATTCCGAATTCAAATGTCATTTTCATAAAAATGCGGGCTCCGTTTGCCGCGACATCATGCGCGCTGATTGGCAAGTTCTTTAACTGCTCACCATTATCAATATCATCAATCCGGTAGCCATCGATATATTCCATGGTGATGACATCACCTTGTGTCAAATCCCAGTAAATTTTAGGGACATGCAAGGTCGCATCGTCTTGAAACAGGCGATAGAATTCATCGGTCGAACGTGCCTCTCGGGTAAATTGCAATTCTCGATGTATCGTACGAGAAAATTGATTCACCAGACCGACCGGATCAAAGACTTCTGCATCTGGAAAATGGCGTTCGATCATCGTTGCCAATTCGTACATCAGACTTAGATCTTGTTCTATGACTCGGTCGATATCAGGACGTTTTATTTTTACTACCAATTGTGTTCCATCATGGAGGCGGGCACGATGTACCTGTCCCAATGATCCCGCGGCCAATGGTTTATGGTCAAATTCAGAAAAGAGAGAATCAATCGAGTCTTCCAATTCACGTTCGACAATTTCAATCGCAGTGTTACTGGGAAATGAGGGGACACGTTCTTGAAGTTTTGATAACTCCCGAATAACATCTTTGGGAATCAGATCGGGGCGTGTACTGACAACCTGGCCAAACTTAATAAATGTGACACCCAGGCTTTCTAAAGCAAGCCGAATGCGCTTGGCACGAGTCAATCTGACTTCCGGTTCGGACCGTTTCCAGAATAGAAGTCGGCGGCCCCACCGTAAATAGCGTCGCAGCCCCAGTTGATCTACCAGATCATCAAAACCATAATTTACAAGAACCGTTACGATTTCGCGGCTTCTTCGTAGATTTCTTAATAACCGTAGTGGGTTCGATTCCAAAGGATTCTCCTGCAAAGAAAGCGGCCTCACGAATTTCCTCATCAGTAAGCATTGCATTCAGTTCAGTTTTACTTTTTATCTTATCAGACTATAACAGACGTTCCTATGCAGCAAACCCTCTATCCTATTAAAATAGAACTGGTAGTCATCTTCTTATATTTAACTTGAAGCGCGGAGAGGGAAACATGCGTTTTCTGAAATACATCTTGTTGATAATGCTCTATACGGCTTCTGACTGTTTTGCTGGCGACTGGCCTCAGATTCTTGGGTCCTATCGAAATGGTCATATTAGAGGAGAATCGCTTGCCAAGTCATGGCCCGAAGGGGGACCTATTACAAAGTGGCAGCGCACGGTCGGGAGTGGCTTTGCCGGGCTGGCGATTTCTCAGAATGTGGCTATTTTATTTCATAGAATTGGAGATCAGGAAACAGTCGAAGCGCTGGAAGCTCAAACAGGTAAAGTAATCTGGAAACATTCGATTCCCGTAAATTACCGGGGCACATTCAATCCCAATGATGGTCCCATTGCGGTACCCCTGATTCATAACAATCGTGTTTACGTTTATGGGATCAGTGGTAAGCTACAATGTCTCGATTTCAAGACCGGTAAACAGATCTGGATGCGTGATACGCACAAGGATTATCAGGTGGGCGAAGGTTACTTTGGTGTTGGCAGTACTCCCATCATTGTGGAAAACAAACTGATCGTCAATGTTGGGGGAAAACGTAAAAACGCAGGGATTGTTGCCTTTTCTCTGGATAAAGGGATCACGCTCTGGCAGACAATGCAGGATGACGCCAGTTACTCCTCTCCTGTTTCTGCATTCTTACATGGCCGTTATTATGCCATCTTTATCACCCGACTCCATTTAGTGGGCGTTGATCCTCGAAATGGAAACGTCTTGTTTCAGTTTCCTTTCGGGAAACGTGGTCCGACAGTGAATGGTGCGAATCCTGTCGTCGTCGGAAAGTATATATTCGCAACGGCCAGTTATGGCGTAGGAGGACTTTGGGTTCAGACTGAACGTGATAGTGCGAGTGAAGTCTGGCGGAATGGTCAAATCATGTCCAGCCAATATACGACGCCCGTTGAATACGGAGGAACATTAATTGGTATTGATGGGCGTCAGGATATTGGTTCGTCGAGGCTGCTCTGCTTTGATCCAAAATCCAAAAAAGTGCTCTGGTCAAAAGATGATTTTGGTTATGCCACTTTGATTGAAGCCGATGATAAATTGATTATTATGAAATCAGATGGGACATTAGTATTGGCCGAAGCGTCGCAGGAAGAATATAAAGAACTCGCTCGTGCTCAGGTTCTGAATTCAACTACACGGGCACTACCGGCTTTGTCTAACGGTCTCCTCTTTGTACGAAGTGAAAAAACTCTGAAATGTTTACAGTTAAAGTCGGATAATCCTGTTCCAGAAAAGCCTGATAAAGCCACTTTAAAGTAAGGACTTGTTTCATAATGTCATCCAGCCGCCGTTCACATAGTGAAGAACAGTTTCAACGTGCCCTCAAAGTGATACCTGGAGGCGTCAATAGTCCTGCGCGGGCGTTTGGAGCAGTGGGAGGTCATCCGGTCATTATTGATCGGGGGGAAGGTCAGTATCTCTATGACATTGATGGCAATCGCTATATCGATTACGTCGGTTCCTGGGGGCCTCATATTCTCGGACATCGTCATCCGCAGGTTGTCTCCCGAATTGAAGAGGCACTTAAAAAGGGAACCAGTTTTGGTGCACCCACATTACTGGAAACGGAGCTGGCCGAACTCGTTGCTGAACTGGTACCTTGTGTTGAAAAGGTTCGTATGGTGAATTCCGGTACGGAAGCGGCTATGAGTGTCCTTCGATTGGCACGCGGATATACGGGGCGAGATAAAGTAATTAAGTTTGCGGGCTGTTATCATGGGCATGTTGACAGTTTACTCGTTCAAGCTGGTAGTGGGGCACTGACTTTAGGAACGCCTTCGAGTCCCGGTGTTCCTCAAGGTTGTACCTCTGACACATTAGTGCTTGAGTACAATGATCTTGATCAACTCAAAGAGACTTTTGCAAAAATGGGAGAGCAAATCGCCTGTCTGATTTTAGAGCCCGTTGTCGGTAATATGGGGGTCGTGCTGCCAGAACCTGGTTTTCTGGAAACCATCCGCGCGCTTTGTACAGAACATGACACAGTCTTTATCATGGATGAGGTTATGACCGGTTTCCGTCTTTCCATAGGAGGAGCGCAAGAGCGATTCGGCATCACACCTGATATTTGTATGTTGGGGAAAGTCATTGGTGGTGGAATGCCTGTGGGTGCTTATGGCGGTAAAGCAGAAATCATGGATACGATTTCTCCCATTGGAACGGTTTACCAGGCGGGAACACTTTCCGGGAACCCTATCGCAATGGCTTCGGGAATTGCGACCTTGCAATGCTTGAAAGAAACCAACCCCTATCCACAACTGGAAGAGAAAACACAACGTTTGACACAAGGACTTGTTTCTGCAACCAGTAAAGCGGGTTTGCCCCATACATTGGCAGAATGCGGTTCCATGTACACGCTCTTTTTCAATCCAGACAAAGTCACCAACTATACGATTTCTGCTTGTAATGATACGGATCGATTCGCTCGATATTTTCAAGGCATGCTGGACCGGGGGATTTATCTACCTTGTAGCCAGTTTGAAGCCAACTTTACTTCAGCGGCGTTAACCGATGATGATGTTGATCAAACCATTCAAGCAGCTGAGGAAGTTTTGCAGGAAATCGCCTGATTATGTTGATCAGGAATCGATCGCACAGATTTAAGGAGTGAAGTCCGTCGTTTCATCAATGCTCCTACAAAACGTTGCCAGTAACGTTGCTGCGTTGTCGATATCTTCCAACGAGATGACTTCAACCGGACTATGCATGTACCGATTTGGAATAGCCACGATTCCTGTCGCCATGCCTGCCTGGTTTAATTGCATTGCGTTGGCATCGTTTCCCGCAGGTCGAGCGATTCCATTAATCTGGCAGGCAATTTCTGTTTCGTTAGCTAATTGTGTCAATGAGGAAAATACAACAGGGTTCACATTCGGTCCACGATAAACGACTGGTCCACCACCAACCTTAATATCACCATTTTCTTTCTTGCTCACTGTAGGGCAGTCCGTGGCATGTGTCACATCAACGGCAATTCCGACTTCAGGCTGAATTGAATACGCACTGGTTTTTGCGCCTCTCAGTCCAATTTCCTCTTGCACTGTGGAAACGGAGAAGACTCCCACTTCAGGCTTTTTTTCACTTAGTTGGCGTAAGGCTTCCATCACGACCCAGACGCCGACTCGGTTGTCCATGCCAGGAGCAGAAGCCAACTGGTTCAGCATGGGACGAAACCCAAGCTCAAAGGTCACAGGATCTCCGATCGCAACCAGCTCTCGTGCTTCATCTCCATTTTTGGCACCGATGTCAATCCAGAGGTCTTTAATTTCTGGAACCGATTTTCTTTCTTCAGGAGTTAACAAGTGAATGGCTTTGCGAGCGATGACGCCATGCACTGGTCCAGAGGCAGTGTGTACCTGCATGTTCTGTCCCAGCAACATCTGAATGTCCCAACCACCAATCAGGTTTGCCCAAAGATAACCATCATCGTCGATATGCTGCACTAAAAGACCAATTTGATCACAGTGCCCCGCAAACATGACACGTCTTTTGGCATCCGGATTAATCGCTGCAATGACGTTACCGTGCAAGTCTGTTGTGACTTCATCAGCAAATGAACCAACATATTCACGAACAACCTCTTGGATAGGGCCTTCGTATCCAGAAGGAGCAGGAGCATGAAGTAGATTTTTCAGAAAATCGAGTGATTGCGCATCCATGAATTGAGTCCAAAAAATTGAAGGGTTTTACCTGTATACAAGAGAATATACTTGATATTCATCATCTATAACGATCAGTCGACTGATTGTAAGTGTCATAATTTTAGTAACTTATGATTTAATTTCAATCCGCACTCAAAAAAGCTCATTTGATTGAAACGCTTTAAAATGGGCTCGTTTATATGGAAGGATGTAAATTTGAGAAAAAAGATTCAGCCACTGATCAAATCTTTAAGCTAAGCTTGAGTAATGATTTGAGAATAAATTTAGAGTCCAGATGTGATGTCAAATCTTCTCCCAAAAAAGCGATTCAAAGTCACGATGGAAGTGAAGCATCAGAATGACTCCGAACACAAGAATAAATGATCGGTTATGTTATCTCCCCGTTAAAACTCTGAGGCTAAAATGGTTGATTGGACAAAATTACGTAAGGAATTGATTGGAGAAGGAAAAAAAAGCCCATTACCTCCTCAAATCAAGCTGCCGATGTTACCGAAAGCGGTGATGGAATTTTCACAAAAGTCTGAAGATCCCAAAGCGACACCCAAAGAACTCAGTAAGATCATAGAAACTGATGCTGGAATTTCTTGTGAATTATTACGGATGGTGAATTCCAGCGCGTTAGGATTACGTCGTAAAGTTTCATCTATTCAGCAAACGATCACCTTGATGGGGATCCGCTCGACAAAACTCTTTTTGATTACGACTGGTTTGAAGCAGGCTATGTCGACCAATGATTCCAAGCTGATCAATCTACCAAATTTCTGGAGCACGAATCTTGAGCGGGCATTGATGGCACGAGAAGTAGCACGATTAATGAAAGTCGATCCAGATATTGCTTTTTCAGCAGCGATGTTGCAGGATTTTCTGCTTCCGATTTTATCGAAAGAATTATTCGACCTCTATCTACAGTTTACCATCAATCAGGATAGCAATCCTTGTCTCATCAATGAATATGAGCGGAGGCATTTTAGCTGGGACCACTGTGAAGCAGCAGCAAATGTGATGTTAGACTGGTCGTTTCCTGATGAGTTAATCTGCACCGTCTATTTGCACCATCAAGGGTTGAAACTGCTGACTCATCCTGAATTGAGTAAAACAACTGCAGCAGCAGTTGCCGTAGCTTCACTGATTCCGGATCCGCTCCGTCAGGATCCCAATGGATTAAACCAGTTAATTCAATTGCATGAAGCCTGGGAAGAATTTAACCTATTCGACATGGCAGAACAGATTGATACTGAACTCAGAGAAGAATCGACGGCGGCCAGCAATTATCTTTCACTGAAAAATCGCCTGGAAAAACATGCAGCTCTAATTGAAAGCAATTAGCATCTGTTTTTTCAGGAGACGGTTGTGGAATAATCGCTTGTTTGTTTCAGGCTTTTGTCCCACTTTTCTTTTTCGGTTCGAATTTGTTCTTCAGAAAGTTTTTCCTGATCAATTGCTGAATCACTTTTTAATAGATAACGTCCGTCTTCGGTATGCACACAGAACTGTTTGAACCAGAGCATACTGGCAACGTTTGGTTGCGGACTGTAAAGCGTTACTGCGATCCCTTTTTCATAGAGATCGTAAAGCATCCCGAAAAAACCGCTTGGAATATATTTTACGTATGTCAATTCGACTCCAATCGATTTACATTTTTCTTGATCGACTAAACGAGTCAGAGTCTCTCGCAACAAGGACAGATCGGCACCATCCCAGATTTCCATCGTTCCGAAATCCAGTACAGTCACTCCTTCACGCACATAGACGCTCATTCGATCGCGTTTTGAAGCCATGCCGTCGTTCTCTCTTTCTGCTTGTTGACTATCAAAGCTGTTAAACAGTGAACTGTTAAGAACATTGAATAGACGCAAAGAGCGGACCAATTTTGTCCAGATTCATTTACTTTCTATTTACAATGTCAACAAACCCTTGTTAAGAAGAGGCTTACGAAAAATTATCGCCGCTAACATTCATAAACTCTTAACAGGCACTGTTGTGCTTTTTCTACATCCAGGCAACATGTGGTGTAAAAAGACATCATGGCTGACCCAACTGTTGAAACACTCAACAAACCCAACTTTTCAGTTCTTTGCAATGTCTAATTATATCTACGAAAGGCACCTGACAAGCGTTGGATAATGGTGACAGCGAACACAAAAGACGAGCGACGTTTGAGAATGAAAAACCTAACTCACAAAAAGCGGGGTTACTGTGCAGATGTGGTGAAGAACAATCTACAGAACCTTAAACACAGAGTTTAAGGTCAGAGTGGAAATCACGATTAGCTTGCAATAATCAATGCAGTTGGACGGGATTGTCTTGTCGAAGAATTGCTAATTCTGTTTTGAAAAATTTAGTGTGAATCTCGACTTGATCTATGTAGACATTGGCAACTTGTGATAAACAACTCGTATCTTACTTTTTCTGACGTAAGGATTTCTTCTGTGGTTGCTTATTGAAATTACGAATTTGATCGGGAACCTGCGCGTGCATTTCGTCATACAGTTTTTTTAGTCGAGCTACGACTTGCGGATTTTGCTTTGCTACATTGTGTTGTTCAGCGGAATCGTCTTTGAGATTGAACAACATCATCGACGCTGGCTGATCGCCACTCACCAGTCCTGGGAATTGGTTGGGCATGGCTTGTTCATAAGGGGCAATAATTGTGACCCCATCAGGACCCCGTGGATCAATCCAGTCTTTACTTTGAGTTTTGAGTGCCCGACGTGGTGATTGTTTGACATGTAGTTTCCACGGGCCACTGCGAATGGTAAATAAAGCGTTTCCCTTCATGGAGTACAACGCAGTGTGAGGAGAATCTGCTTTCTCTGTTAGTACAGGAAACAAATCTTTTCCGTCAATAATTCGGTCCGTTGGTAGTTTTATATTTGCCTGTTTCAAGATAGTGGGAAAGATGTCAATCGATCCACATACAGTGTCAATGACTTGTTGAGGAGGAATTTTGCCTGGCCAGCGCGCAATCATCGGTACGCGTAGCCCCCCTTCCCAACTTGTTGATTTCATTCCAGAGAGACCTGCTGTATGACCACCATACCAGGGACCATTGTCTGATGTAAAAATTACGAATGTGTTCTCATCGAGATTCAATTCTTTGAGAGCTTTGAAAATCTCTCCTACGCTCCAGTCCAGTTCGGCGATGACGTCTCCATACAGACCTGCCCCACTCTTTTTATAGAACGCTTCTGACGCTGCAAGAGGCTTATGGGGCATGGCGTGTGGTAGATAAAGAAAGAAAGGTTGTTTCTGGTTTTTACGAATAAATTTAAGGGCACGGTTTGTATAACGTTTCGTCAGGTTGGCTTGAATCACCGGATATTCAACCACTTTTTCGCCTTGAAATAAATTAACAGGGCGCATGTCATTTGAGTAGAGAATACCGAGGTAGTCATCGAATCCATGTCGCGTGGGATAAAATTGTGGATCATGTCCCAAGTGCCATTTGCCTACACAGATCGTGGCATAGCCATTCTCTTTCAACAACTCGCTCAGCAAAAGCTCACTTTTGGCAATTCCGACTCCACTCCGAAACCGTCCTCCATCAGGCGCCGGGTTAAACCAAACACCATGCCGCCAGGGATAACGACCTGTCAGCAGTGTTGCCCGCGATGGCGCACAATAGGGAACAGGCACATTGAACTGCGTTAAGCGTGCTCCTTCAGCCGCCATCTGATTCAGGTTGGGAGTTTTAAACCGCGGGTGACCATAGCATTCCAGATCACCATATCCCAGGTCGTCCGCAAAAATAACAATGAAGTTCGGTTTTGACTTTGATTCAGCGCCAAGCAGAGCCTGTTGACAAAACACAATCAGGCATACGAAACTAAAGAATGTTCTTTGAATGCGCATCACAATGGTTTCCTGACTGACTGGGAATCGAGGATATCAAGATTAGAACTTCAAAATCAAATCAGCGGTTCATGCCATTTAACCGAGCGGGAATGGTTCCGGCTCCAGCATGAATGGGAAAACCCGAATTGGCTCGCCCATCGTTAAATCATCGGGATAACGGAGCTGAGCGGCGCGGTCAGCTGCAAATTGCAGCTTCGTTAATTCGAGTCCACAATAGTGGTCAGCGTTCGATTCTGCTGCGACGTCTGCAAAGACTTCACCGGCAGAAGCAGCGTGACGACGCACGCCATGGATACTTCCTTCTCGAACTTTGATACCCGCGGCGGAAAGTTTCACTAATCCTTTCAGGAACCGACCGGGAATAGAATCCGGGCCACATACTCTCAGCAGGCGTTCCCATTCATCATGGGCTTCCCAATAGAACCCCAGATTGAAATAGTCGATGGCATTCAGGTAATTACGATGTTCAACCCAATTATCTTCGGTTAGAGCTTTAGGGGGTTTGGGTTTATTACCATAGCTGTGACCCTTTGGATCGCGGTAAGGATGCGGCAGGTTTTTACCGGGAACAAAAGTATATTCCGGTAGCCGGGATGAAGGTAATAAACGCACAACTTCAGCAACAGGATAAACCATCCTTTTAAATCTCCAATTTCTCTTCAAATAATTAGGTAAATGTTTCTCAGGCGTTTCAGCAACAAAAGCTGAGGTAACGGTATTGAGTGAGTCTGTCTGGTTAGACCAAACCTGATAATTTAGCCAAATCTAACTCATTTATTCATAAGAGGTTCCGCAACGATAGCGCCAGAAACCTCATTGATTTGGGTTCTCCCCCATTTCCATATTGGGGTGGCTCTTTCTGGGCTCAAAGTGTAGGCATTTCATTTAATGCAGTATTGAGCAAAGGGGGTAGGAAACTGAAAAACGAGCCACTAAAGCCTGTTTTACAAGCCTTTCTTTCATGGCTCCATCATATACGAGCTTTTTAGAACATAAAGAGCAGATTTCGGATTTTGGGCGAATTTCGAGAATTTCCCTATTTTCCAGTTCTAATCAGGTGAAATAGCGATGAATTATCGAATTCCAGGGATTCCGATTGAAAGATTCTGGCTTCATTGGGGACGACAATTACGGTTTGAGGTTTGAATCTCCAGCTTGTTTCTGCCGGGCTTCTTCTGCACGTATTCTTCTGGCGGAAATACTCCGAAATTCCCAGGGTAGTTTACTGTTTTCGGGGAGTGAGTCCAGCACATTCCTGAGTTGTGCGTACGATTCCAGACTCACCTTGTCTGTTTTAATCCGGTTGGAATTTGCGAGATTATGCAACTCCAGAGGGTCTTCCGAAAGGTCATAAAACTCACCCGTTGAGTAGAGCTTAAAGCGTTCGTCTCGAACCACTCTCTGTTTGTAATATTGTGTTAGGCACCAAGGACGCCAGGGAGTTTTGAGAGGCTGATTCAGAATTTGTGGTGCAAATGATCTCCCATTAATCTTGACTCCTTTGGGGAGTGGAGCCTTTGCCAGATCGGCTAATGTTGGAAGCACATCGGACACGTCAATCAGGTCATCACTGATGCGCTCACTGCCGACCAGCTTCGGACAATTCACGATCAACGGCATATTGATCCCCTGCTCTTTGAGAGAATAAATTCCCTCTCCAGAGACTCGACCGTTGATGCGACCTCCCAGGCTCTGTTCTGCGTTCTGATCAGTTCCATTATCGGTTCCATTATCGGGAACAATGAAGAGAATTGTATTGTCACGAATTCCCAGTTCATCCATCGCTGTGACTAATCGACCAATCAAGTGATCCGAGTAATTTAGCATCCCGGCAAACTTTTCGCGGGGTGTTAACTCTTTCCCCAAATTGTGCGGAGTCGAGACAACGGGGATGTGAGTGAGAATCGCAGAATAGTAGGCACAGAAGGGGCGATCCCGATGTGTTTTCATATATTCGATCAGATAGTCAGTAAAGATATCAGGACCAAATTTCCCTTTTGTCTCCATTCGCTGACCATTTTTGATGACATACGGATTCCAGTAACGCTGTTTATGTGCCGGATGTCCTTTTTTACCTTCCGGGAAGATGCAATGTTCTTCAAATCCATGTTTTTTGAGCGCATCGTTCTGAGCGGGATCAAATAAGTCATTGATCTGCCACTTACCGGAGATGCAGGTATGATAGCCGGCATCTCTGAGGATGCGCGCAAAACAGACTTCCCGGTCCCAGTCGAAATATCCGCCGCCATAGATCGCCGGGTCATGATGCGTATGCCAGCCGGACTGGAAAGGATAGCGGCCTGTCAGCAACATATGTCGTGTAGTGCTACAGACCGGAGTCACATAACAATTCCGAAATCGTAGCCCGGTATAAGCCAGATGATCGATATTCGGAGTCTGGTTTTCCTGGCTGCCATAGCTGCGAAACCAGTCTTTTCCCACATTATCGAGCAGAATAAAGATGATATTAGGACGATTGTCTGCTTTCGCTTTTGCTGCAAACAGCATCGATTGCTGCATTGCAAGCAGACAAAAAACAAAACAAATCATTTGAATCAAACGTTTCATAGGAATCTCATTTGCAATGTCGAGTACTATTTTTTCTCTTCCGAATTTTCCACCGGCGCTACCGCTGCCGATTGCCCCCGCATTTTCTGGATTTCGGGAATCACTTTCTGGGTTGCGATATACCAGGCCATACCTAAGAGTAACAAGAAACCGATGCCTGCGAAAATATTCATTAAAACGCCATTACGATGTTCGCCCATCACTTTTTTACTGCTGGTTAACAAGAGTAGTCCACCTGCAGCTAATGGTGCAGCCACGACTGTGACTGCCTGTGCTGCCACAATTGCAGCAACAGGACGAATCCCTGATTCAATAACGTAGAGCGCGACGAACATTCCGGTCAATAACACAATTGCTGTCAGAATACGTGTCGATTTGTGTTGAGGTGTGCTACCTAATCCCAGGCTGTCTGATAAAATAAATCCACCTATCATCGAGTTTACAATGAAGGACGAATAGGCGGCGGAAAACAAACCGATACAAAATAAAACTTGTCCTTTTTCGCCAAACAGGGGCTTCAAAGCGTTTCCTACATCACCGACCCCTCTAAGATCTTGTCCTCTAAGCACGGCAGCTGCGGTAGACATAATCATGATCGTGATTAAGGCCATAATGCCGGCACTGACACGGGCATCAATCCGCCCATCTTTCAGGTCTTTTACTGTCCAGCCTTTGAACCGAGCCAGATAGGATTGGTAGAAGGCTGCAGTGATGACAAAAGTCGTACCAACAAGCCCCAGGAGCGAAATATTAAGAATCGAATCGACACCATTCCCACCAGAACCGGGAATGATTCCTTCTGCCATTTCCAGCAAATTGGGTTTCGCAAAAAAGAGATTGATAGCAAAAGACGCCAGCATGAGACCAACAAAAACAGACATCAGACGTTCGATGAGTTTATAGAGGTTCTTAAAGCCAAACAAAAATGCAATTGAGATCGCGTTGAATATTACAATGCCATATTTAAAATCAGTGTAATTTTCGAGGGCTGAGTGAACACCCAAATTATTCCCAAACTGATAGGCGGCAGAAATGAAAAAGACGCCACATCCTATTAACACAGTTAATGGTCTGCCAACTTTTTGAGCTAATAATGTACAAGTTGATTCATTGGTTACCGCTCCCAGCTTTGCACCTAATGAAGTATAGATCAGCATGAAGATAACCGAAACGAGTACAACCCAGATCATGCTATAGCCATGCTCGGAACCAAGCTTGGAACTCGTCAAAATGCTGCCCGGGCCAATCACAACACAGGCGGTTACTAATCCAGGGCCAATTCGCTGCCACCAATGTGGCCTGACAGTTGTCGATTGTTCTTCAGTCACGTTACCGGGTATCCTTAGGGAGTCACTCATAGTGTGTCAAATCAAAGCTCTATGATATTTATTATGCGAATCCTGCTTCGATACACAATCCATTTGCTCGTTTGTCCGGTTTTATTTTGGAAACAGTCGGTGTACCATTTAAGATGGAATCTTAGTGAGTCTAAAATGATTCTCGTTCACTCGCTCAATTTGAACTGGCTGATCAAAGCCACATCTATAAAAAATAAAGGGTAGCAAAGTGAAATATCTATGGAATTTACTCTTATTAACAGGAGTAATGTCAGGCCTCGTGCTGGAATCGGTGTCTGCTAAACCGAAACAAGCTGCCGCTTCTCATCAGCAGCCTCCCAATTTTATTGTTATCTTTTGTGATAATCTGGGTTATGGCGATATCGAACCCTTTGGCTCGACCGTCAACCGGACTCCCTGTTTAAATCGAATGGCGAGAGAAGGTCGTAAGTTTACCCATTTCTGTGTGACCGCCGGTGTCTGCACTCCTTCTCGTGCTTCGATTATGTCGGGCTGTTATTCTCAACGGGTTGGTATGCATTGGAATCCCCGCGATGGTCAAGTTCTACGACCGATTTCTCCCTATGGTTTACATCCGGACGAGATCACTGTGGCCGAAATTTTGAAAGACAAAGGTTACAAAACCGGAATGATCGGGAAATGGCATTTGGGTGATCAGCCCCCGTTTCTCCCTACGGCACAAGGTTTTGAATACTTTTATGGCATTCCTTACAGTGATGACATGACTCAAGCTGTAGGCAAACGACTCGGAGAACGGTTTGAAGGAAATCAATGGCCTCCCCTGCCTGTGATGTTAAATGACAAGGTCATCGAAGCAGGCGTTGATCGCAATTTGTTAACCAAACAATATACCGAGAAGGCAGTCGAATTTATTGAGCGGAATCAAGATCAACCATTCTTCCTCTATTTTCCTCAAGCAATGCCGGGCAGTACACAAAAACCTTTTTCCAGTGAAGCTTTTCGTGGCAAAAGTAAAAATGGTCCCTGGGGAGA
Source organism: Gimesia aquarii (assembly GCF_007748195.1). Taxonomy (NCBI): domain Bacteria; kingdom Pseudomonadati; phylum Planctomycetota; class Planctomycetia; order Planctomycetales; family Planctomycetaceae; genus Gimesia; species Gimesia aquarii. The sequence goes on from NZ_CP037920.1 coordinate 1,831,165, forward strand.
CAGCATCGAAGAACTCGATTGGTCAACTGGACAAATTTTGGATAAGCTTGTTGAGCTGGGCATTGATCAAAACACGCTTGTCATCTGGACGTCAGACAACGGCTCGCCAATGGCCAGGAACATGGCCAGCACCGAGCGAGGTACCAATAATCCATTGCACGGTCGTGGATACACGACGGCGGAAGGAGCGTTCCGTGTGCCAACAATCATGTGGTGGCCGAAAACGATTCCCGCGGGAACGGTTTGTGAAGAGCTAGCGACGACCATGGATTTACTGCCTACTTTTGCACATCTTTCAAAGGCAAAAGTGCCCACGGATCGGATCATCGATGGTCATGATATCCGTCCACTCATTGTCGGCAAAGCAGGTGCGAAAACGCCGTATGATGTTTTTTACTATTATGCAATGGAACAGTTACAAGCAGTGCGTAAAGGGCCTTGGAAACTTTTCCTGCCGCTAAAAAAATTCAGTCGCCATCCTCACTTTAAAAAGGGGGAAAGCTCAAAACCACTTTTGTTTAATGTGGTGACCGACATTAGTTCCGAACATAATGTGGCTGAGCAACATCCAGAGATTGTGAAAGAACTGATGATTCTAGCGGAAAAAGGTCGCGCTGATTTAGGCGATACAAATCGTCCTGGCGCCAATCAACGAAAACCCGGGAAAATTGAGAACCCCCTGCCACCCACGTTTGAGACAACGTCTAGAAAATAGTCATTCCCAATGGCACGTTAATCAGACAACTTCCAATTTTTTTACGATCGTGCATTTTTAAAGAATAGAGAATTCATTCATGTCTCCTCATGAAGTTGATTGTCACACCGTCAAACAAAAAATCGATGCAAATCATGAATTTATATTACTCGATTGTCGGGAACAAGAAGAATATGACTTAGTCAATATCTCAGCATCTCGACTGTTGCCTATGAGCGAGATTCAGCAGCGTGTATCCGAGTTGGAAATACATCGCTCAGAAGAGATTATTGTCTACTGCCATCATGGTATGCGTAGTTTGCAAGTGACTAACTGGTTGTTGCAGCAGGGCTTTACAGATGTCAAAAGTATGCAGGGAGGAATTGATGCCTGGTCCTGTGAAATTGATAATTCGAAAATACGATATTGAACGTCGATATGGAAGTTGTCATGTTCTGTTGATATAATTTGTTGACAAGCTTTGAGCATTCACCCTTTGTCTCCACTTGGAAGTCTATCATGTCATACGAACAGGCATTGTTTCTCTACCCGATTATTGCAGGTCTCGTTTTCAGTTCTACAGCACAAAAAGCGGCTGCAGAAGAACCACTCGTGTTCATTTCCGCTTTTGCTCCCGGTGATAAAGGAGCCATTCATGCATTTAAACTGAATCCTGAAACGGGGGAATTAAAACTGGTACAGCGGACAACCGATGTCGAACATCCTTTTTTTCTGGCAGTTTCACCGGATAACAAATATCTCTATTCAATCCATGCACCAGGAAAATTTGGTGGTAAAGAAAACGAATCCGTTGCCGCTTACGAATTGCTTGGTCGCACTGGAAAATTGAAATTACTGAATCGGCAGTCTTCTTTGGGAACGGCCTCATGTTATTTGGATATTGATAAGTCAGGAAAAGCAGTCGTCGTTGCCAACTATTCATCGGGTAGTGTAGCATCACTGCCTGTCAAAGAAGATGGTTCACTAGGTGAAGCATCTTCTTTTATCCAGCATAAAGGCTCGAGCGTTAATCCCGCGCGACAGAAAGAACCACATGCACACAGTATTGTCATCAGTCCCGATCAGAAATTTGTTTATGCCGCAGATTTAGGCCTGGATAAGGTATTAGCTTATGCGCTTGATCCCAAAACAGCCAAGCTTTCAGAAAGTCTGCAACCGTTTGTGAGAACTCTCCCTGGTGCCGGTCCTCGACATCTGACATTTCATCCCAATGGAAAACACCTTTATGTCATCAACGAACTAAAGAATTCCATCTCTGAATTTGATTATGATCTCAAAACTGGAACGCTCATTGAACGTCAAACAATATCCACAGTGCCCGAAGATTTTGAAGGCACAAGCCATACTGCCGATTTGAAAATTACACCTGATGGTCGTTTTTTGTACGGTACGAACCGCGGGCACGACAGCATTGCAGCGTATCGGATTGATGATCAAGGGCAGTTGACTCTATTGGGAATTGAACCAAGCCTTGGCAAAGGCCCACAAAACCTGGCGATCACGGCAGACGGCAAATTCCTACTTTGCGCGAATATGCCCGGCAATAATGTGGTGGTATTTCGAATCGGTAAAAAAACTGGTGGCCTGACACCCGTAGGCGAGCCAGTTTCAATGCCAAGTCCGTCCTGCATCATGATTCGTTAAAGCAACGTTGTGATTCTGGAAATAATACGCCAATGACAAACTGGGTTCAGGCAGGATGTTTGCCTTCCGTTTTGGAAGCAGATTCGTCATCATCAGCGTGATTGAAATCATATTCGTCCATCAAGGTAGAAGGACAGGTTTCCTCTTGCTCACATTGTTTGCAAATGATGTGAATCAGATCAGATCCTGCGAGTTTCAGCTGATTCTTCTCACAAAGTTGATATAGTTCTTTTAGGTGTGTGCAAACCATGATTTATCTACTCCTTTTTATTGTACCGTCAAATAATTTAACGTTACTGAAATCCCGATAATGGGATAATATCAAAATTGAACTCCATTACCTTTATTTTTATGCATTTGCACTTGAGTGTGCAATAGCAGTCGTGTTCATGATTATCAGAAGCTTTCACTTATTTTGCATGAGTAAAACATGAATCAACCAGACTATCCATGGACTTTCCTGCATGTTAATGACAGCCATATGGGAACTCCCCGCTCTTATCGATTTCGGCCCGCGATCAACAAACGCTGGGCAGCGATTAAGCAACAAATTGCTGCCATTGATGCTGATTTGCTCTTACATGGTGGTGATCTCACCCGTGACGGAGACACACATGAGTTTGAATATCAGCAAGCACGCGAAGATCTGGATACACTTCCCTTTCCCACATTTGTGATTCCCGGAAATATGGATGTAGGCAACAAACACGCCTCTCAAAACGGTGTAAAAAGTCGTTGGGACCCACTGGGATTAGGTTGGCATGATCCGGATTTGAATATGACTGCCCAGCGTCTGGACCTGTTCAGTGCCTATTTTGGTCCATTGCAATGGTCGTTTCGACATCGTGATGTGCGATTTACCGGTTTTTATGCTGCCGTCGCAGGCACGGGGCTCCCACATGAACGACGCTTCTGGCAAATGATGGAACGTTTGCCCCAACTTCCGTCAGCAAAGCACCATGTGGCTGTAATGCATTATTGGCCGTTTATGGAACAACCTGACGAACCGGCATGGGATCTGACTGATGGAGATCAGTATGACAACTGGTATTTTTCGATTGATCCTCCACACCGACAGCGGCTATGGGAAATTCTTAAAGCATCCAAAGTTGAAATTCTATTTTGTGGGCACGTTCACACGGGGCGTCCCGTTCAAGTCGTCGATAACATTCGCGTATATCGCACACAGGCTGCTGGTAATACAGGACAATTGTCTGAACGCTGGCCGGATGCAGATACTCGCTTTGGCTTTCATCGCTGTGATGTGAGTGAAACAGGTATCGATGTGAAGTTTATTTTAGGCAACGATCAATGTGAAGAATTCGGTACGTTCGGTCCATTGGGACATCCCCCTGTGAATGAACGTGATTATACGGTTGCACAAGAAAAACCATCGATTACCCCTGATGTAGTACACTAAAGTTTTTAGACGAAAATGGAGTGACTTGTGAAAGCTTCGGTTTACATTGCCACCAGTCTGGATGGTTTTATCGCCCGAGAAAATGGAGAACTCGATTGGTTGCCCGGCAGTGATGGGCAAAGCGATCCTGATGGGGAAGACTATGGCTATCACGAATTCATGGATTCGGTCGATGCTCTGGTGATGGGACGCAACACGTTTGAATTAGTACTCTCCTTTGGAGAGTGGCCTTATGGATCCAAACGGGTGATCGTACTCAGCAGCAAACCACTTCCAATTCCGAGCCACTTGCCTCCTACGGTAGAGTCGACATCATGTTCCCCATCTGACTTAGTACAGAAGCTTTCAGATGAGGGGCTAAAGCACTTATACATTGATGGTGGTAAAACAATTCAAAGTTTTCTGAATGCCGGATTGATTCAGGAACTTATCATTACCAAAGTACCAGTTCTGATTGGCAGTGGCATTTCTCTATTTGGACCTTTGGACAAAGACAAGAAATTGCAGCACATCGAAACTCTTACATATGAAAATGGATTTGTACAAAGCAGGTACGAATTGGTGGAGTAATCAGGATGACTTGTCTTCCTTGAATTTTCGATTAATTACTTGGAATTTTATATCACACATCAGTTTCCTAAAGTAACATATTTTCTCACAAAGGTTCTCGAACAGTTCTCAAGTCGCAACCCTGTCGAGAGTTGAAAACTCACTCATCATTGACACATTCAATTTTCTTCGAAAGGAATAGCCCATGTTCGTTCGACTTATTGTCATGACCATCATTTTCAATCTGTTAGCAGGAACCACTTTGTTCGCAGAAGACCACGCCGACGGTAAAAATACCGAACTACTTAAGGCCGTTGAAATTTTGGATACCGCTTTTGAAAAACAGGATGACGCTACGATACGAAAGTTGATTGATACCAACCATATTTCGATTGCTCCCTCCTATCAGTTCTTTAATCGAAAAGATCAGTTGAAAGCATTGCCAGAACTGAAAATTACGTTGTTCGAAGCAGAGCCTAAAAAGATTTTATACGTAACTCCTAAAACTGCATTAATTTCATATAAAGCAAAATTGGCGGGAACCTATGCCGGGGAGAAATTGCCCGCCCGCGTACAGATTCTTGAATCATGGGTAAAGCGTAAGGGAAAATGGATAGAAGTGTCTTACCAGGAAACTCCGTTACCATGAAGTTATTTCAGACAATATGTCGAATTTGAAGAGAGTGATCCAGAACGGGCAGTACCACATTATCTCTGAGTTAACAATCAGAGTTGTTTTCTGCTGCTTCTTTCATCCAGCCTTGAAGCATGTCGCGCAACAGTGACAGTTCACGGAAGAGTTGCCTTTGATCTTTATTAGCATGTTCGAAACACCACGGCCCACGAAAACCGGCATTCCAACCAATCTCGAAACAACGTTTTAGATCATAGAGAGAATGCTCTCCCCTGGGGCCCATCGCACGAGCTTTGAAATCACAGGTAACCGCAATGGGAAATGTTTTTTTCAGTCCAGCATAACGTATGGGATTACTGTCCCAGTTTCCTGTATCGGGGCACGCTGCAACATTGCCACCGATGGCTTTGACTAACTTCACAACTGATTCCGGATCATTTTGCATCCAGCCATAATTTTCTACCAGCAGTTGCACATTGCGTTCGGCTCCATATTCACACAATTTCCGATAGCTGGCAACGTGAATTTTCATATCGGGACGTTTCACAAGAGGTAAGGGGCGTGCCCATTTCAAACCCAGATGTGCAGCAACATCAATCGATTTTTTATAGGCAGTGAGTGCCTTATTGCGCGTTGTTGCATCGGTACTGTTCATATCCAAATTGCGCTGGTTCATCTTTAAATTGGTGAGAATACAACCTGCTTTTTCCGCTGAGTCTCGGACCTGATCAAGATACTTTTGATCGGTCTTAGCCAGAGTAGAAGTATTGAGGTCAATCACGGTCATCCCTAGTTCATTTCGTAGAATATGAGGAAGCTCCAGTAGTGTAAATTTTCCCTTTGCCGGGATTGATGACATCTGATAGGTCAAAGAAGAAGTGGTGATCCCGAGCGCTTTGTCGAGAGGATTTACTACCTGTTGTTTACTTTGAGCTTCTGATGTTTGGGAACTGTTTCCTAAAACGGCAGAAAGGAACGTGCCAGTACCAGCATGTATAAAACTTCGTCTGGATAGTTCCATGTGCGTTTCTCCGGTTCGAACAGGTAACGGGCAATTAAGGTATTAGACTGTAATAACCATGATTACAAGATGAGAGAAACAATGAAAGGTATTAGACATAAAGGTGAGATGTGGTAGGGATTTCAACATATACGAGAATCATCAATCGAACAAAGAATTTTGACGCTTCTGATTTCCATAGCGTTCCAGGTAGCCTTCGACGCGGAACTTTCGCGCGGTGTTTTTGCTGCTCATGTAGCGAATTTTGCCGAAGATGGGACGCTCTGGTCCCCAGGCACGGTCATAACGCCCCAAACACCAGAAGATGCCGCTATAAGAATTGGGATTGCGACCGTCCACTGCGTATTTGTTGTTGAGGTGAATCATGATTTGTAGTGCTTCTTGCGGTGATTCCGACCAATGGATGATTTTTTTCCCCCATAACATCCTCATATAGTTATGTATGCGGCCTTCAGTTACGAGTTGCATTTGGGCTGCATTCCATAGTGCATCGTGCGTCTTTGATTTTTCAAATTCTTCTAATGTGTAGCAGTACTCTCGTGGATCTCTGGCATGATTTTCAAGAGTGGTCTGAGCCCAGTCTGGCAGTGATTCGTATTGGTCATAGTCCTCACGCTGCGAGCACATATTATATCCTAGTTCGCGCCAGGTAATCAGTTGATCGAGATAAGCTTCGGCTGTTTCACTCATGCCCCACCAGCCGGCACGTTTTCCCGTTGCCTTTTGATCGCACACTTGCTCAACCGACCATTCTTCCTGTTTGATGATTTGATTAAAAATGTGGTGTGCGGAAATATGTCCAAAATGCAAATAGGGAGAGAGACCGCTGGTGACTTCCTCTTCTGGCAGGTTACGCTGTTCAATATAGTGATCGAACTGTTTGCTGAGAAAGCTGGTTAGTGCCCTTTTAGCAGCCACCGCTCCCCCCTCAAAGGCAACAGATCCAACTCCATGGTCTATTGGTAACTTCGTTAGAATCTTCAAAGTAGTTTGTAAGCTTTTTGCAGATATCGGTTTCCAACGGGTACGAATCTCGCTGGGAATGTTCTTTAAGTTTGGTAATTTCTTTCTTGCGAGTGGATTCGCTTGCGGCTTGTCTCGCAAATGTTCAGGAAGTTCCTTGTGAAGAAACCGGCGAAACGCGTAGGCTGTTGGGTAAATTTGTGGGGCCGCTCTCATCGGTAATAAACCATTGGAGTCAACGGCTTCCACGACTACTGGCAAACGAGGAACAACCTGCCTCAACATCTTGGGGATAAAGAAACAGGGGAAATCATCAGTAATAGTGATACAAGCTTTTTTTGCCAGTGCTTCCAGCAGTCCTTTCCCGTGACCGGGCTCTGGTTCAACGTAGCAATAATAGGTTGCTGTCGAGTTTTTAAAACGCTCCTGATTGACAGACATTCCTTCTAAAACAAACTGATGAATGCGGTCGCTTGCCCATTTGTATCCACATCGCAGAGCTTCAAATACAAGCAGCGGTTTGTTTAATTGTTCGCAGACTTCAACAGCACGTTGTAAACTGAAATTATAGTCCATACGCCGATTGGCAATCATCCAATACAAAACGTAGTCACCGTCCGTGTTTATGGCATGTTTGTTAAGTCGTCTTATTCTAATTTCAGGGACATTCACTGAGCTCAATGTTATTCCCAGCGATAAACGGATAAGTCGTTCAAGGCACGAACAAAAATTTCGTTACCACTGACTGCGATGTGTGCCCAGGAATCATCGGCGATTTTACGGCGGTCAATCAAATCGAACTTTTCGGGGTTGGCTCGAATCAACAGCAGATCGCCTTTTTGATCTAACGCCAGAATCTTTTCACCATCGGTAACACAACTCCAGTACTTACCGAAAGGAGTGGTCGTCCAACGATCTTTGCCAGTTTCAAGATCGATACAGGTAAAACGCTGGTTTCGCAGATGAAGATAGGCGTGACCATCAATGATAATGGGGGAAGACATATAAGCTTGTGTCTTATTTGTCCAGGTTTCAGCCAGATTCCATCCTGATTCATTTTTCGAAGTTGTGAATAGAAATGAGCCACCACCATAGCTACTGGTGAAGACTGAGTTTTTATAGACTGTAGGAGTCAGAATATTCATGCCACGAAATGCAGGGATTTTCTGGCTCCAAAGGATCTTGCCATCTTCGGGGTCGATGCCAGCTAACTTAGTTCGAGTTTGTACGATGAGTTGAGGCTCACCATTTAGTTCTGCATAGTATGGTGAAGAGAAAGCGCTGCCAAACATGCCTCCACCATCATCGAGTACACGCCATTGAATCTCACCAGAAAGTTTATCAACTTTACACAAACCACCTCCAGCTTGTACAAAAACATGGTCGCCGATTATGAGGGGTGAAGAAGCAAATCCAAATGCGGGAAGATTCGTACCTAATTTTTTGACGAAATCCAGTCGCCAGAGTTCTTCGCCGGAATCAGCATCGAGGCAAACCAGCACATCACGAATGCCAGCGACATAGAGGCGTTCACCGTCAAAAGCCGGCGTGGCGCGAATCCAGTCACCATTTGCTTTTGCGAAAAAAGGAACGGTCATCGCGCCTTGCCAATCTTGCTTCCACAGCTCTTGACCCGTTTTGCGGTCTAATGCACGAACTACCTCATTTTTCTTATCCTGAGTTTCAGTTACGAAGACGCGATCAGCATCGACAATAGGACCTGAATAACTGGGGGACAGCTTGACTTGCCAGGTTTGTTTCAAGCGGTTCTCTGACAGTGATTCGGGTAATTTTAATCCTTGAATGAAACCATCGCGACTTGGTCCTCGCCACTGCGGCCATGAACTTTTGACTGGGTCCGCACCAAATAGGGGAGCATTCTTAGGAACGAACAGCAGTATGAGACAAGCCGTTATCAAGAGATTCTGTTTCTTCATCGTTGTTTGTTTCTCCCTATTTAGATCTCTTTTTTTGAGTGATTCGAAGCCCTAAGAATCATTAATAAGCAATAATGGAAGGGTATCTGTCATAGAGTATGAAAATAAATGCTATGATTTTGCGTGAAAATTGGTATGGAATTTTTTTCCAATGACTGGTATTTCATCACTACTATTTGACAACAGATTTTAGACGTTTTCAGTGATTCGACCACTTTTTATTAGAAAACCGATTGAATTAATTGGATATTAATATCGTTTTGATGCTCCAACATTCACTATTGAGATAGTTGTGTAAAATATCCAAAGTCTATTTAGAATCCGAAGTTAGTGGTTATAATACGAAATCTGTAAATCATACTGTGGTAGAAAAAAGAGGAGTGGGATAGAGTTGTTTTTTAGTACGTTAGCTCGTTGAATGTAATGGAAGGATTCTGGAATTCTCATTCTGGAAGATAACCAATTTTTAATGACTTTGTTTGCTCTAAATTCTTCACTAAGATCGCTTCAACTCTGAGTAATAAATATGGCAGACGAACAATTCTCGGATTCTATTTTCTCTGACGTTCCACGAGATCTGACTGGGGGGTTAGTCGTCTTTCTTGTGGCGTTGCCTCTTTGTTTGGGAATTGCACTGGCTTCCGGAGCTCCCTTATTCTCCGGTTTGTTAGCCGGGATTGTTGGTGGGCTTGTTGTCGGGTCTATCAGTGGCTCCAGTACTAGTGTCAGTGGGCCGGCAGCAGGATTGACAGCGATTGTTATCGCACAGCTTGCTGCTTTGGGGTCTTTTGAAGCTTTTCTGTTAGCCGTCTTTATCGGTGGCATCATTCAAATCGGTCTGGGGATTATCCGAGCTGGATCACTATCAGCGTTTTTTCCTTCAAGTGTGATCAAGGGTTTGCTGGCCGCCATTGGTGTGATTCTCATTCTGAAACAGATTCCTCATGTGCTGGGGCACGATACCGATCCGGAAGGGGAAATGTCATTTTCTCAGCCTGATGAGCAAAATACCTTTTCAGAAATTCTTACAGTTGTTGCGGGAGATATCCATTTTGGAGCAGCCGTTGTGGGACTGCTTTCGATTGCCTTACTGGTAGTGTGGGGACGAGTTCGATTCTTAAAAAATTCGCTGATTCCAGGACAGCTGGTTGTTGTATTGCTTGGTGTTCTGCTTCATATATTTTTTCAAAGTCTAGGCAAACCCTGGGCGATTGGAGTCACTCATCTTGTCCAGATTCCTGTTGCTGAATCTGCTAATGATCTTTGGACTTTTTTCCAGTTTCCTGATTTTTCACAGTGGAATAATCCGGCCGTTTATTTCGGGGGTATTACCATTGCCATTGTGGCTTCGCTTGAAACGTTGCTAAATCTGGAAGCGGTCGACAAGCTTGATACTTTGAAACGCAATTCACCACCCAGTCGAGAGCTGGTAGCGCAGGGAGTAGGAAACATTGTGTCGGGCCTGATCGGTGGACTCCCAGTGACTTCTGTAATCGTGCGTAGTTCTGTTAACGTAAGTGTTGGCTCGAGAACCAAACTGGCCACCATTTTTCATGGTGTACTGCTTTTGGTTTCCGTCATGTTGTTTCCCATCTACTTGAATATGATTCCGCTTGCCGCGTTGGCTGCGATTCTGTTGGTCACAGGGTTCAAACTTGCCAGCCCGGCCTTATTTCGCCAAATGTTGAAGGAAGGTCGTTACCAGTTCATACCGTTTCTCGTAACGCTGCTCTCTATTGTGTTCACAGATTTGCTGGTTGGTATTTTGATTGGATTGGCTGTCAGTGTCTTGTTTATCCTTAACAGCAATCTTCGTCAGCCGATTCGGCGGATTGTAGAGACCCATCTGGATGGCGACATTCTGCATATCGAATTGGCAAATCAGGTTAGTTTTCTGAACCGTGCAGCGCTCAATAGACTATTCGATGACGCACAACGCGGCACTCATTTGCTGATTGATGCTACTGGGACTGACTATATCGATCCTGATATTTTGAGTTTGATCCAAGAGTTTAAATACAATATTGCGCCAACACGAGGTATTTCAGTGAGTCTGCGTGGGTTTCGTAAAAGGTACCAATTACACGATGAAATACAATTTGCAGACTTCACGACACGGGAGTTGCAAGATCGCGTTACGCCGGAACAGGTTCTCGAAATTTTGCGTGAAGGCAATCGACGTTTTTACACCGGCAATCGACTTTCACGAGACTTTGGACGGCAAGTTAATGCCACAGCTGGAGAACAAAACCCATTAGCAGTTGTGCTAAGTTGTATTGATTCTCGTGTACCCGCTGAATTGGTTCTGGACTTGGGGATTGGGGATATTTTCAGTGTTCGTGTTGCCGGAAATGTGATCGGTACGAAATCACTGGCGAGTATCGAATATGGAGTGGGGGTCGCTGGTGTCAAATTGGTTCTTGTATTAGGGCACACACGTTGTGGTGCGGTGAAGTCTTCGCTTGAACTTTTAGCAGAAAATAAAGATGTTCAACAAACAACAGGTTGTTCCCATCTGGAAGCAATTATCAACGAGGTCGAACATTCTACGGACAAAGAAGCCTGCAAACGCTTAAATGATATGAGTCCAGCAGATCGAGAGACATTCATAGATGATGTCGCCAAGCAAAACGTTCTCAGGACAGTGCATGAAATTATAGAACGTAGTGATTCAATTCGAGAAAAAATGGATGCCGGGCTGGTGATGGTTGTTGGCGCGTTATATGACGTGAAAAGTGGAGAAATGGAGTTTCTCCTGGAGCAACCACCGGTGAGAGAAACACAAGCTTCCTAACTTGAAAGCAGGATTTCAAGTTAGGAATGGATAAAACTAGAACAAAGCAATCGTTAATTATATTTTTTTGCGATTTCTACTTATTCGCGTAACGCTATCTCAAACATTGCAGCACTATACGATGCTTTTCCCTGTTTGATTTCAATCTTCCCTTTCACAGGGATTACTGTAGATACTGGCTTTTGCTTGCGTTTAATCGTTAAATGAGGAGTGGTGCAAATAAGATCGCCAATTGTAATTTCAATCATAGGACCTTGTTTTGTTTGAATTGAACGCAGAATTGCCATCTCACTCTCGAAGAACCCTTTCTGATTTCCTTCCGACACCGAAAAACAGGTAATCGTAAAGAGACAGACTAACGCACAAATGATCGTTTTAAAATGAAACACCATCGAATCCCTTCTTTAATTTTATAATACTGCTCAAGCAGCAAGAACAAATGCTGTTAAATAAACAGAAATATCATCCCTTGAATATTGCATATGGATCTTAAAGAGTTTGCGGCTAGTAAGAAATGGATTTTTCTCCTTTATCAATAAACAGTCAATAACTAATGTATTTCCAAAAGCCTGTTTAGTTTTACTTAAAAACGTCTGCCACTGATTGGGAAATCTCTAATTTAGTTGACTTAATTGTTCAGAGTTATCATCAATAATAGCCTCATGAAAGCGGCTTTCATTCATTGGTGTACTACGCAACATGGAATCGAAGGCTTTTGCTGCCTGCACATAATCCCGGATAGAAGGGGCTTTGAGTTCCTTAATGTCAGTTGAAATTATATCACGATCCTGAATATTTGGTTCAATCGATTTAAAATGTGAATGAATTGCAGGTGGAGGTGATGTCGCGATCGAAAATCGTTCATAGTTTTTTTCTATCGTCGACCTCCATTCTTTTGCAGTTGCATAGATAGGAATCCCATAGTTACTACGATTGTTTTGGAGGTGTTTATGATAATCTGCTATGAAAACGATCTCTCTTACGTTCGCTTCGAGTGCAGAATCGATAATTTGTTTCTTAACGGCATAAGTGTCTCCATCTTTACTGAATGGACCATCATCCGGTAACAATCCATTTACAGAAATGATCACAACTGTTGCCTGAGGGTCGTGTGAAATGGCACGTTCAAACTGCTTTTCCGCATCAGTTTTAAATGTACCTCCATGTTGTGTGCATTGCAGGTTTGCATCGAAATCGGCATCACCTCCTATTATTGAAAAACCGCGATGGAATGCACGTGCAACACATGGATTGTCTCGCATCTCTCGAATTAATACGTCATTAGAAGTCGTAATTCGAACATTCTTTCGGAATGAAGCGATTGCTAAACCGGCGTAAGTACAACTTGAACCATCGGGAATGACTATATTGTCTCCATCTCGGACGATAGATGCTGTTCCATTTGCTCGAACTTTAGAATTGGCGATTAGTCTCCCGACAAGTTTTTTCTCGAGTTGCCTTTCATAAAGCTGAGTGCCATATCGAGAAGCAGTGGAATAGATTCCGAGAGGTTCTAAAGAATCCAAATGCCATTGCCACCATTCTTCTACCGATGTTTTTAGGAATTCATCGACTGTCTGACCAAATCGATCCGCGGCGATTTGGCCTATTTTATGATGCCTTAAGACTTCACCAAATGGATGAAGTCTGCGTTTTGAAAGATCGTAGGAGACATCGAGGAAATTATTGAATGTTTGGGAGCGTGAGATATGACTATGTTGCTCTGTTAAAAGCTTCTTATACTCTTCCCAGTTTATCTTTTGTCTTTGGAGTAAAAAATTTCCGAACTGCATTTGATCCTCCTTGTGACCTCCCTGAGCAGTGGTATTTTTCTTTGTTGTAGAAGGTCTTAATAAATGTGGTGCATTTTACCTCTGGTATTACTAGGTATAGTTTGGAAGTGGTTTCGGTAATGGAACGATTTGAATGGATGAGTGCTTGTGGAAAGTAGGTATGCACACTGATATTTCCACGAACAGATAGTTGTCACTTTTTCATCCTAAGTTTCCAGCTTACTTTTTATGAGTAAAATGTCAAATAAATTTTTTTAGAATAGTTTAGATATGTGTGAGACTAGAGGGAATATGGTAAAGAGAACAGGTCGTTTTATAGTTAAATCGTAGGACTCACACCGACCCTAAGAGGCTAATCTGAAAGAGTTTTAGATTGACTCAGAATGACGTTAATATTCAGAAAATTTTTTTTACTGTAGGCAATAGACCTCAAGAGAAATTGAATTGTGTAATTAGTATTTTTGTTTCAGTTTCGAGTATGTTATCGGACTGCTGGTCACCAATTAAATATCTTTCGATGTCCATTAAAGCAGATCGAGAAATATTTGATTCCCAATTCAATTTTTATCTCATAACGTGGGCTCTTCCAACGCGGGGGGGCAGACTCTGATCTAACTTCGGGTAATAATCCGACTACATACTCCATTATATATAAACGAATCGCAAAAAGATCTTCTTCTGTGTTTTGTTGTTCGATCTCGGAGGGAATATTCAGATACGCATCCCGCAATAATTTCTCAATTTCCAGCTCGGAATCTGTTTCCACCTGAATTGTGTGAATCGGTTTTCTCATAGCACAGTTTCTCGACCGAAAAAGAAAACTCAATTTGTAACGTCAGGATTCTTTTGACTCTTAGATAGTGCTTTCGCTTGCAGTTATTCCGGCACGTTAGGGCTGGTGACTTCTTTGGGTATTTGCTAGAACGCTTCACTGTTATCATATGAGTCATGTCAGGTCTGGGGAGGAGGTTCAGATGATGTTTCCGCCTGCTTTTCGAAATTCTACAGAGCTTCTCAGGTGAAATAACATTGCAGCAGAAGCCGTTTCTGGTTGTCTTTTTTGTAGTGCTTCTAAAATTATTAAATGTTCTGCGTAGTCTCGCCGTAACAGTTCAGGCGAATCATCTGAGATTTCATATGTCAGTCGTTTGAAACTCATACACTTGCAAATCGACTCGCTAAGAGGCAGGTTTCCAGAAGCACGTGCGATGGATGTATGGAGTTGATAATCAAATGCATGCGCTTTGGGAATCCAGTCAAGTTGTGCCGTTGGCTCAGCTGCTTTTCCATGCTCCGACAGCAATGTCAATGTTTCGGGAGTCAACCGTCTAGTCGCATGTAATACGGCGTGAGGTTCAAGAAGTAACCGCATTTCATGAATATCAACGAGCCAGTGTTCTGCTCCCTCTGCGACAACGGCCCGTTGTTGTGGTACCTGGGTCACAATGCCATCAGCGATTAAGCGTTGTAATGCCTGGACGATGGGGGTTCTGCTGAGCCCTAGTTCATCAGATAATTTCGTCGTTTTTAGCACGGTGCCACTAGGAAGCATTCCCCTGACGATTTGCAGCAGAATTTGGTTGTATGCTGTTTCGACGAGAGTCGAGGTCTCTTGGGGGATTTCAAGAGACACATTCGAAATGTCTGAGGGACTCTGTTCTGACTGAGGCTCCGAGGTATTCATACAGTATATTTCCTGTGAAATATGAATTCATTAATTAGTGTCGAGATTGACTTGGTTTCATTGTATGTGTAATTATAATAGTGTTGTTTTGCTGAAAATACGAATGACTTAACAAAAGTCTCCTTTTTTAAGGCTTGAAATGAGTTCATTTTTAATGATGAACAGTCATAATGAGACTTATCCAGGGAGAGCAACTAAATTCGTATAAAATTTTTTAGTCCTCAAATTTATTAGATTTCTTAAAAATATGCAAAAAGCACGCGTTTTTTGCATCATTCTCGAAAGGGCATGTTTGAATGAAAGACCTCGTATACCTGGTGATGTTGATAACAAGCTGTCTAATTAATTTCACACCCACTTCCCTTTTGGCCGAAGAAGATGCATTGATTGGCCATTGGCGGCTCATGGGAGATGTGAAAGATCAGTCGGGTTTTCATAACAATGGTTTGAATCGTGGTGTGCTTCTCAAACCTCATCATCCAGCGACATTTAATGGGGAGTCAGCTTACATTGAAGTACCGCATTCCAAGTCTTTGGCTTTAGGAACCGGTGAATTTTCCATTTCTGTGAATGTGAATACAAGGGCAGACTTAGGAGATGTCATTGGCAATGTACTCAGTAAATATGACGCCCAGAATCGAAAAGGCTTTCAACTCTGTATCAAAAACAATGCGGGAGTTACCAGCAGTCAATCCAATAACCGCCATCTTCAGTTTGGGATTGATAATGGTAAGATTGATGCAAAGTGGACTGACCACGGACAGTTGGGGAATGCCATTCTGGTTTTCAGCATGGCGGTATATGATGGAAAACTCTTTGCGGGCACTTGCGTTCCTGGCAAGGAAGCAGCAGGTCGTGTTTTTCAATTTGACGGAGATCAAAAATGGATCGACTGTGGTGCACCCGATCTATGTAACTCTGTTACATCGTTGGCTGTCTTTAACGGTAAACTCTATGCCGCCACGGGTAAGTATCGACTAAGTGGTTCCTCCTTAACAGAATCAGAAAACCCGAATCTGGGAGGTAATGTGTATCGTTATGAAGGCGGCAGTAACTGGGTGCATTGCGGTAAATTACCAGAGGTCGAAGCGATCAATGGCATGGTCGTTTACAAGGGAAATTTATATGCTTCTTCGATGTATGCCCCTGCTTCGTTTTATCGTTATGATGGTGGGAAACGCTGGACTTCATGTGGTGTTTTTGATGACAAGCGTGTGGAATCTTTGGCAATCTATAATGGGAATCTCTATGCTTCTGGCTATGACGAAGGAGCCGTTTATCGTTTTGATGGGAAAACCTGGTCACATGCCGGAAAAGTAGGCAAGTCGACTCAAACCTATGGATTTGCTGTTTATGAAGGAAATCTTTATGTAAGTGAGTGGCCACACGCAGAAGTGTATCGCTATGTCGGCGATAATCAATGGAGACTCGCAGGTCGATTGGGTGAAGAAAAAGAGAGCATGCCGTTGGCCATTTATAATGGCAAGATGTATGCAGGTTCGCTTCCACTGGCTGAGGTTTATCGTTATGACGGCGGAGTCGACTGGACGAATACTGGTCGGCTGGATTTTACTCCGGATGTACGCTACCGTCGGGTTTGGTCAATGGCCGTGTATCAAGGGCGGTTGTTTGCAGGTACCCTGCCTGCAGGACGGGTGCATTCGATCGAAGCAGGCAAAAGTGCGACTTACGATACCGCACTCAAGCCAGGCTGGCGGCACATCGTAGCTGTTAAAGGAAAAGACCGACTCAAACTATATGTTGATGGCAAGTTAGTGGCAACGTCTTCTCAATTTGACCCCGCCGATTATGATTTGTCGAACGGTAAACCGCTGAAGATTGGCTTTGGTTCACACGACTATTTCAACGGGAACATGAAAAATCTGCGACTCTATCAGCGTGCTTTGAATGTTGACGAGATTTCAAAATTATATCAGTCAAATAAGTAATACCATTTCGAGCAATAAAAAAGGGGCCATCTGAATTCAGATGGCCCCTTATCTTTTTAAGGTCACAAGTGTGTGTTATTGAATTCCGTAGCGACGACGTAAATCGTTCTCTAGCTGCGGCACACGGCCTTGTTCTTTAATCCACAGTTGTTTTAGAGGATAGGTTTCAGGAATAGGCAGCCCTTTCAGATCATGAATGTAACGCCAGAGTATGATGGCCTGTAGCCCTTCTTCTATCGCCAGATCTTCGCTCAATAGGCTGGGGTATTTGTTTAATACCTTTGCATATAACTGCATGCCTTTCTCAAGTTCTGCATTCGCTTCATCGAACTTACCACTGCGGAAGAGCTGTTCACCATCGTAGATTGCTTTGTGAGCGTCGATGGTTTCTGTTTCCGATTCAGACAGCGCCCGAGTTCGCCAGAAGCGATAATTGGACGTATCCTGGTAACGATTCGTCCAATGTCTTACATCGGCTTCGGTAATATTCTCATCCCGATTCGCGAGATCCTTGATGTCGTCTTCGGTCCATTCTAATACGATAGGACCTTTGGGAGTAATGAATTCTTCCCGACCAAAAATAGTGGTCCAATCTTTGAATCCTTGTGCCCAGGCATCAGTTCGCTGCTTTCCAAACGTTCCTTCCCGCTGCATGGCATTGGCGTAATCGAATTGGGCGTGCCAGGGAGAAGCACGGAACAACATACGCATTTGCAAGTGTTGTTTATGCTTCAACTCTTTTTCATTTGCCAGCAGGAAGTGCTCTTTGGCGACTTGGTAATTGTCCAGGCGTTCGGGATTGATTTCTGGATCAGGGCCGTTTTCATATCGTTCTGTATCAGGATCGACTTTATAGAATTTTCGGAACAGTCTCCATTCATCGGAACGTCCTACTTTTTGCCCATGCAGGTTTGCGACTTTCCAGTCAAGTTCGGGGAAGCGTTCGTTGCGTCGAACACCTTCATTCAAAAACTTAATGCCTTCCTTAACCCAGAAATAACGGTCTTCTACGGCATCCCATTCTGCAGAAACATTATAGGCCAGATTCCAGCCCTGAAAGTCCCAGACTTTCATGTAGTGGGGTTGTAACAAGATGATTGAATCTACGGTAGAACGGAGCTTAGCCCATTCTTTTCTCTTTTGATAATCATTGGCATCCATCCACAACAGGTTTGTGGCAATGCCCCGTAGTCCCAATAAGACAAAATTCATGGAAGCACTGGAAGGGTCCACATCGCCTAATGTGCTTTCACCGAGTTCATGTTTAACACGTAGTTGTGCAAGTTCACCACCAGAGCCTTCTTCACCTGTGGAAGGCATACCGAGCCAGATGACAGGGATTAGCAATACGATAATGGCAATGACATAAGCAAGTTTACGGTGTTTGGAAGTGAGTTTGTTCATTTCGCCTCCAATTCGCGAAGCTTCAAGCTGTAAAAAGAAACAATTAAACAAGGAAGAAAATAAGCTGCGGTTGTGATAATGCCCGGCAGTAAGGCGGCATTCCAGGACACATCAAAACCTTTAATCACGTATTCGCGCATATTTGAGAAGATGCCAAAGTTCGGAATAACCTGCTGACAGAGCCAGAGAAAATTAATAATACCGGCATCAACTAATTCAATAATAAACTTCACGGGGCCATCTGGAAGTGCTGTCTGCGAATTCATATGGGTAATCAAACGGTACCAGGCTTCGATGGCTCCTGCTGCCTGCATTTGACCACTAAGAATCTCATTCATGTATTCTTTGGACATAAAGCCAACCAGCACTATCGTCAGAGTGGTCAGAATCGCGACAGGACCTTTTACAAAACAGCTAATGGTCACTCCCAGCATGATGACGAGCACCATTGGTAACCAGATTCCAAAAACAGCTTTTGAGTAGCCTGCCAGGAACGCACGGTCCGGAGTACGAACAAAGAGGTCGGGCCGGGCCATTCCCAATAGTTGTCCTGCCTCCAGGCACTGAACTTCAACGGTCAGGTTTCCATCTTTGTCAATTACATCGTTGAAGATATCCAGTTCTTCTCCGGAGTTCCCTTCCGGATTGTCATACTTGAGTTTCCGATTAATTTCCAGAACGTTATCTGAATACTCTTTATTGATTAATGGTCGAGAGGGGACTCGCAGATTTTTATCTTCATTCACAAAAATGAACTGGTAGAGAATCCCTCCTTTTTCCATGTTCCCTTTGTGCGTTCGAAATGCTTCAAACGAAGACTCCAGGACTAGCTTGTCGTTAATCGCGTCACTTTCGTCGATTCCTGCAAATTTATAAATCGCACGTGCTTTAGTGGCCCCTTCAATATAACTGCGAAAATCCCAGATGTCTCCCACATTGAGACCTGTTTCTGTCGGGGCTCCTTCACGGTTAGTGAAGAAAATCTCACCGTAAACGGGGACTTTGGAGACCAGTTTGTACTGTGCGCTATCGGGAACCTGACGATTAATCCAGATGTATCCAATTGTTCCCATGACAACGAGAATAGCGCTTCCCAGAAGCGTAAATCCCAACATTCGACCCATGACGATTTCGATGCGATACGCGGGCTTGGTCACGACAGTATGAATGGTTCTTCTTTTAATATCTTCGGGTAGTGACCAGCAAGCCAGCAGCAACATGATTGGTATCACGAGCCAACTGATCGCCTTGAGAACAAAATCAATGTAGGACTGAACCTGTAAGTCAGGTCTGTCTGCAGCACCTGCAAGAAACCAACCTGCGAACATGAAGAGTACTGCAAAAATAATGAAGACGAATAGAATTTTTTGCCTCAAAGCCTCGCGGATCGTTAAAACTGTCAGCGACCAGACACGGCGACAGGAAACGTGTGTGATTTGCACAAAGAAATCGAGTATGGCACGAAAGACGCCCGTGAAACCTTTGGCTCCCCGTGTGAGAGTGCCTACAATCAAGCAGACAACAATTGCGATGAGCATCGCGCTGCCAAATACAACGAGAAAATATTGAAAAGCACCAAGCAGGTCATATGGAATAGGATCAAAAGACATAGTGATTTACTTCTGTGAATAACATCTCATAGGAAATGATGCTCTTCTGTTTTTAATCAGTCAGAGCCAGAGTTAATAATCTTGAGTAAAGACATTAGGAACGTACTATAAATAATGTTGCTTACTCGGAAGCCTTTTTCTCTTCTGTGTCTGGAACAAACCGTTGTCCCGGACGGTCTTTACTTTCCTGAACGGTTTTCAGGAACAGTGATTCCAGTGTTGCAGTTGGATGGTCGATTGTGCCGACCTTTCCATTGTGTTTTGCAACGACCTGCTCAATTTCCTTGATTGCCTCATCACTCAGACGGGAGGTCATGATTTGCGTTTCATCCTGTTCCTTCAGCAAGTCTTCCACGCGTCCCATCACTTTTAATTCACCACCATAGAGAATTGCAATACGGTCACACACGTCCTGAACATCAGCCAGAAGGTGGCTACACATCAGAACTGTTTTGCCCTGCTCTTTTAATTCCAGGATCATGCGTTTCATGTCATCTGTACCAAGTGGGTCCAGACCACTGGTTGGTTCATCCAGCATCACGAGGTCAGGATTATTGATGAGTGCTTGAGCTAGTCCGATTCGTCGGGTCATCCCTTTTGAATATTCTTTTAGCTGACGTCGTTTGGCATGTCCGAGGCCGACTTTTTCAATCAGTTCAGCAGCTCGTTCACGACGCTCTTTTGCGGGCATTTTGAAAAGTCGCCCATAGAAATCAAGTGTTTCCTCAGCATTCAGGAATCGGTATAGATACGATTCTTCAGGTAAGTAACCGATGCGTTCATTTTTTTCTACATTTGATGCTGGTTGGCCGAGTACTTTGATGTCGCCTTCAGACGGAAAAAGCAGCCCCAGGAGCAATTTGAGAGTGGTGGTTTTTCCTGATCCATTGGGACCCAGGAGTCCAAAAATCTCTCCTTTTTTTATTTCAAGACTCAAAGAATTGAGAGCACGAACTTTCTTTCGGCCCCAGAAGTCACGATAAATCTTTGTCAGATTACTAATCTGAATGACTGGTTCATTGTCCATGGACAGTTCTTTGCTCCACTGTTAGTTAGATTTTGATAAAAAATATGATCAATAAAAAGAACAGTTTTTCAGTTAAAAAAAGAGAACCAATTTAAACTAACGCTAGAATATCTGCGAGTTTACTACGATGTGTGGCAGAACTCTGTTGGTAAAAAATTCAATTTCCTGGTAGCGGAAATCAAAAAACAGAGAGTTTGCAAAGATCAGTGCCTGGCCATCATCCATTACAGGGGCTCGAAACTCAGGATTCCATTCAAAACAATGATCCAAAGTGATTTACACTCTAAAATCGAGGGACTGCGCTTGCAAGCTATTTTGGCAGCATACTAGATTAAGATTTCAAGAACTCTATGAGGTAACCTGTAAACAGGGCTGAATCATTATAATTTAACCTCCGATGCATAAAGTCCAACGAAAAAACCGCATGATCTGTGTTCATGCGGATAGTCAGAAACGGGCTTTTCTTTGCGATAAATATTCGATCAACGCTTTATCAAAGGGCATGCTGGTATCGAGGGGCACATAATCTGCTCTCATCGCCTGCAACTTTTCCTGATAGATCTGTCTGAGTTCATTCACTGCTTCAAGGTAGTCGGCTTTCATTCCTTCCGCATCCAGAACCAGTGAATCACCTGCTTCGGGTTCTTTCAGGTCAACCATACCTTTGAAGGGGAAATAGACTTCAGCTTCGTCGAGTATATGGAAAACGATTACATCGTGACCTGCATAACGAAGTCTTTGCAAACTGTCTAAAACATTTTTTTGGTCGGTTAGTAAATCAGAGAAGATCATGATTAAACTACGGTGTTTGACCATAGAGGCAATTTGTTGAACATTACGTGAAACTTCTGTGGTGCCCGATGGTTGTGATTTTGCCAGCATGGCCAAAATATTTCCCAATTGTCCTCGTTTGCTGCGAGCAGGGAGGTAGTTTTTAATTTGATTACCAAAGGTGATCAATCCCACTGGGTCTTGTTGATGGATCATCATATAAGCAAGAGACGCTGCCAGACAGATTGCATAGTCAAACTTCGAAAGTTGCTGGCGATAGGTGTAGGCCATACTCTCTGACAAATCGAGTACCAGATAACCGGTCAGATTCGTCTCTGCTTGATACTTTTTGATGTAGTAGCGGTCAGTTTTGGCATAGACCTGCCAATCAATATCGCGCGGGTCATCTCCCTTGGTGTAACGGCGGTGTTCGCTAAACTCCACGCTAAAACCATGATAAGGGCTGGCATGCAGGCCGCTGAGGAACCCTTCCACAATGAATTTTGCCCTCAAGTCAAGACGGGCTACAGTCTGGATGACTTCAGGTTTGAGATATTGTTCCACATTAGGCATTGGTGAGAGTCTCCGCTTGGATACGTCTCCTACTATAACAGCAGCGAGATAGCAATTCCCAGTCGATAAGGAGCCTGATTACCAAGATAGGGGAATCGATTGCAGTAATTATATGGTCTGGCCGAGCCGAGAGTGTATACCCTTGAACATTTTGTGTCACTTGTATAATCTAGATATCAGAATGGATCAAGTAATCTCAATCTTAAACTTGATTTGAAAGTGTAATAAAGTAGGTTTATCATAAAGATTCTATTACTGAGTCCGCTCAATTTGTTCTCATGAGAATTGAGAATATGAGACAGTTTTCAGTACTTTGAATTAATTATAAAAGCAAAAAACGATACTGCATTTGCTTGGGTGCTATGTTAATCTGACATTCCGCAGCAGGGGATGTCGAAATTTACATCCATCAATTTCCCAATTGGAATCCGCTTCTGATTTTATCAACATACATTTACTGATCTTTTTCATAGAGCAGAAGCATTGATGATTTTATTTTTCTGAAGATTATAATTTGTATTTATCGAAGTATTAGGGATTTATAATGTCAAATGGCGTAACTCCGGATGAACACGAAAAGAATCCTACAGAGATACCATGTCCGTGTTGTGGTGAGATGGTCCGTGTTGGCCTGGTTCGTTGCTGGAACTGCAGCGCATTTATGCGCGAAGATATTGCAGAAGCATATCGTAAGATGCAGGAAAATCCCTCTCCCATGATTTTCAGTAAACTGCCTGATGACTCCGACGAGGGAGCTGAAGCAGATTCCCAACTCTCCACAGCCACGATGTCTTCGTTTGGAGGCCGTGATGACGATGATTTTGAGTTAGATAAGAATATTGCAGTCACAGAATATGAAGCCTCGGATGATGATTTTCAGCTTACTGGAAATACGAAAATCAGTGATTCTGATCAGTCTACCATCCCTCTGGCACGAGAGGAAACGGTAGCTGAGTCAGAGCAGGATAGTGATTCAAAGCAGGATACCGACAATACCAATGAAGCAGAGAGTGCCTCGGATGCAAAAGCAAAAGAGGTAAATGCAGAACCAACCGAAGACCATTCGGTGGCTACAGGAGGTGATGTCTTGTTAGACGTCGCCATGCAAGAAGAGAAGGAAGATAGAAAACGTCGCAAAGGTAAAAGAAGGCGTCGGTCTGGAAAAATCGAGGGAGGAGTAGTCGTTTATTGCCCCAATGGGCATCGAATTCGTGTTCGTGAAGAATACCGAGGTGCTGCCGGTAAATGCCCAGCCTGTGGTGTGTTATACCTTGTACCTTTGGCAACGGACAAAGAAGAAGAGAAACCAGAAACTGATGAATCTGAGACTACGTCCAGCAAAGATGGTGGTCCAGAATTAAACACTGGTGCTTATAAATATTGGTTCAATGACGTTAAGTTGCATGCGATTGACCCCACAAAACTTAAGTTAAAGCCCAATAGTCTGGAAAAGACATTCACATTAGTCGATCTGGCGATTTCTAATGACAAAATGTTGTTGCCGGTACTATCAAAAGGTGGCCTCCTTGGAGGTAACAAAGAGAAGCAACAGAAGGTCAGAGCTGAGATAGCACAGCATCTGAGTGAAGAAAAAGACGAAGCAGAAATTCCCGCTCATAACGTGCAAGTGTTGGACACAAATCAGATCCAGAAATTGCGAGTCGTTTTTCCTGCGATGTATGATCATGAATCAGTTTTTGCTGGTGTGCCCGTCTTTGGAAAAGGGCGTATTGCGATATTGCTACCGAAGCAGGAAGATGCAAAAGAGAACCAATACCTCACACTTTCTCTGACCGAATATCGCAAATTTTCTAAAGCGTTAAATGAACTTCATGGTATCAGTAATCTGGGGCAAGATTCTGGGATTCCACTGACGGATCAAGTCAATCAAGTCACTTGTCACTATAGTGAAGAATCATTTGAGACGTTGGATAATGAAAGTCTTCATTTTTATGAAGCAGATCCCGAAATTGAACTGACACTTGCTGGACGACAATGTGAAGCCTGTCAGTTAATTGTAAGCGAGGATTCAAGGAAGAAAGAGCGAATTGGGGGAAAAACAGGTAAGGGAATTGCGAAAGCGAAATGCCCGAAGTGCAATGAGAAATTCGGCAATATTTCTCTCTGGCAAATTGCGGTATCTGAAGTGCCAGAACAAGCGGAAGCTGAATAGTATAATAGTGTTGAATTGTTTGACCATTTCTTACTCTGCTTTATTTGCTTACAACCTTCTTCAGCATTTGACAGGGACATTGCGGTGGTTGTGTCAGAAGTTATAATGCCTATAATTCATATAAACCAACTGTCTAATGGCTATTGATTTGCCTGTTCGGATTGTGTTGACTATTCTGATTGAGTAAGTGATACAATCATGGTTTACTATTCGGATTAACTTGTACTTGCACACTTAGGCATGTTTATAACATTATATAAATTTTGATCTTATGAGCTAACATGGTTTGTATTACTCTGAATGGATTTTCTTGACCAATGGGAACTATGGGGTAAAATTAAGTTACGCAGAGCTGAGCAGGGAAGCACTCTTGACTGAGATACGTGTGTCCACTTTTCATGTTTGGTGAATTAAGTGGCACTGAGGGGCCGCTTTTTGAACTGTTCAGGAGAAACTGGTGTCGCCAGGATTTGATCAAAATTTCAAAGAACTGGTCCGCCAGAGAACAAACATCGTTGAGTTGGTATCCGAGTCGATTCAATTGACTCCCAGCGGGCATGATTTCAAAGGTCTCTGTCCTTTTCATAATGACCATAATCCTTCAATGATGGTCTATCCTGAGCGTGGTACCTGGCGATGCTGGGTCTGTAATAACGGAGGCGACTGTTTTTCCTGGGTGGAAAAATATGATGATGTCAGCTTCTATGAGGCATTAAAGATCTTGGCTGAGAAAGCCCATTTGGAACTGCCTCAATCTACTGCACGCGTGGGATCTGTTCCGCGATCTAATATCGTAGAAAAGACATCATTATTTGAAGTGATGAAATGGGCAGAGCAGCAATTTCACCATTGTTTGATGGAAACTGCCGAAGGAGAATATGCTCGTCGCTATCTTATTGAGGAGCGAGGATATACCGAAGATACGATCAGGCAGTTTCGGTTAGGCTTTCATCCGGACCACTGGCAATGGTTAGTGAATCGCGCACAAGGTAAATATGCTGAAGCATTATTGTCGGAAGCAAAATTGATTTTCAAAAAAGAAGGTCATAACCGATATTCCGATTATTTCGTCAATCGGGTGATGTTTCCGGTTCGCGACGAGCGTAAACGAGTTGTTGCATTTGGGGGACGTGTTCTGCCAGGAACTAATTCCGATGGAATCGCCAAGTATTTCAACAGTCCCGAAAGCTTGATCTTTACTAAGAGCAAGCTGCTATTCGGTTTGGATCAAGCGAGACAACGAATTCGAGAAACGGAGACTGTAGTCGTCGTCGAAGGGTACACTGATTGCATAACAGCGCATCAGTTTGGGGTGACGAATGTAGTGGCAACATTAGGGACAGCGTTGACGGACACGCATGTTTCTTATCTGAAGCGTCTGGCTCGAAAAGTCGTGCTCGTATTTGACGGTGATGATGCAGGACAAAATGCGGCCGAGCGTTCTTTAACGAAATTTATCTCTCAGGAAGTCGATTTGCGAATTTTAACGTTACCTGCGAGAAAAGATCCTGCCGAGTTTTTGGAGGAGCAAGGTGCAGAAAAGCTGAAGCAACTGATTGATCAAGCGCCCGAAGCGTGGAGTTTCAAGTTAAATATTTGTCTCAAAAAATTTGGACTAGAGTCAATTGATGGTCAGCATCGTATTTTAGAACAAATGCTTGAGTTGTTGGCAGCAAGTCCCAACCTAACCGGTAAAGTTCGTGAAGACATTATATTGAGAAAGTTGTCAGATCGACTGGGTTTACATGAACAAGTTGTCCGAAAACGACTTAGTGAAGTAAAACAAAAGCGTCATTCAAATCTTAATTCCAGTCCCTCAGCTAATGAATCTCGCTCGATTCCAATTACGAATTCCATTCCGGGCAGCAGCCAGGAAACTGATCATACAGCGAAAGACAATCAACTTGAGAGCGAACTTCTTGAAATTATCTTTGTATATCCGGAATCTGTCACCCAAATTCATCAACATATTTCCCCTTCCAACTTGAAGAACCAACAGTTGCGATTTCTTTATCAGTTAAGCATTGACTTAACTGAAGAGGGGATTGTACCTGTTCTGGATCGGATTCTGGATCGAATTGATGATCCAGATTTAAAACAACTGGTCGTAAAAATTGACGCCCAGGCACAAGAAAAAGCAATTCACACAAAAATCCATGCGAGTCCCAACCTGCATGAAGGAATTCCTCATTTTTTGAAGCATTCCATCAAAAACCTTAAATGGCGGGAAGAACGGGAACACCACGAGCAGACTAAGGGACTTCTATTTCAGAACTCCCAAAACACAAGTTTGAATTCTGATGCAAAAGAATTATTGAAGAAAGCATCTGAGTTTCATCAAAAACGACACCAGAAAAACTCACTTGAGACCCATTAACTAGATAGATTGGGAGAAGCAACGTGCACCGACTCGACGCCCGATTGAATGAACTCATCGAAAACGGCAAAAAACAGGGATATCTCACTTACGATGAGGTGAGTGCTTATTTACCTGATGAAGCACTCAATCCTGAGAAGCTTGATAACCTTTTGCTCACGATTGAGGAGATTGAATTAGATATCATTCCTGATCAGATCATTACAGTCTTAAAGCCCGAAAAAGCCAAAGGAGGTCGCTCTCGTTCTTCCGACGATGCTGCTCGTCGTATTGATGATCCCGTGCGGATGTATTTAACTCAAATGGGTGAAATACCGTTACTAACACGTGAGGAAGAGATTCGGCTTGCCAAGAAGATTGAAATCACACGTCGTCGGTTCCGTCGTGAATTGTTGAGTAGTGATTATGCGATGCGACAGGCAATTGACATTCTGGACAAAGTTCATAAAACCGAACTTCCTTTTGATAGAACGATTAAAGTTTCGGTTACAGAAGGGCTCGAAAAGAATCAGATTCTTGGTCGGATGCCTCATAATCTAAAGACACTCGAGTATCTTTGTAATAAAAACTCAAGTGACTTTCAAAGATTTGTTGACCCAGAGCTTTCGAAAAGTGAACGTCGTGAAGCATATTCTTCGTTGCAAAAGCGACGTCGAAAAATGGCGACTTTGATTGAAGAGTTGAGTTTGCGCACACAACGTCTGCAAATTGGTATGAAGCGACTTGAGCAAATTTCTCAACGTATGACGGAATTGGAAGATCAGATTCGTGATATGAACGATCTGAGAGTGAAAAATTCCAAGGATGATCGTGCCAATCTTGATCGTGAATTACAAGATTTGGTTTCTATGACGATGGAAACTCCCGAAACACTTCGCGAGCGAATCAAAGCGGTCAAGCAGCGCTATCTCGATTACGAAACCGCGATGCGTGAGCTTTCAGGTGGTAACCTACGTTTGGTCGTCTCTATCGCTAAGAAGTACCGCAATCGTGGTCTCAGTTTTCTTGACCTGATTCAGGAAGGCAATACTGGCTTGATGCGAGCGGTTGATAAATATGAATATCGTCGCGGTTATAAATTCTCAACATACGCCACATGGTGGATTAGACAGGCCATTACCCGTGCTATTGCTGATCAGGCTCGTACAATTCGTATTCCCGTACATATGATTGAGACGATGTCTAAACTCAGAAAGGTCAGTAAGCAACTATTACAGGAAAAAGGACGTGAGCCTACCATGGAAGAGACTGCAGAAGTGGCAGGCATCAGTCTGGAAGAAACTCGCCGTGTGCTTAAGATTTCCCGCCACCCCATTAGCCTTGATCGACCAGTTGGTGAGAGTGAAGATAGCTACTTTGGTGACTTCATCGAAGATTCTGACTCAGACAGTCCTGTTAACACAGCCAGCCAGGAAATGCTAAAAGATAAAATTGATCATGTCTTGAAAACACTGACCTACCGTGAGCGTGAAATTATCAAATTACGCTTTGGCTTGGGAGATGGCTATACCTATACATTGGAAGAAGTGGGTCGCATCTTTAAAGTAACACGAGAGCGTGTACGTCAGATCGAAGCAAAAGCGGTCAGAAAATTACAGCATCCAGTTAGGAGTAAACAACTTCAGGGCTTTATAGAAGGGTTAGTCCCCGAGTGGGGGCAGGCAGAATCCGAAGAAGAGGCGGATGTGACAGCATCAGCCAGTATTTGAAATTCAAACGCCGATCATTATTGATCGGCGTTTTTTTTTACATTATCTGAAGGGGCTATGATTCATTATATTTTGGCACCAAAGAAGATCAGCTAGATTTACTGCGTATGTCTGGCTATTTGCCGACAGAATCTTTATAACAAAGCAAGTGCATTGAGGCGTGTCGCATTTCGTCTCACCAAAAATAAGCGTTTCTGGAGTTCTTTAACATGTCAACTACTGCAGCCAGCTTGAAAGCTTTACACCATTTGTATTTGAGATTACATGATGTAAACCGAAAATTAGAGCAGGGGCCCAAGCGAATTAAACTAAAAGAGGAGTTCGCTTTACAGCAGGAAGAGAAGCTCAGGTCTTTTCAGGAACAAGTCACGCAGTTGAAAAAACAGGTTCAGCAGAAGAATCTGGATTTACAATCCAATGAGACAAAAATACTTGATCTGAAGGCAAAACTGAATACTGCTTCCTCAAATAAAGAGTTTGATATTATTAAAGGGCAAATTAAGGCAGACGAAATGGCAAACAGTGTGCTGGAAGATGAAATCCTGGAGCTCATGGATAAAATCGATGCCGCTGAAGCCGATGTTCAGTTATGGGTGGAAAAAAAAGATGCCGCACACGAGTCAGCTAAAGAAGCGGCACAAAATTTCGAGTCTGCTCGAGATTCTCTCGATGAAGAGATCAAAGAATGTAATGCGGCGATTGCTGATGCTGAACATATCATACCAGAGAATGTGAAGGTTCAATTTGAAAGATTGGTACGGTCACACGGCGCTGGTGCCTTAGCAATTGTAGAAGGTAAGTATTGTTCTTCCTGTAATGTTTTAATCTCGCCTCAGTTGCGCGTGGAGTTGAATTCAGGAAAACTCGTTTTCTGTAAGTCATGTGGGCGCCTGTTGTACCTGGAAGAATCACAGGAATAACGAGGTATAATCGCTTCGTTGTTATGCATTAAGTAGAGCCAGCACACCCAGGCCATAAAATGTATATTCTACATCAGCCTGCTCGTCCCAGCTTGCTCCTCGAAACCCTCCTGTGGGGAACTCAAGCCATTCGGTCATAAATTGCATCAATTGCTTTTGATCGACTAGTGAGTCGAGCCCCAGATCCTGTGCAGTCAGTAATCCGGTGAACGTAGATAGTCCATCGGCAAAGGGAATGCGCGTATTTGCCTGAAAGCCTCCCTCAGAACTCTTCACTTGATTGAGAAAATCGCGAACATCGTCTTTCAGTTCATCATCCATTGCATTTAGGATCAGTAATGTCGCAACAGCAGCGGCTGTCGGGTTTGTGCCACTACGTTTCATAGGCGAGATTTCTACAAAACCGCCATCGTCACGCTGTCGATCGTAAAGAAATTGTATTAAATCGTTTGAGTCAGGTATCTCAAGGCCGATCAACTGATAGATCAAAACGACTAGGAACGTGTGGTACGTACTTCCAAGAGCACCTTGTTCTGATTTTGCGTAGCCACCGTCAGGAGTTCTTAGCCGTTCTAGATTTTGTGAGATTTGTGTATTCCAGTTGTCAGACGCTCCTGTTAAGAGGTCTTCTCCCCCTGAGGCTTGAATAATCAGAGCACAGTAGAGCCAGCTTAACAGATCGATGGTCGACAGTTTTTCTATGTGGAATTGTTTGAGATAGCTGCTAAGTTCAATACACTGCTGATTTTCAACTCCTCCTAAAATTCCCAGACTACGAACCGCAAACCCTGTATAATATAGATCGGAGTCTCCTTCTCTTCCGGAAAATCCCCCATCTGCCTGTTGTTGAGCCAGAATATAAGTGCGATGTTTTTCTAATGAACTTGGTGGCAGTTTCTCTAATCCCGCTGCCAGTCGTAGGGCCAATTTGACTAAATAAGGTTCGTCATTCATCTATATCGTGTACCGCCTCCCCTTTAAAAAGGGGATAAGTATGGAATCCAAATGGTTTTTTCTCATGCTTTTTTGAAAATTGTGAAAAATTTCTCAATGGAAATGTCAAATTCGTCTTTCGTTGGATCTGAATTTAGCATATGTTCCCGCTCAACATCTCTTAAACTCAAAGAATCTATCTCTCTCAGAACTGTAAATTAAGAAAACCATTCGGTAATGATCTTCTTTTTCAGTTCAAAATGGGTCAGCCTTACCCAAGGTTGATCGATCGGATTCTTCTGAGTGACAACTCACAATAAAAATTACCTAGAAACTATTCAAACAATACTAGCACGTTTCCGCTAAAAAGCCCATTTTTATCGGTTCGTGTGACTACATATCCTTCAATGTTCGGCCGGATTCTATCTTCTGATAGAAGTGTAATGATCAATGAACTCTCTCATGATGGTTGCAAGCCAGTCGAGTTGATTTACTTCCTTATAACAATTGATTTTTAAGACATAAAATCACAGATGCGCATTTTTTCTGCCGCTGCTGTTGGGCAGTTGGTGTATGTGTCTGTCGTTATGAGCTTAATTTATGTGTAACTACGACTTGATTGATCGAGTCTGTGGAGATAGCTCCTCAATTCGGTTCTGAATTTGGAAGATGATTTGTTGAGACATCTCATGAATGATCCTGAAATTATTGTCATAGATAAAAACAAATTCATGACAGATCAAAATACAACAGAGCGAGACGATAACGCCAAATTGCACTCAACGTGCATAACCGAGGTGAAACAGATGCCTGTGTTGACATCAAGCTATTCTGGACGATTTATGAAAATTGCATTTCGCCTGATCGCAGGTGTGATCGTTCTGGCAATTTCTGCCATGTCAGGAACATTACTGGCCGAAGAACAGGAATTTTCAACAATCATTGCAGATGGTTCAGAGACGACGGATACACTCGATGGAATCTCATCAATTGTGCCCGGTAATGGCATGGGAACACTGTTTCGAGCCGGACATCAGGCAGGTAAAACCGTTGGTTTAGAGGAATCCATTTCTCATCTTGAGGCCATGCCATATCTGTTTACATACACGAAAAATCCTGATGATGCAGGTATGTTATTTGGAAACTTTCGTTTGTTTAGAACAAATCGTGGTCATCTTGGCGGTGGTCTTGGGCTTGGTTATCGATTTTTCAATTATGACAGAGACCGAATTTTTGGAGCCAGTTTTTATTATGATCGTGATGACTCTTCTACAAAAATTTTCCAACAGTTAGTTCTCAATGTAGAAACAATGGGACGCTTTTGGGACGCGAATGGAAACTTCTATCTGCCTATTGGAACTCGTCAGAAATTGCTTGACGTTCAATTTAATGAAGGTAGTCAGCGGTTTTCAGGATTCAATGTTCTTTATGACCAGACACGTACACTTGGAACAGCAATGCGTGGTTTTGATGCTGAATTCGGAGTTCCCATTTGGGGGCAAATCGCTCAAAAACATGAAGCGCGCGCTTACGCGGGAACTTATCACTTCGCAGCAACAGGCAGTGAAGACGTCTGGGGCTGGCGAGGTCGTTTGCAGGCAAATCCGGTTCCCAATGTTTTGATGGAACTCAGCTTAACCAACGACGCGACCTTTAATACGAATGTTTTCTTCAATGTGACATGGACCTTTGCAGGTCGACCTGAGTGGAACAAGATGGAAAAATCCACTCAGATGTATCGTATGGCTGAACGGGTCAGAAGAAATTACAATGTTGTTGTCGAACAACGTGATGTGGTCGATTCCGGGCTGATTGCCATAAATCCAGCCACGGGGCTTCCCTGGACAATCTCCCATGTTGATTCAAATGCAGGGCCGGGAGGGACTGGAACGGTCCTCGATCCTTTCCAGACGATTGCAGATGCTCAGGCAGGGCCTGCTAATGATATTATCTTCACTCATGCTGGAAGTGTATTCGATAACGGACCACCGATTACACTTGCTGCAGGTGACCGAATACTGGGAGAAGGACAGGGAGTTGATCACTTCATAGATATTGAAGGATTTGGTCCCAGGTTGTTACCAAACTCTCCTGCTTTTGGAAATCCAAGTTTTGTACGACCAACATTTAATAACACAGTTGGTGATGGCGTTATACTTGCATCAAATAGCGAGTTTTCTGGTTTCATCATTAATACCCCCACTGGACGTGGTGTTGTAGGGGTCGGTGTTTCTGGTACGACTGTAGACAATGTTGATATCAATGATGCCGCTGGAGAGGGAATTTTCCTAAGTGGAACGACGGGTACGCTCTCGTTTGACACTACGAATATTACTAATGCTGCTGGCGATGCATTTGTTGTCGATGGAGGTGACCCATTTGTAAATTATGTAGGAACTATCACCAATACGGCAGCAGGTCGAGCAGTTTTGATTCAAAATACGACAGGGGGATCTGTCAATATGACGGGTTCAACTATTACCGATACGAATAGCCAAGGTGTTTTGGTTAGTAATATAGCTGGTGGAGCAGTCTTAGATAACGTGACCATTACTGGAAGTACGAACGAGGGAATTCATGTTACTGGCGGTACTGCAGGTGCAATTGTGACTGTCAGAAATACTGGCCAGGCAGCAAACATAATTGATGGAGCAACTGATGCCAGTATTTTTGTGGAAAATTATCAGGGCATTTTCCAGATCGAAGATGTTGACATCCTGAATCGTAATGGAACAGGTATCTTGGTCGAGAATCTCTCAGGTGACATCTCGGTTGTTGGAAATACGACGATCACAAATGGGGTCTCACTTGCGACCGATCATGGTATTGATGTGAATAACTCTACCGGAAATATTTTATTCGGTGGAACCCTCGGGATTACCGGTGGAGCGGGAGAGGGGATTTCATTTAATGCCGGTAATAATACGGGATCCTTTAATGTTACTGGTACCACAACCATCTCCGGGACAGCGGCAGAGGCATTTATCGTCTTGAATGACAGTCCTGTGATCAGGATGGGGGATACAATTCTCTCCAATGCCAGTACGACAAATTCGGTATTGTTGATCAACAATGCAGGACAGGGGGGGACTGCGGGGCAAGTTTCCTTTGGTAATACCACAGTAACGGGAACTACTCTTTCAACAGTTCCTACTGTGCATATTCTCAATACGACTCCGATTGTCAACTTCGGTTCACTCAGTGTCACTGCCAACAGCACTGCATATACTGCAGTGGTACCGGCGATTGTGGCACCTGCGATATCTGTGGAAACAAACCCCGGCAATATTAACTTTGGTGACTTAAATGTGACAGCAGCTAATAACCTGGGGCTCATTGCCAACAATAACACTGGTACATTGAGCTCAACTGGGGGTGTCTTCAATGTTACAAATGCTGCTGCCATCGATATTCAAGATACTAATCTTTCAATGATTTTGACATCAGTAACTGCAGGACCGACAAGTGGCCCTGATTTAAATTTAGGAGATGGCTTCTTTTTGAATAGTGCTGGTATTCGACTGGTTCGTACACCAGGTCTATTTTCAATCGCCGGCGATGGAGCCACAATTGATGCCGGGGGAACTATTACCGGTGCGACTCACGGAGTATGGTTAGCAGATATTGGTCGTGTCAATATTGATGGATTAGAAATAGATGCACCTACTGTTTCTGGTATCGAGTGGCAGGAAACCACTGTTGCCGATGGCCCCGTGGTGAATTTGACACGAGTCAGAGTCGAAGATTCTTTAGGCGACGGGATTCGAATTATCAACGGACGCACATTCCAGATAACCGATTCAGAGTTATTGGATAATGGTACTGATGCTACAGAACATTCTATTGAATACACAGCAAATCTAGAACTAGATGATACAAACGATGACTCCTTTAACATCACGATTCAGAACAATACGATCACAGACGATAGTGCAGATGCCATTCGCATACAGTCTGCAGGAGTACTGCTAGATGATTCTCTGCTAGAAGTATTATTGGAAGGAAATAATATTACAAACAGTGTTTCTAATACTGCAGGGTTGAGCGTGATTTGGGAAGGACCAATGGATATTACCGTTGCAAACGCGAACAACTTTTTTGGTACAGGAGCCACTAATAACCAGGGAATCAACATAGATGCAACCAGTAGTGATTTGGCAGATCTGATGTCCTTAACTGTGATCAACAATAATAACTTTATTATCTCAGGAACAAACAGTGAAGGTATTCAGGTTTCAACTGAAGGGCCCTCGAATATCCTGATTTCCAATAATATTGATCAAGGTATTGTGATGGCAGGTGAGGACTCGACTGGTCTGCGATTCTTGGATCTAGCTGCTAATAGCAATGTGCAAATTGATACCAATATCATCAACATGACGGCAATTGGTGGTAATGCGATCTTCTTTGATTTAATCGATGCCACTAATTCCTCGGTTGTCATTGATAACAACCTGATTGGGTTGTTTGATGGTGGATTCGATGACAATGAAACGGCCGTCGGTTTCAACGCGATGACCAATGGACCACTCGCATTGGGAACTGGTATTAATAATATTGTGAATGTGACTTTTGTAGGCAACAACAACAGCTTTATTCTGTTCAATCCTGGCGGAGGTACATTTGATGGCCAAATCAGCCTGAATGGCTTCTTGCTTCCATAACCATAAAACAAAGAGAAGTCTCGTTAATATATAATTTCAATAACACTCTGGTGTGTTTTGCTTCAAATATTTCAAGGTTTTAATCGATGAGTCGCACATCCTGGAAAGTAATGATGATTACTCCATTCAGACTGAGTGCACTACTGGTGTTCTTGTGCTCTACCGGATTACTGGTTGGAGAGAAACATGTAATAGCAGCCGATGATGGCGAGCTGGAATATGTTATGCACGGTGATGCAGATGTGGTAGGCGATGAATATATTGAAAACTCAGGGTTGTTCTCTGGCATCAATACTTATTCAAGGACGATGGTTCGCAAGTTGCCAGTGGATCGTGGTTGGACTTATGATTCACCTATAGATAGATCCATTAAAAACGCGTTTCAAACGTCCAAATTGCGACTTGACTATTTACATTGGTCAATTGAAGGACCTGACAATGTTCTCCTGAGTGCACCAATTCTGGGGAATCCAGACCCAACAGCACCTGCCCCCGCTTTTGATCGTGAGACTGGCATCTCGCGTGGAAATGGTGTGGCATTGGCTTATACTGATAAATCCATGGATACAAACGGAATGCGGGGGATCCTCGAATTCGCATTACCTGAGGGAAGCCTGGAATGGAATGTTTGGGGGCTGTTCAGGAATGAATCAACCCGTCCAACAAATGAAATCTTTGGTACAC
The DNA here is from genome assembly GCF_007748195.1 of Gimesia aquarii. Taxonomy (NCBI): domain Bacteria; kingdom Pseudomonadati; phylum Planctomycetota; class Planctomycetia; order Planctomycetales; family Planctomycetaceae; genus Gimesia; species Gimesia aquarii. The sequence goes on from NZ_CP037920.1 coordinate 1,867,113, forward strand.
GAACTACTGTTGATCCGACTGACGATTTGGTGGTTGTGACGAATTTTAATGTCAATGGCGCCCTTGCTTCTAATACGAATGTTTATGATACCAGTTACACCGTTGACATGAATACAGAAATGGTTGGTACGGGAATCAATTATGTATTAGACCCTTATCTTCCTGGTGAAGGCTTTCGTATGCGGCCCTTATTTGGTTTTCGGTTTATCAGTTTGCAGGAATCGATGAATCAAGTGGGAGTCGATTCAGGTGGCGGAATTGGTTTGCCCCGTACGACAACGATTGCTTCTACAGTTGAAAACCGGGTCTTTGGACCTAGCATTGGTGCACGTGCGGAATACTCGAATAATCGATTTTCAATCGGGGCCGAGCCCAAGTTTACATTTGGTTTTAATCGCAATACCAACCAAGTAGCTACAGATCAATTATTTGTACCAACCGATCCGCGTATTGTTTCTGTTCAGAAAAACAATGAGTTTTCACCAACCTTTCAGCTAACAGTTTATGCAAAAATGCAAGTTAATGAACATATGAAGTTTTTCATTGGTTACGATTATTTGTTTATTGGTCAGATCTCACGTGCTTTCAATATTATCGATTACAACGAAGACCGCACAGCAACAAACCCTGCGACAGGAACTAAAGTGAGACAACAACACGAAGACTTTACAGCAGACGGTATCAGTGCCGGCGTTGAGTTTATCTGGTGAAGTCTGACGCTCCTCACGAAGAAGTTCTAACTACAGTCGCGCTTGTATGGCGTTTTTCAGATTTTTTCAGTTGGTAAGACTGACTTGTAGCGAACTTCTGATAAATTCCGTTTGCCAGATCATGGTTGATTTCATTCGCATGTGCATGCAATAAAAATCGAAATACTAAAGGTGAATTTTGGGTTGATTCAAGCGGGCCATGCATACAAGGTGAAGCGCCCATCCATCCGTCTTCACGAACATGCCATGAGACGGCAGCTTGTGGTTTTGCTATTGGATTGGATGGATGAGAGAAATAAGTGATCCCTTCTGTCACATCTGGTATTACCGGTCCCGAATAATCCATCCACTCAGCTGGTTTTCCAAAGATGTTTTTTTCACCAACTTGTTTGCGGCTATTTGTGATCTTACCTGCCCCAAAAAAGCTCGAAATGGTTTTAGCAACTCGCACGGCGAGAAACCCAAAATTCGTTTTTTGAAATTCCAATGCGTTGGCAGTGGGAATAAATGCGGACTGTAGCTCTAAAAACAGTTCATCATTCGCATTGGTTCTGACGGCCGAAATCAATTCCTGTCTCAGTAAAGGTAGTGGATCATGGCCATCAAACCACTCCAGTTCGACAGCGAGGATAGCTTCGTCTTCACGCTCGTCGATAGAGAGCCATCGTTTTTGAATGATTTTGGCACCTGTGTCGTTTGCCCAGAAATTGATTCCGAGTACTTTGTGATGTGCAAACCAGACTGATCGATGATGATCATGGTTTGGCGCGCCAGGATGTCCGATACGTGTCAAAGGAATACCTGAGGGACCGGTTAAAGGATAAAAGAAAGGGCGTTGATATTCAGGACTATGGTGCCAGCGAAGCCGTTCTTTTCCTTTGACCCGAAAGGAAAATTGAAAATCGGGAAGTGGAACGATTTCATATTGAGGAAAAAGTTGATTCACATCAGGTCTCCCAGTTTTTGAAACGCCATTCGTCACTCATGTAGCTTATTTCAGCGTTTTTTTGAATTCGAGCAAAGTAAAGCTGACTTCAAGGAAAATGACTAGGTCATTGGCCAGACGATCGACAGCAAAATAGTGGTAGCCAGACTGGTAAAGCCCAATACAATCAGTAACGGAGTCCATGATTTCAATGCTTCTGCTTCAGTTAAACCGCTCATCTTACAGAAAATCCAAAAGCCGCTGTCGTTCATCCAGGAACCAATCAGTGAACCTGCGCCGATGGCCGTCGCCAGATAGACCGGATCAAAACCCAACATTTGGGGTGTCACCTGCATTGCTGCCAACATCGCTGAGGTCGTAATCATGGCTACCGTACTGGAGCCTTGCGCGACTTTCAGTAAGGCGGCAATTCCGAATCCCAGGAATAGAAAACTGAGTCCGGTCGCCTCCGTTTCAGTAGTACTAAACATGTTTTGAATCGCAGGACCAATTTGGGCCACCGTCAACATTTTACCAAAGGCGCCCCCGCCAGCTGTGATCAGAATAATCACGCCACCACTCATGAGGGCATTTTCAACGGAGGCTCCTAATTTAAGGAGTGTCATTTTTCGCTGATGATAAAGAATTCCCAGAGCAATTGCGGTGGCTATTAACAACGCAAAATTGGCATCTCCAATAATCGATGTGAAAGGACTGATTTTTTGTAATAAACTTTGTGGGCCGACTCCACTCGCCAGCATGGAATTCACAAGCGTGTTGGTAGTGATCATCAACACGGGTAACACGATGGGTATGAGAGAAATTGTAAGAGAAGGCAATTCATGTTCTTCCAGTGGATCGGGATCTTTATGCTCTGCGACTTCCCGCATGGGAATATTCATGACCCGGTTAGCAAACATGGCGTAAAAGATCCCTGCAAAAGCAGCCGGCAGTGCGACGAGTGCGCCCACAAAAATCATCTTTCCTAAGTCTACTCCCAGATTGTCGGCCATAAATAAGGGCCCGGGTGTGGGAGGCACCAGCGTATGTGTAATTGCTCCTCCCGCAGCAATAGCCATGATATACATCAAATAATTCTTTTTGGTGCTACGATAGAGTGAGCGTGCCAGCGGAATCAGGAGATAAAAGACCGTATCAAAAAAAACGGGTACAGCTAAAACAAATCCACTACCCATGAGGGCAAATGATGCGTTCTTTTCACCGAGTGTTTTTAAAAACGCTCTGACAATTCGGTCGGCAGCCCCGCTATCCATCATGCATTTTCCAATGATGGCAGCAAGCGCGATCACGATACCAATTCCGGAGACCGAGTTACCAAAAGCAATCGCAACGCGCTTAATACGGTTAACTGTTTCGCCAGTCTCCGGATTCATTACTGACTCGGGCCCCAGTAGGCTGACTACTATGGCTGCAGTAATCAACGCCAGAAATGCATTGATCTTTAGAAAGATGATCATGCCGATGACGGTGGCAATACCAATGAATAAGATCAGAAATGGATAGTTCTCCAACATAAGCGCTGCTCCAGAAAAATCTTAGATGAATATCTCAAGTGGGTATGAGCATTACATAGAATTGCCTGGGACGCAAGCGAGTGTGCAATAGAAAACTGGCCTTTCACATTCTGAACGAGATTAAGAAATAATTGCTTTCCCTCGAAACATGCTTTTTGTAGGATGGAGTGGAATTGCTTTCCTCCTCCTTCCCCTGCTCATAAGGAATTTCTGGCAATGCTTGTTTCTTCCATTTGTCCGAGAACACGTTTCGCGTTTTTTCTCTGTTCTCTTTGTTTTGGGGTAAGTTCTGGACAGTATCTGTTTGCTGAGGTCTCTCCCACTGATGCGAAACAGGCGATGAAAAGAGCGACACGTTTTTTTACAGATGAGGTATCTACTGAGGGAGGTTATCTCTGGACGTACAGTGCAGACTTGTCACTTCGGGAAGGAGAAGGCCGCGCTTCTGATTCTATGATCTGGCTTCAACCGCCGGGCACACCGACAGTGGGTGAAGCGTTTTTGACCGCTTATCAGAAAACAGGTGAACCGTATTTACTGGATGCGGCCAGGGAGGCTGCAAATGCCTTGGTTAAAGGTCAGCTGAAGTCGGGAGGCTGGGGGCACTATATTGATTTCAATAAACGTGAGAATGTCCAATATCGCATTGATGGTGGAGGCCCGAAAGCCAGAAATCGGACAACATTCGACGACAATAAATCGCAGTCCGCACTTCGCTTTTTGATTCTGTTGGACCAGGAACTTAAGTTTCAGAATCAATCCGTTCATGAAGCAGCCATGTATGCTTTGAATTCATTTCTGAAAGCTCAGTTTCCCAATGGTGCCTGGCCGCAACAATATTCGAGCTTTCCGAACCCCAAGGATTATCCTGTTCTCAAAGCCAGCTATCCAGCGAGTTGGTCTCGAGATTTTCCTAAAAAGAAGTACACAGATTATTATACATTCAATGACAACGTGATCGGAGATTTGGTGGATCTCATGTTTCTGGCGAACCATGTTTATAAAGATTCCCGTTATCGTAAGGCGGCTTTGAAAGCAGGAGATTTTATATTGCTTGCTCAAATGCCGGAACCACAGCCTGCCTGGGCGCAACAGTATAATTCTAAGATGCAACCTGCCTGGGCACGAAGGTTTGAACCTCCTTCGATTACAGGAGGTGAGTCGCAGGGAGTCATTAAGACGTTAATGCAAATTTATATTTATTCAAGTGAGAAAAAGTATCTGAAGCCGATTCCTGCCGCACTTGCTTATTTGCGGAAATCAGAATTGCCCAATGGAAAATTGGCCCGTTTTTATGAATTGAAAACGAATCGTCCTTTATATTTTACAAAACAATATCAACTCACCTACAAAGCTGATGATTTACCCACTCACTATGGTTTTATGATTACTTCGAAAGTGAATCAACTGGAAAGCCGTTATCGCAAACTTTTGAAAGCGTCTCCTAAACAGCTTGCTTCCATGCGATTTCCAACTCGTCGTGTTCGTTTAACACCTGCTCTCACGGCAAAAGCAAAATCAGCGATCGAGGCACTAGATACGGGCGGTGCCTGGGTGACTCAGGGAGAAATCCGTTCTGCTAAGCTGAAGAATACTCCAGTCATTGAAACGCGAGTCTTTGTAAAAAATCTGGAGACACTAGCTAATTTCGTAGCCGCTCATCAACGCGATTAACTTATAATTCCATCATGCATTTTCAGCTAAGGACTGCATACGTTCTAGTCCCAGTTTGGCAACTTCCAGTGGATCTTGCTGCCAGAGATCTTCTCGAAATAATTCAAGAGAAAGCCAGCTTTGATAACCGATCTGTTTTAAAAGCCGGCAGTAATGCGACAAGTCAAGATGTCCGTCTCCTGGTAGAACCCGGTCTGGGTCCATCTGCGTCTCTCGGGGAATCGTATCAACGGCATCGTTAAAGTGCGAAATGGCAATCTGCTCAGGCTTGAGTTTGGCAAGCGTCTCTATTGAGCCTCCACCACGAAAGACGTGAAACGGATCGAGTACCAATGTTGCCTGTGGGTGTTCCGATTTTTCGACAATTTGTAAGGCATCTTCAATGGTAGTGACATCTTCTACGAATCCTAAAAATTCCACCGCGGGTTTCGCGCCAGCTGTGATTCCTACTTCCAACAGTTCTCGATAACGCTGCGCCCCCAGGTCATAGTCAGGTTTCTCACGGTGTGGACAGGCAATAACATATTCTGCTCCCAGCCTGGCTGCAAGCTTGATGCGTTCCAGGCAACGATCAAAAACTTGGGCGTATTCTTCAGGTGTAGCAGACCACCAGTCACGCAACATAATCATTGTGGGAATGGCTAGCCCCGTGTCCTGAATTGCTTGTGAGATACTTTCAAGATCGCCACCCTCTGAAATAAATGCTTCAACTTCATCAAACCAGAGCTCAATGCCGCCGTAACCGGCTTCTGCTGTGATACGAATTTTGTCAAGCAGTGGAGTCGTACGGATTGTACTGGCATTCAGGCTGTAGAGAAAAGAACTCATTGAGGGGGTTCCTTAAAGGAAAAAACGCAGAAACAGTCATAAATTTAGATACTATTTGACGTAAGACTATCAGAGGCGCCTTCAGCTGCCAGGACAGGTTGCATTATCTTGCAGTCTAATGAGCATCGATCAACATATTTTGCATGAAATGCCAGCAATGATCAACTCAATCGATTATCGAAAAGGTTGCTCGACTCTTGTGTGTCAATCCGTCACAATAAGATTGTTCGTTTTAGCCTGATTGAAAACTATCACGATTTAAAAAAAAAGTTTCGGCGTGCGCTGTTTCATTTTTAGAATATGTCTTCAATGATAGATCGTTCTTACTTTCAAATGTTTGCTGGAATCGCAGTGGTCAGTTTACTGATCAGTGGTTGCGGTTCGGAATCACCTGCTCCACAGAAACTTACGGAATCTGAAATTGTAGTCACGCAGGAACAATCACCTGAGCTACGTTCTAAAACCAAGACTTCTCGAAAAAGTACGACTGAATCAAAAACCACAACAGAGGAAACTGTTGACAACAAAAATCTCCATCGCAAGGCCAGCCCCTCAGAAGGGGATACAGAGAAAATAGCAAAAATGGTCTATCGGCCCAGCGATCAGAGACCGGTTCACAATAATCAGAGATTGGCTTTACTGGGCATTCATCTTTATGAATCTCCTCGATTGAAGCTTTATACAGATATCGATCCTGAAGTTGCTGCAAAGTTGCCCCCTGTGATCGATCAGGCATATCTGGCACTGGAAGATTATTTTGGTTCGTTACCTCAGGATCGTGAGGGGACCGAATTTCAGGTGACTGGTTACATTATGCAGAATCGCGAGTTGTTCAAAGAAGCAGGCGTGATTCTTGATTCGTTGCCTCGAATTGTCAATGGCCGCCATCAAGGAGCTCAATTCTGGATGGACTATCAGACCGAGAATTATTATTTACGGCATCTAATGCTCCATGAATATACTCACTGCTTCAGTATGATTATGGAAAACATTGGTGCGCCCGTCTGGTATCTGGAAGGAATCGCTGAATCCATGGCAACACACTCCATCGATCAGAACGGCAAGATTACACTCAATGTGATGCCTCATAATAAAGAGGATTTCGCCGGATTAGGCAGGATATCGCTCATTGAACAGGCTGTGCTAACGTCACCTCCCAAAAATATGCTGGAAGTGATGCAATTTGGGCCAGCTGACTATGTTGGAAATAATGAATCCTATGCCTGGTCCTGGGCACTCACACAGTTTTTTGATAAACATCCTCGCTATGCAAAACAATTTCGAGAATTGTCTCGACACATGCAGGGGAGAGCATTTTCACAAAAGATTCAGCAATTGATCAAGGATGATTTTACGAAGATCAATGACGCCTGGTTGTTATTTGCTAAAAACCTGCAACCAGGTTATGACTTTGAGCGAGCAGCCATTTCATTTCGTCCAGGACAGCAGTTAGATCAGGCAAATTCATTTGCGGTTGCGAAAATTGCCAGCGATCGTGGCTGGCAATCGAGTGGGATTCGTGTCAAAAAAGGCGATACATATGAACTGATCGCCAAAGGAATGTTTAGCCTGGCAGAGAAACCAAAACCCTGGATGAGTACTGCAGACGGAATCAGTTTTCGTTATTTTAAAGGACAGCCACTCGGACGATTAATCATGTTGATTCGGCCGGACTCTGTTTCAGGAATTTCTGATCGACTTTCAATTTTAGAGGAGTATCCTCTGGGAGCAAGTGCAACCTGGATGGCTCCCGTTTCCGGAACGATTTACTTTCGACTCAATGATGCATGGGATGAACTGGGAGATAACGAAGGCAGTGTTTCGGTCACCGTCACTCGAAAGTAAAAAGTAATTGTTTAAATTGTGGTCAGATTGGGAGCAGTTTCTTCTCGCTAATATAATCAACACCGTTAACTACCAAGCCAGACGACAGGAATACAAGATGTCAGATCAATCGTACAAGTTTATTGATTTACAAGACCAAACTTCGCGGAGAAATTTTTTCAAGCAGGTTACCGCGTCTGCACTGGCAGGAAGTCTGGTTTCCCCTCTTACTGCAAAGTCAGCAGAGGGACAGACAGAGTCTTCCAAAAGTAAGATTAAAAAAGCGGTCAAATATCAGATGATTCTGGAGAAAATTTCGGTTCTCGATAAGTTCAAAATGTTAAAAGATCTGGGATTCGATGGGACGGAGATTCATTATCGCACGAAAGTGGATCCGAAAGAGGTCAGAAAAGCTATTGATGCCACTGGAGTCCAAGTACATGGATTTCTAAACAGTAGTCGTGATGAGTTGAAAGATTCGATTGATCAAGCGAAGTACTATGGTGGGACAAGCGTGCTGGTTGTGGCAGGACGCGTTGATCAGAAAAACCCTTATGATGTTGTTTACCAGCAACAGCAAACCAAGCTACGAAAGCACCTGCCGTATGCAGAAAAGCAGGGCATCGAATTATTAGTCGAAAATGTCTGGAATAATTTTCTGCTTAGCCCATTAGAGATGGCGCGTTTCATCGACGAGTTGGAGAGTCCTGCTGCTGGAGTTTATTTTGATGTGGGAAATGTGGTTCGCTTTGGCTGGCCAGATCAATGGATTCGTGTGCTTGGTCCACGGATTGTAAAACTGGACATCAAAGAATATAGCCGTAAAAAACAAATCGACGAAGGGCTCTGGAAGGGTTTTCAAGTGGAGCTCAACGAAGGAGACTGTGATTGGCCATCGGTACGTAAGGCCTTACTAGATATTGGATACACTCAAGGTTGGGCGACCGCTGAAGTAAAAGGAGGCGATCGTCAAAGATTACAGGATATTTCAGAACGCATGGATCGTGCTCTTGATCTTGCCTGATCCAGAGTTGATAATAAGTTAAGACAATTAAGAAGTGACTTCCCTTTAATTGTCTCCCGCAAACATCCTACCACTGGCGAACTCGATGGAAATGGTTCGCATTATCGAAGACAGAATTCAATATCATCCTGAATGAAAGGTCTTTCCTGTGAACGAACATGCCTCCGATCAACAACCATTACAAGCACGTCGTAAATTTTTGAAACAATCATTGGGGACACTCGCAACGACAGGACTTGTGGTGAATCCTGCACTCACATCGGGGGCTTTTGCTGCCAGTTCAGAAATGATCAAAGTGGGACTGGTTGGTTGTGGTGGTCGAGGGACCGGTGCCGCCGCCCAAACATTGAGGGCTGATCCGAATGTGGAATTGGTTGCGATGGCTGATTCTTTTGGTGACCATCTTGAGAAAAGTTATCAGAATCTCAAGAAGACCGAAGTTCAGGACCGTGTGAAAGTAGATGCGGAACACAAATTTGTCGGATTTGATGCATTTCAGAAGTTAATTGATTCCGGTGTTGATCTGGTACTCCTGGCAACGCCGCCTCATTTCCGCCCTCAGCATTTAAAAGCCTGTATTGATGCCAATAAACATGTTTTTTGCGAAAAACCTGTAGCTGTGGACGCTCCCGGAATTCGTTCGGTTTTAAAATCGACAGCAGAAGCCAAACAGAAAAATTTAACGATTGTTTCCGGGCTTTGCTGGCGTTATGAAACCGGTATGCAACAAATGGTTGATAAGATTCATAATGGTGGGATTGGCGATATTATTTCACTACATAGTACTCGCTATCTTGGTGGGGTTGCCAAAATGGTGAAGCGAAAACCTGAGTGGTCTGATATGGAATACCAAATGCGTAACTGGTATTACTACACTTGGCTCTCTGGTGATTTTAACACAGAACAGTTTGTGCATGAATTGGATAAACAGTCCTGGGTGATGGGCGAGTATCCCGTGCGTTGTTATAGCGTGGGGGGGCGACAAACGCGTACTGGTGAAGACTACGGTCATATTTATGATCACTTCAGTACGGTTTATGAGTATGCCAACGGAGCCAAATACGTTGCGTCTACGCGACACCAGCAAGGTTGCAGTTCCATGTTCGTGGATACTGTTTCTGGTACGGAAGGTACAGCGACTCTGATGAAGTATCGAATCGAAGGGAAAAATCCCTGGAAGGGAGCCCGCCGACGTACCAATATGCATCAATTGGAACACAACGAAATGTATAAGGCACTCCGAAATGGCGACGTCATCAATAACGGTGAATACATGGCCAACAGCTCGATGATGGGAATTATTGCTCGGATGTCCGCTTATACCGGCAAAACACTCACTTGGGAACAAGCCATGAATTCAAAGGAAGATCTCTCTCCTGAGAAATACGATATGGCAATGTCTTTACCGACACCTGAAGTCGCCACACCTGGAGTGACTCCATTTGTTTAATCTGCTTTTGAAATGAAGCGAGTTCAGGTATATTGAACAACCGGCGTGAATGATACATGCCGGTTGTTTTTTTTGAATATAAAACAGTTCCATAAACTAATTATATGCTGTGTATTTTTTATCCAGGAGGATGTGATGAGGTCGCTCGCTGATTCACTTCTATATTTAGTTATCATGATTTCAACCTGTTTGATTCAAAATGATGCTCGATTATGGGCAGGTAAGAAGTCGGCAGAACAGAAACCGGCAGAGTCAAAACTTACGCTCTCTCGTGAAAAGAATATGCTCTATATTCATGGAGATCGTATTCCGGGTGGAAGAATCCCCATCTATTATCTGGAAGCTTACTGTCGTGCGAATTCCACTGATGCCGACTGGGTGAAACACACTGTTGTGAAACATGAGACTCAGACACTTTCGATGAATGAAGATCGGACGGTGCTCAAGTTGAAGTGCATTGTAGCGGACGGAATGACCGTGCATCACACGATTACCGCGAAAGATGATGAAGTTGATTTCCAGTTAGTTGCCCACAATCCTACAAAGCAGCGTTCCGAAGTACATTGGGCACAACCATGCATTCGTGTGGGGGATTTCACAGGTCTGGGAAAGTCAGCTACGGATGATAAATATGCCTACATTAAAAAGTCATTTATTTTTCTCGATGGAATGCCGGCATCGATGCCTACAAAAGATTGGGCCACCAAGGCGCGATACATTCCGGGACAGGTTTGGTGTCCGATCAATGTACCTCGTACCGATGTCAATCCCCGTCCTTTAAGCAAGAACGTTCCCAGTAATGGCTTAATTGGCTGCTATAGTGCTGATAATCAGTGGATTTTTGCGACGGCCTTCGAACCGTATCAGGAGCTGTTTCAAGGTGTTATTCGGTGTTTGCATGCAGACTTTCGTCTGGGAGGTTTAAAACCAGGTGAGACCAAAACAATTCGGGGGAAAGTGTATATTGTTCCTGCGGATATGGATGCCCTTGTGAAACGCTATGAACGCGATTTTCCCGAACATACGAAACACAAAAAGTAGGATCGTTTTTAAATTAGCGATATCAACGATTGACCGTGGTCGGTTCGCTAACGCGCGTAACCAGCTTTTTAGCATCCGCACCACTGATGGTGACTTCGAACTCACCATCTCCCGAGCTAATTGCTTTCACAAGAATGGTGTAACGCAGGAAAGCATCCGCTGGAAGCTCTCTCACCGGGGAAACTTTTAAAATGTTTTGATTTACTTCAGGACGTAAATTCAGTTTTTGATTTCCCTGATGGGCTTCGACGGAAACGACGCGAAACATACGCGGAATTTTTGCCTGCAGAGAAATGTCTCTGGCAGGTTGTAAGCCTCGGTTTTCGATACTGACTTCATAGGTGGTCTCTTCGCCACGTGTAATCGGGTCTTTTGTATCTCGGACCTGCACATCCAGGACACCTTGTAGGGGTGTCACTTTTAAACAAGCTGAAGCCTGTTCATTTGGAAGCTCAGGACTGGAGACCACGACCTGTAAGCAGGCATGTTCGGCCGCAACCTCGCAATCAAATTCGACTTGTAACTGAACTCCTTCGCCCTTACGGATCTTGTCTAAAGACCATTTCAATTGCCCTGTCTCACGTTCTGAACCAATAGAAGCTTCGCGTGGAACAAAGACTGAGTCATAAGAAATGACTGCCTGGATATTATTTAAATCGACATCTGACACATTTGACAATTTCACAATATATTCTGCGCGACTTCCAACGGTTCTCAGGGAAGGGCCGATGACTGACAGGTCCAGTTGTTTCTTTTCGTATTCTACACAGACAGATTTCCAGACCAGTTCCTCTCCATCGGCAATGGCACGAAACCGGCAGCAATGATTTCCTAGAATATCACTGTAGAGTGTTAATGAAATTTCCTTTGACTCACCTGGCTGCAAGGTACCCAGACGTTGTCCGATTTTCTTTTCACGTCTCCCCGGAAAGAGGAACTCGGTATCAAATTCACACTCCACAAGTACGTTTCTGACGGCACGGTCTCCAACATTTTTGGCAATGACATAGAATGTTGCACCACTTCCCAACTGTCGTTTGGGGATGACATCCACAGACAATTCCAGTGGGCCTGTTGTTGCAGGGGCTGTCATCTTAGGACCAGATTGCAATTTTGGACCAGACTTTGACTGCGGGGATTTTTTTAGATAATCCGGACGTTTTAACTCTGGCCGAGGAGAGATCCGTTCGGGTAGATCACGGGGCTGAGGTGGCAGATTCCGATTCACAGATTCGGGAACAGCAAACAAATCTTTTTGAGGCTGTGAGTTCTGTGGTTGTTTTTGACGAATGGTCTCCGGATTAACCCTCTGTGTTTCCCGAGATTGTGGAGTGGGGTTTTGTGAAGGATTCTCCAATGATTCATTTTGCGGATCTAATGGTGGCGGATTAGACAGTTTCCAGGAGGAACGTTGTCCCGGCGCAAGGGAAGAGCAGGCTGATACAGCCACTGTGAGCATTGACAGTAGCAGCATTCCAGCAGCAAATTTCGAAAATGGCCGAATCTGACTACCCGGCATGTATAGACCTCAATCCTCAATAATTAAAAGTAAACGTATCTCTTTAAAGTTTACCATGCAAACTTGAGTTCAACAGAGAAAGAATGAGGTGATTTTTTAAATAGTAAGAGCGTTAAAATGGATATGAAATCTACTTTCATCTGCATTACATTTCTCGTGACTAATGCAACGATTCAAACGAATGATGGGCCTGATTCTCAGGAATTATCGATACAGTTTTATGCAATGAGAGAAACATGATAAAACGTGCGGAAATCAGTGAGATGCAGACTCCTTTCAATTAACAAACAAGCTCATAGTCTTTAGACTAAAACAATTAAGACGATGGTTTGGTTTGCGACTATCATCCAGATCCCAACCACGATTTCCCACTCCTCATAGGTCGCTTTTTTGTAATACTGAAAACGAATAAGGTACGACTTTGAACGTATTTGTGTCTGAATTTCTCTGTAGTGGGGCCTGTGAGATATCAAGTCGGGATGCTTCTTTACTGGTAGAAGGAACCGCGATGTTAGAGGCGGTGATCGCTGATTTGATCTCCATTCCCAATTACAACGTTATCACATGCATGCAGGAAGATCTGATAACAACTTCTCCCACTTTCAGTCACTGGGAACAGAATGGTCGTTTGCAAGTCTATCAAGTGGGTGATCCAAGGGAGGAGCAAGCTTGCTTCGAACAAGCTTGTCGACAGTCTGATATTGTATGGATTATCGCTCCGGAATTTGATGAAATTCTTTCTTCAAGAACCGAGCGAGCAATCCAATCAGGGGCAGAAGTTGTTGGTTCTGATTTGAAATCGATTAATCTGACCGCGGATAAGTGGCGATTTTATGAATTTTTGCATGATCGCTCGATTCCTACCATTTCAACTTTATTACTTGAAAGTCAACATCTGGCTGCCCCTTGTAACTTTCCCTGTGTCATTAAACATCGTTTTGGCGCGGGAGGCTTGGGCTTGCATTATTTCTCACAGCTTGAAGACTGGCAGGAGCAATTCTCGCAAATAAGAGAAAAACATACAGATTATATTGTGCAACCCTTTGTTTCTGGCAAAATGCTTTCATCAGTGGTTCTGGTCAATTCCCATTTCAGAGAGATTTTTCCAATCGGAGAACAGCGGATTTGCTGGGAATCCGGTTTTCAATATCAGGGAGGAGCGATCCCGAGTGAGTTTAATATTGATGTGACACAATCCGTTCAGAGTCTGCTTCAGCGTGTGTGTAATGAGTTACCGGGCCTTGCGGGATATATGGGGTTCGATCTGCTACTGCCAGACGAGAATCCCATGCAACCATTGATTGTAGAAATCAATCCAAGATTGACAACAAGCTATACTGGTTATCGTCGACTTACGCAGGACAACCTGGCTCAACGGATTGTTGAATCTGAAACGGTCTTCCCGTTACTCAAGTGGGACGAAACACGGAGAGTTCAATTTCGACCTGATGGAACTGTTTTATTAAACCAGATGCAGTCTTAGAGAGTAGTTCAATTGATGTATGTGATTGGTTTGGATATTGGTGGTGCAAACATCAAATCAGCGGACAGCGATGGTGCCGCCAGGACGATTCCATTTGCGCTTTGGAAAACTCCTCAGTTGTTAAAAGCAACATTACAGGAGTTACTCTCAGGTTTTCAACGTCCCGATCTGGTGGCGATAACGATGACAGGTGAATTAGCGGACTGCTTCCCAACAAAAGCGACAGGTGTAGATCAAATTTTATCTGCAACCGAAGAAGCGGTGGCTCCTGTTCCCTTAGTTGTCTGGCAGACAGGGGCAGAGTTCCTGCCAACTGATATCGCCAGAGAATTTCCACTATTGGTTGCTGCCGCGAATTGGCATGCACTGGCGACTTGGCTAGGCCGGATGATTCCTGATCAAAATGGGATTCTGTTAGATATTGGATCAACGACCACAGACATTATTCCATTAGAAAATGGTATTCCCATTGCGGAAGGACTGACGGACGTTGAGCGATTGCTTTCTGGCGAGTTGGTTTATACTGGTGGACGTCGGACGCCACTTGCGATGATTGATCAGCAGGTCCCGTTTCGAGGTCAATGGTGTCCATTAGCGGCAGAATGTTTTGCCACGGCATTGGATCTCTATTTACTGCTCGAGGAGAATACCGAGAATCTGCATGATCACGATACGGCTGATGGAAATCCGGCGACTCAAGATAACGCTTATGTTCGAATCTCCCGGTCTGTTTGTTGCGATGTTTCAGAAATGACAAGAGCAGAGGCCGTGGAAGTTGCTCATTATCTGGCTGAGCAACAGCAGAAGCAGATTAACCAGGCTTTAAATCAAGTCGTGGATCAAATGTCAGTACCACCAATGGCGGTATTGATGAGTGGAAGTGCCGTTTTTCTGGCCGAAAAAATTATTAGAGCTCACCCGGTTTTAAGCGAGACTGTCATTACAAATGTTACAAATGTTGCAGAAATCTTTGATCGATCGATTTCGAAAGCGGCCTGTGCGTTTGCTGTCGCGCGCCTGGCGGCAGAAAGGGTTCGGATTTAACAGATTGTAGCTTAGGACCTGTCGCCAGCTAATCTGGAGTTAGCAATCATTGATTTATATAAGTCTATTGAAAATAAACGCTTATATGATTATATCTGGTGCGGTTATGATCACTTTCTTTACAGTTCCCTGGTCTAAGAGTGGTTGACTCATTTTTCATACTTGTGTTATCTTTCGCCTCTTGTAAGTGCTTACTGGCGATCGTTTTTTGAGCCAAAGTCATTTTTCCTGCTGCCATGTTTTCCAGCCGAACGGATGGAATCAGAGATACGGTGCAGTGTTTACTGGATTTTGATTGAAACTGTGACTAAAAACATAAAGCCGAAATAACTTCCCTCATTCAGCGATGGAGCGCGAAAATATGTGTGGAATTGTCGGATATATCGGACATCGAGAGGCGGGGTCTGTATTAATCCAAGGTCTGCAAAAACTGGAATATCGGGGATATGACAGTTCTGGTGTTGCCATTCACGAGAGTCCTTCTATCCAGATTCGTAAGAAAAAAGGCCGGGTCTCAGAAATGGCGGCGCTCTTTAAAGCGAGTCCTGTTGCAGGAACATTGGGAATTGGCCATACACGCTGGGCAACACATGGTGAGACCAATGACCAAAATTCACACCCGCATGTTGGGGGTAATGGAGAAGTCGTCATTGTGCATAACGGAGTCATTGAAAATTATTCTTCACTCCGCACCCAGCTACAGGCACTGGGATATGTTTTCCGTACAACGACTGATACAGAAACCGTTGCGCATTTACTGTCTCATCATCTGGAAGAGCAGCTTAAGCTGGGCGCTGATCCGTCAGAGCTTTCGACCTATCTTAAAGTTGTCGAAATTACGCTATCGAAATTAAAGGGAACCTATGGCCTGGTGATCATGTTCCAGGATCTTCCCAATCTGTTGATAGCGGCTCGATTGGGAAGCCCGTTAGTGATCGGTGTAGGCAAAGGGGAACATTTTATTGCCAGCGATGCAAGTCCTCTGATTGGATATACTGATGAAGTCATCTATCTCTCTGATCATGAGATCGCAGTTATCACTGAAGATGAAGTTGAAGTCATTCACCGCGATGAGGGTCAGCAGAAATTATCGATTCAGACTTTAGATCAGGTAAGTGTTGATTCCGATCTGGGTGACTATGAGCATTACATGCTGAAAGAAATCTTTGAGCAGCCTCAGACACTTGAGAATGCGATGCGAGGTCGTATTGATGAAGATGAGGCAACCGCGAAATTTGGTGGATTAAACCTGTCTGCGCAGCAGCTGAGAAACATTGATCGAGTCGTCTTAACGGCTTGTGGAACGAGTTGGCATTCTGGATTAGTAGGTGAGTATCTCCTGGAAGAATTTGCCAGGATACCAACAGAGGTCGAATATGCTAGTGAGTTACGGTATCGGAATCCTCCAATTTCAAACGATACCATGATTTTCGCTATTACCCAAAGTGGTGAGACGGCAGATACTCTGGCTGCGATGAGAGAATGCAAACGAAAAGGTCATCCTACATTGGCGATTTGTAATGTGGTTGGCTCTTCAATCGCTCGTGAAGCAGATGGTGGAATTTATTTGCATGCCGGTCCTGAAGTGGGGGTGGCTTCGACCAAAGCCTTTACATCTCAGGTGATGGTCATGATTCAATTGGCACTATTTCTGGGGAGAATGAGGCATCTCTCTTACCCTGCAGGTTGCAGAATTATTGATGCGATCCAAAAAATTCCCGATCAAATTCAGAAATGTCTTGAGTGTAATGATCTCATCAAAGACATTTCCAACAAGTACTGTAATTTCAATAATTTTCTCTATCTGGGTCGGCTTTATAATTTTCCCGGGGCATTGGAGGGGGCACTGAAACTCAAAGAGATCAGCTATATACACGCTGAAGGTTACCCGGCAGCCGAAATGAAACATGGCCCGATTGCGCTGGTTGACGAAGAGACCCCCAGTGTTTTTGTTGTTCCACGCGGACAGATATATCCCAAAGTCATGAGTAATCTGGAAGAGGTGAAAGCGCGTAAAGGGCCTGTGATTGCCATTGCCTGTGAAGGGGACAAAAAAATTGCTGATATCGCTGACGATGTCATTTATGTCCCAGATGTTGAAGATTTCTTGCAGCCTCTCGTTACTGCGATTCCGTTGCAACTCTTATCATATCATATCGCCGTGTTACGAGGCTGTAATGTAGACCGACCACGGAACCTGGCAAAGAGTGTTACAGTAGAGTAGTGACATCAGGCAAGAGCAAAGGCTGGTTTCAGTCTTTCTGATGTTGAAAAAAGACTTTCATTCTTGAGAAAACATGTGTTTTCTCCCTGAAAACAGCAAAATACAGGCATACCTCTCCTGAAAGTGCGAAAATTAAACTTTCCTGATTTGGTTTAATTCTGAGTTCCGCATAGAATGACTGATGAGGTACCCAATAAGTACCTCATCAATGTTCTTAAGCTCGGTGAGGCGTCTGTCTGCCAGCTGAATTGGCGTACAAGCCTTCTTAAGCAGATAGGTAATGCAATCCATCTGCAAAACTGGATGTAGTAAAATGAAAGTAATTCTGGCAAATCCCCGTGGTTTTTGTGCGGGTGTCAATATGGCAATTGAATGTCTCGAAGAAGTCATTCGGATTTTTGGTAGTAACATTTATGTCTATCATGAAATCGTACATAACAAACATGTCGTGAATCGGTTTACCGAGCAAGGTGTGGTTTTTGTTGATTCCGTGAGTGATGTTCCCGAAAATTCGATTCTCGTGTTCAGCGCGCACGGTGTTTCCCCTGTGATTCGTCAGCAGGCGCGAGACAGAAACATTCGTACGATTGACGCGACTTGTCCTCTGGTAACCAAAGTTCATACGGAAGCAATTAAATATGCAAATGCGGGCTATAACATTATTCTGATTGGTCATGAAGGGCATGATGAAGTCATAGGCACAATGGGTGAAGCTCCTGAAAGTATTACCTTGATCGAGACCCCCGAAGAAGTCGCAGCTTTGGAATTTTCTGAAGATGACAAATTAGCTTATCTCACGCAAACGACATTGAGTGTTGATGAAGCAGGCAGAGTCATCGAAAGTCTCACGAAAAAATATCCTGATATCGAGAGTCCACCCAAAGCCGACATCTGTTATGCGACAACAAATCGCCAGGAAGCGGTTTCGGAACTTGCACAGCAAGTCGATCTTGTATTGGTCTTAGGTAGTCAGAACAGTTCCAATAGTAAGCGACTGATGGAAATCGGAAAGTCTGCTAAAAAGCAGGCTTATCTGATTGATGGTGTGAATGAGTTATTACCAGAATGGCTCGAAGGATGCGAGGCGATTCTCATTACCGCAGGAGCGAGTGCACCAGAGGTAGTCGTTCAGGAATTAGTGCAACATTTAGAAGACCATTATCAAGCAGAAGTGGAAAATGCCGTTGTTCGTGAAGAATCGGTTCGCTTCCCACTTCCCAAAGAGTTACGTACCTTGCAATCAAAATAGAAACTGCCAGGCTGGTGCTGGTTTCGAAATTGTTCGATTTCGTTTATTATAAAAAAAGTAGAGATCGAGTCGCATTCGGGTTTGAGTGCGATTCTAAGAGAAAACCAAATCTTTAAAGAATTGAAAAAGCAGATATGAGTGATGATCTGACACCAGCGGAAAACAACGACGACCATTCTGAGGAATCGAATCAGGAACGGCACACACAAGAAATCAGGCATTCCCAGGTAAGTGCACGTGTGCCTGAGGGGGTTTCGCGCGGGGTGTTCAGCACAGGGGCTGTTGTCTTACAGGGGGGACACGAATTTATCCTGGATTTCCTGTTACGCATTTCGACACCTCAACAGGTTGCCGCACGTGTCGTTTTACCCATTGGCGTTGTTCCGCAAATGATTCGTGCCCTGAGAGACAATTTGAATAATTATGAAAAACGGTTTGGTACTCCAGTCATACCCACTCCTATTCCTCAACAAGTGACTGGTTCTGCAGATGCCATCAATGTCGGACCGGGGATGGAAGTCGCACCTTCCGAATCACCGACTCCACCAGTTGCGAGTGTGGGCTCAGATATCAATGCCGGAGCTTCAGGTGAGGCTGTACAACCTGAAGCAGAATCGGAGAGCAATCCTCAGCAACCTGCTGCTGAGCCAGTAGCTAAGCCTGCAGAAGCGGGACAAAAGCCTCCTTCAGCAGAAGACTTGTATGATGAATTGAAGCTGCCTGATGAGATGCTCTCAGGCGTGTATGCGAATGCGGTTCGAATCGGTCATTCGGCCACAGAGTTTTCCTTTGATTTCATTACAACATTCTTTCCTCGTTCGTGTGTTTCTGCTCGTGTGCATATGGCAGCACCGAATATTCCCCGCCTGCTCGATTCACTGACACACTCATTTGAGCAGTTTCAGCGAAAAGTAGCGGAGCAGCAAAAGCGGCAGCAACCTCCTGAAGGAGGGCAACCAGGTAATCTTTAAGTCTTCATGTGCCTGCTATTCATTCCTGCTCGTCAGCAGAGGGGCCGTAGAGTGCGGGAACGGGAATATCATTGAGTCGCAGATACACACAGAGATGACCACGGTGATGGATACTATGATTGAGTACCCAAGTGCGAATCACACCAATTTTTGGCATCGTGATGAGGGGCTCACCACCGGAGAGAAGTGACCATGACTTCGCAAATTCTTCATCGGAAGTGGACGCGATGCGTTTTCTGGCAGCGGTAACATTCGCGTCGAAGAGGTCCAGGATTTCTTGACGGCTATTAAGTACAGGAGCTTGGTAAGGTTCGCCACCCTCCGGGTTAAGATCCCAGGTATCTTGAGTCAGGGTTCCTTCAACCCAGCCTACCATTTCCGCGAGATGAGTAGCGACCCAGCCGATACTGTTCGATTTGGAGTGCGCTTTCCAATCAAGTTTGTCATCGGGAATTCGTTCGATCACTTTGCGAGTTCCCGCCATTTCCATATCAAATTCGGGGAGGATTGATTCGGCGATAGTCATGGGAGTATCCTGTCTTCAATTATGGTGATAGAGTCACAACGAGATGGTATTTTGAATGGGGATGAGTCGCAAACAATTTGACGACTCAATACACACTTATTCTAACAGTTTGTTCACTTGGATGTCCAGTGTTTCGGCATCAAACTGTTTTTTGACTTCTACTGGCTGTTTTGTGCTTTGAAAAAACAAAATATCGGCAGAGAATAAAATTGAATGTCATACCCACCACGATTCCAATTAACGCCGCCAGCAAAGTCCTTTTCTCGAAATAGGTAATTGAACTACACAATACCATTGTCGTGAGCCAGTTGAAGAAAGCACCTAATAGACAACTACTGCAATAACCGAGATACTGCTTGAGAATGGGAGCGTATCGCGCATACGAAAATGTTATATTGCGGTTTAGCAGGAAATTAGTGCTCATCGAAATCCAGATCGCAACTGCAATTGCCACCGGTCGATTAAACCAATTCAAGAGCAGGGATAGTGCCACTAAATTTACGACGACTCCCGAGCATCCAATGACAGCAAATTGTGCAAAGTAAGCATAGTTTCTGTATTTAAATTCAAACAGACGTTTGAGATGTTTCAGGTAATTGATTTGCTCTTTGAACGAGAGTTTGCTGCTTCCCTGAGTACGATCTGTGAAGTGAATAGGAATTTCAATGATGTTGCGGCAACGACATTTCACCATTAATTCCAAGCCGATTTTGTAGCCCACGGGATTAAGAATTTCGCGTGCATTCAGAAAATCTTGACGATGTAACGCGAAAAAGCCTGCCATCGGATCTTTCACTGTTGTGAAGGGACGTGCCATCCAAGTTGCAATTTTTGAATTAAACTTTCTGAACCAACCCCAGGTTTCGTCTGTCGAACCACCGTTCACATAGCGGCTGCCAATCACAAAATCTGCCTGTTGGTTTTTCAAGGCAGAGTACAGTTCCGGAATTGTTTCTGGTGGGTGTGATAGATCGGCGTCCATTACCATCAGAATCTCTGCTGAGGCTGCATCCATGCCAGCGATGACTGCAGTTGAGAGGCCCCGTTCATTTTCACGGGTGATCAGATGAAGGGGCGATGATTGTGACAGCGTTTGACAGAGATCTGCTGTGCCATCTGGACTTTGATCATCAACTACGATGATTTCTGCAGAAATTGCAGAGTCGTTCAAGACCTGAGTAATACGCGGGATCAGGTTGGCCAAATTTTCGGCTTCACAATAGGTGGGCACGATAATCGATAATTCAGGCAATGTTCTAACTTTTCAGGGTTGTTGCGATTATAACGGTTGGCGTTTAGATGCGGAGATTCAGTTAGGTTCTCTTTCGACAGAAGCAGTAGAACGATTCTCACCTGTGACTGTATTCAAAATCTAGCTTGTAGTGATGAAAAGCACCCTTTTTCATTAATCCAGTGATTTCCCCGAATCGTGACAGTTTCAACCACTACTTTCCGCAGATTGTGAGAGATCAATAAGTTCCTCATGATTCACGCAACTTTTTTGCTTTCAATAGTCAAACTATGCTGTTTTTTTGCATCATTTTCATAGTTCTGACGACTTCAGGCAGTTTTGTGACCTAGATTTGTACTGAAAAACTACGTGGAAATGGGCGGGCTGAAAATATGGTGCTTATGGTGAAAGTGCCGGTAAGCATGCGTGATGATCAATAAAATATATCAGTTGAAGGAGTAGAGTGAATATGGCTGGTTCTGGCCTTTCTCAAGTTGATTCCAATATGGCTTTTGATGATCTCAAACGACTTATTCATGGTAAGTTGGTTGAAAAGCTCGATTTGACCCGCGTTGGAGATCTGGAAGGTGATTCGCTCAGGCGTGAAATTCGTCTGGTGATCGAACATTTGTGTGATACCGAAAATCCCCTTCTCAACCGATCGGAACGTGAGCGTTTGATCGAGGAAATTCTGGACGAAACTTTTGGCTTTGGTCCACTGGAATTGCTGCTTAAAGATCAAGATATTGCAGATATCATGATCAATGGTCCCAAGCATGTTTTTGTCGAAAAATGTGGTCGTATTCAACGTTCAAATGTTGTTTTCCGGGACAATCAGCATCTGCTGCAAATTCTTGATCGTATTGTTTCCAAAGTGGGACGCCGTGTCGATGAAACTTCTCCTCTGGTAGATGCCCGCTTACCCGACGGATCTCGACTTAATGCCGTGATTCCTCCGCTGGCGCTGGATGGACCTTCGTTAACGATTCGTAAGTTTGGATCGAATCCATTGGGGCTGGAAGATCTGTTGAGATTTGGTGCCTTCACGCCGGAAATCGCAATGCTACTGGAAGGTATCATTAAGGCTCGGATTAATACCATCATCAGTGGTGGTACCGGTTCCGGTAAAACAACACTCTTAAATACATTATCCAGCTTTATTCAGGCTGATCACCGTGTCATTACGATTGAAGATGCGGCCGAGCTTCAATTGCAACAAGAGCATGTATTGCGATTGGAAACACGTCCACCCAACATTGAAGGTAAAGGGCAAATCACAGCGACGGATCTTGTAAAGAATGCCCTGCGTATGCGTCCCGACCGAATCATCATTGGGGAATGTCGTGGCCCTGAATCATTGGACATGCTCCAGGCGATGAATACTGGTCACGAAGGTTCTTTGACCACAATTCACGCCAACTCTCCTCGTGATGGTGTTTCCCGTTTGGAAACGATGATCACAATGGGGGGAGTTGAATTACCGCTCAAAGCCCTCCGACAACAATTCGCAGCAGCCGTTGATTTGATTATTCAGGTCAACCGCTTGCAAGGGGGACCTCGTAAAGTGACTCATGTGACTGAGGTACTGAATATGGAACAAGACACAGTTATTATGCAGGATATTTTCCTGTTCATTCAAGATGGCATTGATGAAGAAGGCAGAGCCTATGGTCACTTTGAAGCGACTGGGGTTCGTCCAGCCTTCATGGATCGGCTGGAAGCTGCGGGCGTTCGCCTGCCTTCAAATCTGTTTGCAAATCGTGTTTTACAGGGCTGACGTTTTCAGTTTGGTTAGAGAAGAATAAAAAATTAGAAAAAATAGATCTTCAAACGATAAAGGTAATCAGAGATGGATCAAACACTTATCATCTCAATCGCTGCATTTTTGGGTATGATGGCTTTCGTGGGAGCTGTCATATTCGTATTCAAGGATTTTTCGTCTAGCAAAGCGGAAGATCGTTTAGCGGTGATTACGGGTAAAAAAAAGACAGTAGATGAAACAGCTTCGTTGTTGAAAGACGAAATTGTCAAAGGTGGCATCACCAGTGTTTCAGATCGAGTAGCACATTTTTTTGAGAAGTTCGGCAATCTGAAACTGTTACTGGAGCAGGCAGAGGCTCCGTTTAAAGCAGACACTTTTCTTTTAATGACAGGGGTGGCTGCCGGATTAGGGTTTGCATTAGCCTGGTTTACGAATGCACCTGTACCGTTTTGTCCTGTAGCTGCTTTAGCGACGGGGGGACTCCCCTTTATGTGGTTATTGTTTTGCCGGAATCGACGATTCAAAAAATTTGCACAGCAGCTTCCCGATGCCTTGGAACTGGTAGGTCGCGCGCTGCGATCTGGACATAGTTTGGCCTCGGGATTGAGTGTCGTCGTACAGGAAATGCCGCCCCCGATCGCAACGGAATTTGCTATGGCGTATGAAGAACAGAATCTGGGTATTCCCATCGATGAGGCGTTGAAGAGTATGCTCAAACGAATGCCCAACCTCGACTTGAAGTTTTTTGTGACCGCAGTTGTGATCCAACGACAGGCAGGGGGAGACCTTGCTGAAATTCTGGACAAAATTGGTCACATTATTCGGCAGCGTTTCAAAATTATGGGACAGGTTCAAGCATTGACCGGGGAAGGCCGAATCAGTGGAGTTGTTTTGATGGCTCTACCAATTGCTCTGTTTTTTGCAGTTTACTATCTGAACCCGGATTACGTCATGTTGCTCTTTACCGATGAATTAGGGCGTAAAATGATAGCCGGTGGAATTGTTCTTCAGGTTCTGGGAGCCCTCTGGATCAAGAAGATTATTAATATCAAGATCTGATTAAACGCACGTCAGAATTACTGGATCAACTTTTTACTATTTAAAAATGAGAGCCAAAAACGTTGGCTGAGTGTGGGAGAGTGAATTATGGATTTTGTTCAACTATTACCGTGGGCGATCTTTGGGATGGTGATTGTCGGTGGTATCGCATTGATCAACAAACTGAACTCAGATCAATCGCGTACTACGGAGAGACTGGACGAGTTACGCAATCCGCACTTACGCAATAACCCAGACGCCGCTCAGTCTGCCAGTACACTATTGGAAAAGGCAGCGCCCACACTTTCCAAAGCATTGACGCCCAAATCAGAACTGGAAGAGAACAAATTAAAAGTGAGGTTAGCAAATGCCGGATACAATTCGGAGAATGCGTCGTCAATCTATCTTTCATTAAAAGTCGCTCTAGGATTACTAGGATTGTTGCTGGGGTCAAGTTATGGTTTTTATCGTTTTGGATTTGCCCAAAATGGTTGGACGGCATTGGTCATTGGCGGTGGTATTGGTTTTTATCTACCCGAACTGGTCTTACGTTTTTTAGCAAGTTCTCGAATCTCACGTATTTTCTTGTCTTTACCTGATGCATTAGACTTGCTTGTTGTGTGTGTCGAAGCGGGGCTGGGGCTTGATGCTGCCATGAGGCGGGTTTCGGAAGAACTGGAAGAAACGGCCCCGGATGTGTGTAGTGAATTTGCTTTGTGTAATCTGCAATTACAGATGGGGCGCCCACGACGTGAAGTATTACATGATTTGGGTATCCGCAGTGGTGTCGATGACATGCGTGCTCTGGCCGCTATCTTGATTCAGGCAGACAAGTTTGGTTCATCAATTGCTCAGGCGTTGAGAGTCCAATCTGACAGCATGCGTGTGAAACGTAGCCAGATGGCAGAAGAGCAGGCGGCGATGACTGCGGTGAAGATGATCTTTCCTCTGGTGCTGTTCATTTTTCCGGGAATTTTTGTCGTCCTGGTCGGTCCTGCTGCCATCATGATGATTAACGGTTTACTTGCGAACTAACTCTGAAGTTATTTTTAACTGCAAATTCATCAAACAGCTTTGTTAACACCTTTGAACATTTCGATGATCAAAGGTGTTTTATTTTCTTTACAGTTGATGTTTACATTTTAGAGATCCTTAGAAATAGAAGAATAATCCTCATTGTAAATTGGTAATATTTACCCTCAATGTCTGCTTTTGAGTCATTTTGCTGGTATCAAACAGTCTCAATCCCGAATCTCTTTTCCAAAGGGGGTTTGGCACTTATTTTGCGTTAAATTGAATTACATTAGATATTTAAGTGGGGTACAAATATATCATGCTCATGTCGTGAGTTCGATCTTTGCCGCATTAGATCTCTTTTTTCTTAAATGTCATACGCGGGCCTTGAGATGACGAATAGCAAGGTTCTGCGATCTTAGTGTCGATTGAACATCAACTGCGAATTGTATTCAAAGTTTAGCGTTACTTGAATATGGTTCAGAGGCATTGTTTTTTTGACAAACAGTAATAAGGCACATATAAAATTCACTGTCCAATTTTCTAGATCGACAATTTCAGATGCCCGCCCCTCCAAACTGGCTTAGTTCGATGGCTAATCAAGTCGCCTCTTTGATGTATGATGTCGATGTGCTTGCGCCTATTGGTTGTCACTTTTTTCATAATGCAAGCCGTAACGAATGGGAAGTCACTCTGTTTGCTTCGAATACAGAAATTGTAGGCGGTGAGTGGGACGGTGTTTTGGCACCTTCCAAGTTCTGTTTTGATATTCTCAAGCTGGGGGAATATTTTGAAGAAGTGCGTGCTTTGTACTGGCAGGCTTTACCTGTTGATTATGACGACCAACTCGGCCCACATATTTCGATCGAAGCGACTTATGAAGGGCATCAGGTTTGGGTTCGCGTTCTGGCGGAATCACCAGAAGAATTTGAACCAGGTCGCCGAATTCAAGCTTATGATGCGAACCTGAAAGAGATCTGGTAATTGAATCTTTTATCCGTTCTGGAATAAAAGCTGAGTTAGTAGACCCAGATCAGGTCTGCTCTTCGATATCTTATGATTACTGAAGTCTCGGGATATCAGGAAGGTGCATCAAGTAGACCGGTACTCGCAATCAACTGGTACACTCTGATTTGACTATAAGGCCGGGGTTTCGCATAAGCAAAATTTCAGGTTACCTAAGGTCTTTTTTCATCTGTTTTTCACCTTCTGCTTCCGCAGCAGGATCAATTTCGACTGTGACATCATACTCGCCTTCGACCATCGGTTTTTCTCCACCACAGCCGAACAGGAAGGGAGTTAAAAAGGTTAACAGTAAAAAAGAATATCGATTCATGATGTCTGTTCTTCCGTTTGATTTTAGAATACCGATTAGAGAAATAGACTGTCATTTATTTAAAAAGCGGGTGTAGAAAAACTCATTTATTTCTTCAAATTCCAAAATGAGACGACGCTTATCCCTGGTATCGGTGTTAGATACATCGCCACTTGATGCTTGAAATCAAGTGGCGATGAACGTACTCGATATAAAAAGGTCAGATACGAATCTTACCATTCACCAATGACATTTCCATCAGCAGGGGCACCCAGATCTCGCCATGTCTGTAAATCGATGCTGTTAGATGCAAAGCGGACTGCACCATCGGCGACTAAGACGTGGACTCCTCCAGTGTGCTTACTTCGTGCTGCTAGAATTGCTGCAGTCGTACTAGAGCCACCACCACAGTCAGGCTGTTCATGATTCGGCCCATAGACGGTACCATAATAATGTGCCTCATAGACCTGAGCCCAGAACCAGGAGAAGCCTTGCTGGGCACCTCCCGTATATGCAGGAAAGCCGCTGGTCTGACAACTGGCTGGACAGACGCCACCTGAGGGCTGGTCACTACAGAGAGGGGCACTTGCAAACGTTTCTGAAACCATCATGGTGTTTGAGGTCCCGTCTTCAATATCTCGAATTCGGACATTACTGTTCTGTGCGAAAATCGAACCAGAGATGTTCGCGGTTGAAGATGCTCCTGTACCTCGACATGCCATATAGTTTGTTGGACCATAAGTTCCACTTGGTTGACGGGATGAATCACTGGGGCAGCGAACTACAGGTAACTTTTCTCTGCGGATATTGTTATTGGGAGCGGCACTGACTCCGCTTTCCATTTCCCAGTTAATTTGATTGTAGAGAGGTGCCTGATCAAGGAAGGGAAGAATCCGTGGGATCCAGCCGAGTTGGCTTGTTGTCCAGGATTGAACTCCTGAGCCATAGGTTCTTCTCACATCCCCTGGTGGGAACGTTCTGAAATTATCGTGATAATTGTGTAAGGCCAGACCAATCTGTTTCAGATTGTTTTTACACTGTGAGCGACGTGCTGCTTCGCGTGCTTGTTGAACTGCTGGCAACAGTAAGGCAATTAAGATAGCGATGATAGCAATCACTACCAGCAGTTCGATCAACGTGAAGCCGCGTTTCCTTTTGAGCAACATTCTTTCCATAACTTGAACTCCCGGAAATAAAATAAAGAAACAAAAACAGATACCGAATAAGGCATAAAACGAACCTCTATTTCAGTCAGTATTTTCACTGACGAAATAAAGGGGATTTTGCTTAATAAAATTTGAAGTGATTAGACTGATTTCAGTCTTTTAAGTGAGTTCAATTAACTTATGAGTAACTACAACCATACTTAGATAATGGATACATAGTTTCTTATATTGATTAATTTTTTATTGATAAATGAAAATACCAGTAAGAATAGGTGTTTTTAATTTACCTGAAGGGAGAAATAAATCAAGCCTAAAAACGTACTCAAGAGTTGAGTAGTAAAGAAAGATCATCAGATAAGATTATTTGAAGGGTAGCCTTTTTTAATTTAACTTGTTTAATTAATTGTGGGTTGGCTTTAAAAAATAGAAGAGAATGAGATGAGGCCATCGCTAAGTATTAGCTATGATAGTGAATTAAGGCCACGAGAGAGCTTAGAATTTAAGTTTTGGCGACCCCATGATTGATATACTCAGGTTCTTTGTAAAACGAACCTGGTTAACCTGAGAAAATTATCGATTTTCTTTCATCGCTTTCTTTTGCGCGGCCGCTTCCTCAGCTGGATCAAGCTGGTCAGCTTCGTTGAACTCACCTTCTTTCACCATTGGTTCTTCTGCACCACATCCAAACAGGAACGGAATCGAGCAGGTAACAATCAAGAGAGATGATAAGTATCGAATCATTTTTGTTTCAATCTGTAATTATTAGAGTTTGGAAAATTATGAGTGTTACGTACCGATTAAAAGATGTGAGTGGCTCTTTATCACAAATTTAGAAATGATCGCCACCTGATTTGAAAAACAAGTGGCGATCATCAGTTATTAATCAGTGAGCACTAAGTGTGTTACTTACCATTCACCAAGCACGTTCCCGTCATCAGGATCGCCTAAATTTCTCCAAATGGATAGGTCGATGTTTTCGGAAGCGAAGCGGACTGCCCCATCTGCCAGTAGAACATGGACTCCACCCACATGCTTGCTGCGAGCAGAAAGGTGTGCTGCTTGCGAACTGGAACTTGCACCACAGTCAGGTTCAGAGTGATTAGGAGTATAAACTGTGCCGTAATAGGCTGCCTCATACAGAGCTGCATACATCCATGAGTAACCTTGCTGTGCGCCTCCTGTATAGGGGGTTTTTGTGATACAACTGGCAGGACAAACACCTCCCGAAGGCTGGTCATCACAGAAGGGAGCACTGGCAAAGGTTTCTGAGATCATCATGGAATTCGAAGTTCCGTCTCCAATATCACGAATCTTGGTATTGCTATTGTTGGCAAAGATTGATGTATCAGGGCTACCAGTTGTAGTAGTGGTAATTCCTCTACATGCCATGTAGTTTGTGGGGCCGTAATCTGCTGATGGTTGACGAGAAGAATCACTGGGGCAGCGAACTACGGGCAATTTTTCTCTTCTGAGAGCATTATTAGGAGCGGCACTAACTCCGGCTTCCAGTTCAAAATTGATTTGATTGTAGAGTGGGGCCTGATCAAGGAAAGGTAAAATTCGAGGAATCCAACCCAGCATGCTGGTTGTCCAGGTCTGGACCCCGGCACCATAAGTTCTTCTCACATCTCCTGGAGGAAATGATCTGAAGTTGTCGTGGTAATTGTGTAAGGCCAGGCCAATTTGCTTAAGATTATTTTTGCAAGTTGAACGGCGTGCGGCTTCACGCGCCTGTTGAACAGCTGGTAACAGTAAGGCAATTAAGATTGCAATGATCGCAATCACCACCAGCAACTCAATCAGTGTGAAACCACGCTTCTTTTTGAGTAACATTTTTCCCATACTTTGTACTCCTGGAAATAAAAAATAATCTTAAGAAAGGCATAAGATGTAAAATGAAACAACATTTCGACCAACGAAAATGGTGTTGGTGAAACACGACTCGTTAGATTTCTGTTCTATTTTTAGTGAAAACGGAGGAAAGTTTCGTTTGCCTGCTACACGAACATTGGGTTTTCAAGTGGTGGGATGACTAGTCCAAATAAATGTTTGTACTAACAAGGCAAACTACGGTGAATACTAGTAAAACAATTAATTTATTCTAAATAATATTGAGGCTGAAACAATAATAGTAAGTGCATATTTTGCCTTTAATTAATGTTTTATTTATTAAATATGGTGTTTTGTCCATGTTTAGTAAGTGTTTTTGCTAAAAGCGGTTAGAACAACGGTTTTCGTGTCATTCATTCTGATTCTACTTTGTCATGAAACTCATCAGTGTAGGTCAAAACCAGCGTATCATTGAGTTGAAACTGAGTCTCAATATGCCTAT
Organism: Gimesia aquarii; assembly: GCF_007748195.1. NCBI lineage: Bacteria > Pseudomonadati > Planctomycetota > Planctomycetia > Planctomycetales > Planctomycetaceae > Gimesia > Gimesia aquarii. Next base: position 1,896,998 of record NZ_CP037920.1, read on the forward strand.
AGTGAAGAGGAATAACACAGTAAATGCACTTAAATACACGCTATATTGCTTTCTTTTGTGTTGAGATCGTATTTGTGATGACGTTAAACCAGATTATCAAAGGCCAGATTGCGCGGATCACCCAAATCAATGGTGAAGATGCTGTTTCCATTCGCTTAATGGAGATGGGGCTTATTGATGGTGAGGAGATACAACTCTTAGGCAAAGCGCCTTTAGGTGATCCATTGGAGTTTGCGGTACGTGGCTACCGTTTATCTCTTCGATTGAATGAAGCAAAGTGTGTTGAGGTCGAGATCGTATAACTTCAGTGCTTTCTGAATTTGCAGGCCATAATGTTTCCTTCCAAATGAAAGCGACGCTTTCAGAGCTTCCAGTTTCATGACCAACTCTCCTGCCATAACACAAAAAAAATTGACTGTTGCCATTATTGGTAACCCCAATACAGGAAAGAGCACTCTATTCAATCATCTTTCCGGTGGGCACGCTCATATAGGAAATTTTCCTGGTGTGACCGTGGAAAAGAAGGTGGGGAGTGTTACCTGGGAAGGCCGGAGCATCGATCTGGTTGATTTGCCGGGAACCTATAGTCTGGCACCTCGCTCTATTGACGAAATGGTGGCAGTTGATGTCTTGCTGGGAAGACAAAAAGATGTTCCGCTTCCCGATGCCATCGTTTGCATAGCGGATGCATCAAATCTGGAACGAAATCTTTATTTGTTCAGCCAGATTCTTGATTTGTCGATTCCCGTTGTTTTAGTTCTCAACATGTGTGATCTTGCTCGCTCACGGGGGATTGAGATTGATGCAACGGCTTTATCACAAAAACTAAAATTACCTGTGGTGTGTACCGAAGCGCATGCTGGGAAAGGAGTCAATGAATTAAAGGCAGAAATAGTACGGATTGGCGTTGGAGAGAAACATCTGCCTTTGTCTCTTTTTCCCGATGCCTTTTACCACGAGCGCGAGCAGTTGTCTGAGAAGCTTCAGACCGATGAAGATGGAATACCCCCCGATTTTCTGGTGGATCGATTACTGCTTGATGTGGGGGGGTATGTCGAATCGTACTTTGAGCACCATACTCATAATGGCCTGATGGATGATTTACGTCAGGCACGCCTGCGCTTGAAGGAGGCAGGTTATGCTGTTCCGGCGATGGAAGCGCGCTTGCGTTATGGCTGGAGCAGGGATCTGTTAAAAGACGTCATAAAACATCCCCAAGAACATCAAGTGACGACCTCTGATCGAATTGATCGTTGGTTAACCCATCGTGTATTTGGTTTTCTATTTTTTTTCGCGTTGATGTTTTTTGTGTTTCAGTCTGTCTTTACCTGGGCAGGCCCTGCCATGGATCTGATTGAAGCGGGGCAGGGAATGGTAGAGGGAGCTGTGGAATCGTTGATTTCTCCTGGTCCATTGAGAAGCCTAGTTGTAGATGGAGTGGTGGCTGGTGTTGGAGGTGTGCTCATTTTTCTTCCACAGATTGTGATTTTGTATTTCTTTATTGCAGTATTGGAAGACAGTGGTTATATGGCACGCGCAGCATTTATCATGGATCGATTAATGAGAAGTCTGGGGTTGAGTGGCAAATCGTTCATTCCGTTGATGTCCTCTTTTGCTTGTGCTGTCCCCGGGATTATGGCAACGCGCGTCATTGAAAATCGACACGAACGACTGGTGACAATTTTAGTGGCGCCTTTAATGAGTTGCTCGGCGCGTTGGCCTGTCTACACACTTTTTATCGCTGCTTTCATTCCGAATATTGCTTACCTGTCACTGGCAGGGAGTCCCCTGGTGACATTGCAGGGACTCGTACTGTTTGGCATGTCATCGATTGGAGCATTGGTTGCGATTCCCGTAGCCTGGTTTTTGAAACGAGTTTGTTTCAAAGGGGATGTGGCACCATTTGTAATGGAATTACCGGGTTATAAATGGCCTTCTCCTCGTAATGTAATTTTACGAGTTTATAATCGTGCGAAGTCTTTTGTCGTTAAAGCTGGTACTTTGATTTTTCTGACATCAATCATAATTTGGGCCGCTGGCTATTTTCCGGGTGACCATAGCGAGCAATTTCAAATTCAGCAGAGAATCGAAACGATTGATTCTAAAGTTCAAAAACTTGAAGTTGAGATTACCGAGACTGATGAAGGTGATCAGATGGCTCTCAAGGAATTACAAGCTCAAAAGGAATTACTTTCAGCGGAGCAGACTGGATTGAATGAGCAGCAGAATCTGGTGAGCAGTCAATTAGTGGAATCCAGTTTTTTAGGTCAGGCAGGGCATTTGATTGCTCCCGTAGTCAAACCTCTGGGATGGGACTGGAAAATAGGTGTGGGAGTAATAGCATCCTTTCCTGCACGAGAAGTGATTATTTCCACTTTGGGAACCATTTATAGTCTGGGCGGAGACGTAGGTGAAGATGACGAAGGATTGATTGGCTCAATCCGTGCTGCGACCTGGCCTGATGGCAGCAAGGTGTTTAATGTTCCGGTCGCGATTTCGATTATGGTCTTTTTCGCTTTGTGTGCCCAGTGTGCGGCGACATTGATGGTCATTCGGCGAGAAACCAACAGTTGGTTGTGGCCGGTAATCTCATTTACCTATATGACAACGCTGGCCTATGTGGGAGCATTCATTTCCTATCAGGTGGGGATGTTGTTTTAACTAAAGTTGATAGTGGTAACATATATAAATACCATTCGAATTTTAGGATCAGTCCGGGTTATGAATCAGATTGACTGGCAACTAGTGGGAGCCCTGGCTTGTGTTGCGACAGCCGTCTTTTTTCTGCTCCGTCGTATTGTGCGTTTTTTCAAACAAAGGACTGGCTGTGCTGGCGCCTCCTGCACTGGTTGTGATTCAGGAACTAGTAAAACTCCCGACTTTGTTTCGCTGGATCAACTGAAACATTCCGACTAGATCAGACCGCAATTCTCAGGCTCAACGCTGACCTGCTCTTGAAGTACAAATTTTTCCCCTCTTCTATGCAGATGATATCGGATAAAATCGGTGATGCTCTGGTGATTTTTCTGGTATGTCTCCATTCCGGACTCGTTGAAAGAGAGCCAGTTGGTTCGTCTGTTTCTATTCACTGATTGTGACAATTATCATCTTGAAGGGCGTAAACCAGTCAAGGGGTGATCGATGTGTGAAAGTGAGTTGAAGGATCTGCGATGTAAAATGAATGCTGCTTCAAAACAGGTGAAACGATTTGATAGCTATGCAAATCAATGGTGTTGATTGTGAATCGGATCAGGGACTATCTCGTTTATTTGTAATTTCAAGTGGTTTTTATAGTGATAGAATCACCAGGGGATAATCGATGCACTATCAAGAAAATATTCCCACGCGCGCGACGCAGATTACGCAGTTTTAAGTAGAGACTTCGCTAAGTCAATATTGAAAATGAGTCCTGTTTTTAAGGAAAATTAGATGAGACTTAAATCTGTCAATTGAGTTTTAAATCAATTGTTTTCCGACAGATCTACGTTTCTGAGCGTTTGGTTTTGAAATCAAAGAGAATACGATAGCGAATAAGGAAACAGTGATGATTCTTTTGAAGTTGTTTTTGAATAGAAAGTAAGTAAATGAAAACCGGGATCAGTTTAAGCATTCTGTTCTTACTCACAATTCTTAGTAGCGGTTTTGTTTTTAGTAGTCATATTGAGGCAGCCGATAAATCGAAATCGAAGAATGAAATCGATAAAAAGAACTCTGAGTATGCTAATCCAGTTGCACGAAATCGTGGGCGACTTTATCAGGTGAGTATACCGCCTCGTGAACAGGATGCTTATGAAAATGCCTACTACCGATTGTGGGTTCCCGATCATGTCAAACAGATTCGAGGGGTCATCGTGCGACAGCATGGTTGTGGTGCTGGTGCCAGGAAGTATGGTCTGGAACACGCGGATGATTTGCAGTGGCAGGCTTTGGCCAGAAAGTGGGATTGTGCGTTGCTAGGAACTCAAATCTGGGCACCTGAAGAAGAATGCAGCACCTGGTATATGCCCGCTGATGGTTCGGAGCACGCATTTTTTTCTGCACTTCAGAAGTTGGGGAAGCTTAGTCATCACCCTGAGATTGCAAAGGCACCCTGGTGTTTATGGGGGCACTCCGGTGGTGCGTTGTGGGTGATGAATATGCTGTACCGAAATCCGGAACGTGTGATTGCCGTGTTTCCTCGTTCGGGAGGATTGGCTCCCGTCAATCGAGAGTTACCCCGTAGTCAGCCGCTTAAACCGGATAGTAACTCCGCTGTCTTTCAGGTTCCCGTGATGTTCTGTTATGGTGAAAAAGAAAATCAGCCTGGTGAGCGTTTTTATGCAGCAGTGATTGGTACACATCACGTTTTTGATGTCGCACGCGAAAAACAGGCGCAGTGGTCAGTTGCCGAACACCCTGGTTCGAGTCATGAAAACAGTAATAGCAGGTTACTGGCGATTCGTTTTTTTGACTCAATACTCAAACAGCGTTTACCAAACGATTCAAAATCAACCAAACTGAAACAGCTCGATTATCAGTCAGGTTGGCTTGGCGATCTAAAATCAAAATCAATTCAGTCACTTATGAAGCATCAGATCGTTGATTCAAAGCAACAGTCCTGGTTACCCGATAAGAAGGTGGCTGCAGCCTGGCGCGAACTGGTAAAGTCAGGTAGGATTTTGGATACATCACCTCCTGCCGCACCTTTAGCAGTACAGGTCAGCAGTGTGTCAGGCAAAGGTGTGAAACTCGAATGGCAGGCAGAAGCCGATTTGGAAAGCGGAATTCATGCTTTCCAGGTTTATCGCGATGGTGAAATCATTGGTACGGTTCAAGGTCATCGGAATCAACGATGGAATCCTGAGGGGCATTTCCACGCCTGGAATTATTCGGATCAGCCGATATTTGATGATCATCCAGCACCGAAGATGGAGTTCCTGGATCAGACTAATGAGGCTTCTTCAAAGGCAAAATATGAAATTTCGACGGTTAATCAGGCAGGACTAAAATCTTCTCGAACTGTTGGTAAAAAATAATAGTGGAGTTGGTGAAAATAAGGGGAAATATTTGATCTCGAACTCAGACAGCTACGTTTTTAGAAGTAATCATATTCGATAAATAGAAACCATGTCGGAATCAGGGAGAAATGTGATGACTGAAGAGAAACAATATGACCCAATATCGGGTTGGAATCCGCTGGCTGTTTGTTTGTGTGGATTATTGTTAGCAGTGTTTTTGTTCGTGTCTGCCGTTGCGGCAGAAAGTGTGCCACTAATCTTACTGGCGATCATAATAGTGCCAGCCTGTATCATTGGTTTGTTTGGGTGTATGGCGGTTGCTCCGAATCAGGCACGAGTTTTATTGTTGTTTGGTGAGTATAAAGGGTCAGTGACGCGCTCTGGTTTTTTCTGGGTCAATCCGTTTTTCTCCAAACAAAAGATCTCTTTGCGAATTCGTAATTTTGAGACCGGATCAATCTCAACTCCTGAGCAGAAAGATCCCACGACCGGGAAAATTCTTCAGGCCAAAAGTCGTTCGGCGGGAAAACCTTCGAAAGTGAATGACCGAGATGGTAATCCGGTCGATATTTCCACGGTAGTAGTCTGGCGTGTAGTCAATACCGCGGAAGCAATGTTCGAAGTAGATGACTATGAAGATTTTGTGGCCGTTCAAAGTGAAGCAGCATTACGTAATCTTGCCAGTCGTCATCCTTACGATAGCGAAGACCATGAAGTGTCTTTACGTGGTAATACAACTGAAGTCTGTGATCAGTTAAAGATTGATATTCAGGAACGTCTGGATAAAGCAGGCGTCGAGGTCATAGAAGCACGTATCAGTCATCTTGCTTATGCACAGGAAATTGCTGCCGCGATGTTACAACGACAACAGGCACAAGCAGTCGTGGCAGCCAGAACTAAAATTGTTGAGGGAGCAGTTGGAATGGTCGAAATGGCTTTAGACCATCTGGCAGAACGGAGAGTCATCGAATTGGATAACGAACATCGGTCAGCGTTGGTATCTAATTTGTTGGTTGTATTATGCAGCGATCGTCATACTCAGCCCGTGGTCAATACAGGAAGTTCACACTCATAGAGTTTGATTCATTGATTGATATGAGATCCCAGATTTTTTTTGGATAGCTTCTCTCAAAAACTGAAGTACGAAAAAGAATAGAACTTTAAAAGGACTTACTCCGGTTCGTATTCGATCTGAAAATGTTAAGGTAAAGCTAAAATGAAGGAAGGGAAGATGAGCCAACCCTCATCTCCCCTTCTGCCGTTCAGGGACTAGCATTGTATGAACAAAAAGAATTACGATGAAGACGTAACTGATTGCTCTGCTATCAACAAATTGTCTACTCGATTCAAAAATTTACTATAAAAAAATAGAGAATGTTGGAATATTCAGAAAAGAAATATCGGTACAATAATTCCATTCAGTTTTTGGAACGCCACTTATAAAAGTATAGTTGCGAGTTAAAATTTTATTGAAACTCTATGTAAGACTTTTCTGTGTAATTCATTCAGGGGTTGCATAAGTACAAAATAGAATGAAATATACGGAAGAAAATGAGAAGAAAGTGGAGCGCAATTACTTCACTTTTGGAGGATCGGGGTCATTAAAATTTACAACGGATTCCCAAGTTGTGCCGATGTGGAGTTCATCGAAGAGATATTTGCTGTTTCTACCTGCAAAGATTCGAACATGATCAAATACTGTTGAATCATAAAATGGGTCAGTGGTGCATGTCCAAATATGTGGTTCTTGCTCTGGGATTTTTTCGGTTCCAGAAAAAACGCGTAAAAATATCTGGTCTGGTGATTTTTCACTCGCCACAATTTTCCCAACAAAGAAATATGGTTTTTCATCTTCTAATGGTGGCGCTTTCTCAACTGTTTGAGTCTGAATACGTAAAGAGGGAAATCTGTTAGAACTGATGCCAAATAATATTTTTTTCGCGTTTTTTTGATCTTCGTTCGATTTCCCCAAGTTCCATAAGGAAATGTTTCCATACTGACGGTCAATGGCAGGACTCCATTTTCTTTTCTGAATAAAAAAGCTGATGTAGTAGATTGCGTCAATATCGAGCCGAACTGGTTTTTTTAAAGTGCGCCAGCCGATCTTTCCACGTTCTATTTCGACACAACCTAATTGGTTAGGTGAAAGTTCTTTAGGCACGAGTGACTTTGTAGGATAGCTATTTCCGACAGCGAGCCCTGACCAGTTTTTATGATTTCGCCAATGGGTTTCCCAGCCAATTCCCCCTCGCTGCCATTCGGAAAGCTCTTCTGGAGTGATGATTTTTGAGGGATGAAAACTGTCATAAGCAATTAACTCATCCAGATTGACCTTCTTTGCATTTCTCGGCTTTCCTGGAACTTCACGTTGAAACTTTGTCAACTCTAAAGGAATATCTTTGTTTTTTGTGATATCCCGCGCTTTCCCTTGATTGACGATCAAATCTTTGGACTTGCCTGAGGGCTCTACTCTGACAGAGCCTTGAAAAACATGCAGTTCCGTATCTCCGTTGTCCTCCACTTTCGTTCCATATTCAGTACCGATGTCAAAGAAAGTGGCTTGGGGAGTCGTTAACGCGAATTCCGGTGCGGATTCATATCCATGTAGAACGACCTCTCCTGAATCAACTATTGCAGAGTTTGCTGAATTGATATGGATTTTTGTTGGGCCTTTGAGAACTAAGCGAATTCCACTATCAAAGCGGAATTCTGCAGTTCCTGTTTCCAAATAGAGGTCCTTTGTTAACAATCGCTGTCCAGAGAAAAGAGGTTCGGTATCACCGCCCCATACGCAATTATTTGATCGTGTGAGAGTGGCTACATAAGGCAGGTCTTTGGGCTCTGTGATTCTTGGAATATTTACAGCAGGGATGGGTTCCCAGATAAAGCGACCTGTGATTGACTTTTCTGCGAACAGCATGAGAGAAACTGAGGCCGTTGCTACAGCCAGGTAACTGAGCATCGAGAATAGTTTCGTGTTTCGTCTAAAAACAGGTGCTTTTGAAGCTGGTTTAGTTTGAGGGACCTCATCAGTGAAGATTTGGTCAAGTTCTTTTAATCTTTCAACGTAGCTTTTCTGAACACCGGTTTGGATATCGAGATAATCAAAGTAAGTCTGCATCGCTTCAGGAGTCGAACTAAGATATTGTTCCAGTTCTTCAAATTCTGATTTGGATATTTTACCGTCAATCAGTTGATTTAACAGTCGATCAAAATTGGGAGGGAGCTCATGAACAGTCATTGCGATTGGCCCTCACTTTTAAGCTTTCTCAAAATGCATTGAGCTAATTCACGTCTGAGGGTGCTCAGACGGTTGTAAAGTGTTTGGACCGTTTTACCAGCTTTCTCTGCAAATTCTTTGATGGACTGTTTTTCAAATGTCGCCTGCAAAAGCAATTCCTGATCAGCTGAACTTAAACCGCTGAAGCAGTCTTGCAAAAGCTCAAGCCGAGTGTTGTGATTGCTTAAATGGCGCATCCGCTCCGCAGACATTGTTTCGATTAACTCCTGACTGAAAAAGTGTCGATCGCGTTGAATACTTCTACGAAAATTGCAAACAGTAAAAAAAGCGATTCCACATGCCCAGGAAAAAAAATCTCGTTCTTGATCAAATTCACTGAATTTATTCCAGAGCGTCAAACATACATGTTGATATACGTCTTCTGCATCTGAGTTGTGGGGAACTAAAGTCCGGATATACCCAAAAATGCGTAACCTCTCTGTGGTCAATAATTCTGTAAACACTCTTCTAGCATCTTGATCAGAAGAAGTGTTGAATGTCGACATTAGGTCCGGTATCTCCGTTCAGTGGATTCTGTAAAGCTTGCCAAGTATTTAATATAATGGCTGGAATCAGTCATTAAAATTAAATACTACAAACTTTAGGAAAGAACGGAAATCGTTACCAAATCTGCTGTCATAAACAATGCATACGAGTTATTTTCTATAAATAAAAAGTGTCATGTGCATATAATTTATTGTTCCAAAGTTACTGAGATCTAATGTCATAAATTTGAAAATCGCGTTTTCTTAAAGAATTTAATTTGTAAACATGAATAAAAATATTGTCTTTTTGTTCGAATGATTCGTTTTTCAGCGAAGTATAGAAATCTGATGATATCGGTCTCTTTTTGTGTTAATCTGTGCTTTTAATATAGTATCAAATCGTGTTTTTCAAATTCATTTCTCTTTCTAATTGCGAGTATCACCAATGAAAGATTTAGTGGACAAAATATCTATTGGTATGAACGCTGTTCTAATTTGTTTTCTACTAATCTTTGCAGCATTAGGATGTCAGGACCCTTCTGAAATAGCAAAACAGCAAGATGCAGCTCAGGGCAAACAACAGGAAGCAGTGGGAGACGCTCAAAAACCGGAATTGCCTGAAGGGGGAATGGCCGATCAGGCTGTGCAAAATGTAGAAGCTGGGAATCAGGGAGCACCTCAAAATAACACGAAAAAAAGCATTATTCATAAGACGACAGCCGTTGTCGTTGATGCTAAAAAAGCATTGAAAAATCCAGAGATTTCTGTTGTCGATGGCAAGATCAAAGGGGTTGATCCTTTTACTCAAGCTGGAAGTGCTTATTTTTCGATGGCGTCTCGTGTCAGTACTTTAGGGATGCAGCAAGCGATAAAAGCGTACAAGGCACTCAATGATAAATTTCCTAGTTACGATGAGTACATGAAAATGATGAAGGAAAATCGAGTGGAATTTGCTCAGCTCCCTCCTTACAAAATGTATGGCTACGATGATGAAACGGGAAACATACTGGTCTTGCAGGATAACAAGAAAAAAGCAGAGCTCTATAAAGAAGCGGGGATTCCGCTTGATTGATCAGTTTGGTGTCTGATTGGCATACTATCTGCGTATTACCTCTTTATCACTTTGATTGAAGAGTGGATGTTGTTTTGAAGCAACATTCGTTTCAAAGCAGATTCAATTTGTTGATTTTAAGCAACATCTTGAATGACTTCTGAAGAGGTAAGACTTATGAAATTAAATTTTTCATCAAAAATCAGAAGATGTGTCGCAAAATGCGTTTTGCTGCTTTTATTACCAGGTGCAGTTAGTTTTAGTTTAGGCAATCAGCAAGCTGAAGCAGAGAGCTGGATGTTTAATCGTTCGTATTACAGCCACCAGCTACCCCCAGAGGTTGCAGAGCGTTATCCTCGTCCTCAGAGCCGGTCTGCCTATCGTTTGCCTGAACTGGCGACAACTCCGGGGTTTGCAATCAAAGGCGCAAGGCGTTGGAATTACGTTCGCATGTTTAATGGTAATGGCTTTGACACAACTATTTTACGCAGTGACACGTTTGATGTTGTTTCACCTTAAGATTGCGACTTCAGACCATATAACAGTGTCACCTCTTGCAAACTGGTCTCTGATCAGGGAGATCGTTTTTTCTTCTCTGCCAGAGCTTCATAGTAGCGACGTACTTGTTCTTCATACTTGGGAAGAAACTTCTCAGTATAGACGTTTAGCAGTTGCTGTCGCACAGCAGGGGGTAAATGTCCCCAGGTATCTTTGATATGCCCGTTGGATTTGGTCAGACTGCCCGGGGTCACCAGTCCTTTTTCCTGCCGCTCAGAGGATTGACGTGCTGGTCCTTGAGAGGTTTGGGGTATTTTTTTTTGTCCCATACCACCTTTCTGCTGTTGAGTTTTCTGTTTAGTATTCTGTGGTTGATCTTGTTTTGGCTTTGATTGCTGCGGAGACAACTTAGGGGCTGATTCAATCTCGTGGATTAATTTTTGAATATTTTCAACGACCTTTCGCTGAATATTCTGAGTTTGTTGTCCAGTTTGTTGATTTTCAATCAGTTTTCCGGCGCGCTTCATCTCTTCAATAATCAACTCGACTGGAAGTTGTTGGCCGAGGTTTAACTTTTTGAGTTCTTTTTTGGTTTGTTGATTCAGAACCGGATCTTGGTTTTCTTCATTTTTAGTAATTTTATTGTCATCAGGATTTTTCAGAGGGGTTTCGTCGGCGCACAGCCAAGGCTGAGAAAGGCTGAACACCAGTCCGATTGAGAACATAGAAAGGGCATGAATTACTGGCCGGTTTGTGAATGCAGTCATTGTGGGATCTCATCTATTGGTTGCGGATCATCTGAGAGAGGTTCATTAAAGCGTGCTAACAGTTCCATAGATAACTCTGCTAAAGCTGCTTGTTCCTCAGACAGATCTTTTCGTTCTTGAATTTGCTGCGGAGTCAATGTTTTTACCTGACTGATAGATTGATTAAATGATTTTGTCCTTTGCAGAATATCTTCTTGTAAGAGTTTTAGTAATTTTAACTGTGTGATTAACGAAATCTGATCATTTGGAGGGATTATACTTTCGGGAAGATCTTGAGCTGGATCAGGCTGATTTTGGTTTTGTGACTTTCTGTCATCTAAAACTTTTAACAACTCTATCAATTTTGATCTTACTATTTTTTCGGCAGTTAATGTCTCTTTGTCGGTAAGGCGTTGGCCTAATCTGTTAGTCGCCAGGTCCAATTGATCAATGATTTTTTGAAATGCTAAAGCAAATACAGGAGCCGCCTCCAAATCTAATGCCAGTGATATCGCTAACGATTGTAGTTCTTGCTCTGTTTCGAAAAGCTGTTTCAAGGATTTTAATTGACCACGAGACCACCGCCCACGTGAAAGACGTATCTCTTCAAGGCGAATTGTTTCCTGAATCACAGCTTCTTGTCTTTTGAGTAGATTTTTGATTTCGGAATCTAATTTCTCGAGTGCTTCAAACGCCAGTGACTCTTCCATATCTTTTCTACGTGAAGCTAATTCACGTTGTGCTTGTTCCAGATCATCAAGCGACTCTTGGATTTCTGTTGTGGCATCTTGAAGATTTCCCTGTTTTAACGCATTTTCTATTTTGGAGAGCCGATTTCTGGCTCTTTGAACGGATTGCGCTTCCTGCTGTAAACTCAATCGCTTTAATTGCTGTTCGAATTGTTTTAGTTTTTGTCGCAACTCCTGTTCTTCTTTAATTAGTTTTTCTAGCTTCTCTGTCAGTTTTGTCTGATTTGATGAATTGGCTGCTTTCTGTAACTTCTGTAGCACGTTCTGTTGCTGTTGTTTCAAAAAACTCAGTTCTTGTTCAGACTGTTTTAATTTCTTTAACAACTGGTCCGGCGAAGAATCTGTGGATTGGTGATCAAAAATATCTTTCAACAATTGCATCGATTGCTGAATTTTTTGTTGATCTTGAAGTACCTGTCCCACCTGGTTTTGTTTTAGTTTTTCGGCTATTTGCTTCATCTCTTCCGGAATCGTTTTTTTTCGCAAAAAATCGATAGCTTCCTGATTTCTTAATTGTTCTTCTCGTGTGAGGGCTCCTGATTTTGAATTGAGTGAATCAAGAAGATTTTTAAATGATTTGAAATTTTCAGCCTGTTGTTCCTGGCGGGATGCTAGTTTTTCAAGATCAGCTTGTTCCTGAAGCTTGAGCTTACCAAAAGACTTAGTAATGGTCTTCTGTGCCAGTTTGCTGGTTTGATTCTGAATATCTGATTGTTGCTGAATCTGTTCTTCTAATTCGGAAACGAGATCTCTTGTTTTCTGCCATTGAGAAAGTGATTTTAGAACATTATCCAACCTGCTAATTACCTGCTGCTGGCCTTTTTCAGCGATGTTTAATGCTTCGAGTGGGGCATTGTCAGCAAATGTCTTTTGTTCGGTTTTGCCTGCTTTAGTGTGTTGCTTAGTATTTTCCACATCAGACTGTTCTGAATCTCCCCGGGTCTCAGGTTGAGCATTTGAGTTTGATGATTGCTTTCGTGATGATCCGGAATCAATATTTGACTGAAGTTTTTTGCGAGCTTGTGTGATTTGTTCCTGTATTTCAGGGAAGACATTTTGATTTAATTCAGAAAGCTCTGTGTTGAGCTCCGTAAGTCGCTGACTCATCGTAGGGTCATTAATATGGTTCCACTCAAGTTCTTTCACTAGTTCCTTTGAGCGTTGTTCCAGCCCGGTCCGAGGACTGAATAATTGAGAGGTAATCCGTTTCTGGTCCATTTCTACCTGTTTGATTGTATCAATTTCTTCTGACCTTGCCTTACCGACGCGCTCAAGTTGGTGTTGAACATCTTTCACTTCTGTATGCAAAAGCCGTTGATTTTTTAATACTCGTGTCAGTTCCTCTAGCAAATGTGCATGACGATTTGCTAATTCATTCGCTTTGTACTGCGGGCTTACGAGTGTCAAGACTCTTGAAAGGCTTGTTCCAACTCGATTTAATTCAACCCGATTCTCATTACCTGCTTGAGGCAACATCTGATAATGATCATGTGCTTCTGCTCGAAATATAATTCGGTCACCTTCCGTTAGCGACAACTTGGTAAGATCCCAGACATCGTTCAGAATCACTTGCTCACTTGAATCATTCGGACTGAATGGTAGCGGGAACGATTGACTCTCTCGATCTGTTCTCAGTGCGCGCGACAATGTTTCTTCTTTTGATGATTTTTGAAAACGAATCAGTGCGCTGGCGATTTTTAAATCATCTTGGATTGAAACCGTTAATGGTATTTGAGCTGATGGAGTCACTTGCAAGTCTGTAGCTGGTTTTTCGAGATATACTTCTGGAACGGAATCGGTGATTCCAATGATTTCATAACGTTCCGGGTTGAGAGGCCGAAATCCCTGATCGTTTTCTAATTCAAACCAATAGGAATAGGTACCTGGATCCTGAATGACAAATTGAGCTGAAAATTCTTTCCTGTTCGGCTCTAGTTTTACAGATACAGGTTCTCTATCTTTCACTCGTAAGCTAACAGATTTCAAAAGTTTATTAGAACGCGCTTTGAGATCGACTCGGGTTCCGATCAGAGCTTTGAAGCTACCAATACCGGCAGGTAGTTTTTCAACAGGCTCTTGCGAATAGGCAGGGGGGGTGAGGGTTACCTCTTGTAATTTCAGAGTTGTTGGAGGTACAGAAAGTAGTGTCAGCCACGGCATGGAGTGATCGTCACCTCCAATCGCGCGCAGCCTTATTGTTTTATTGGTGATCCTTAAAGAACCGGTGCCAAGTTCATGGTCTACTGCTGATTGATCTGGGACTGAGACGATTCTTAACGGTTCCGAATTTAATTTCCCACGTGGTTGATGATTCTTGCTAACTTGATACTCGATGCGTAAATCTTCAGGAGGAGTTCCATTGCGGTTTTCAACAAAAAACCGAAAATTCTCACCTTCTACAACCTGATATGGATTATTGGGGCCTGATTCGATAGGTACAAGATTTTCATCCAGAAATTGCAATTCGACATTTTGTGGCCAATCTGGTGCTGAAAAGGGTAGTACAAAACGATGAATGCCTAAAATCACTCGATTTGGATGCAAGATTGAAATGGAAACGACAAATAAACAGAGCAGCGCAGCGCTAATCATTATTTTTCTGATTGGTCTTGTGTCAATCAATTCAAGAAAATTGATTTGAGAGGCTTGCTGGTAGGCATCTTTAATGACTGCCTGCCGAAGCTGTGACGAACCGGTAAAGTGACTCGGTTTTTCTGTATCAAATAAAACACTGCTGGAAAAACTGTCTTTCAGACGAGGGTATTGCCGTTCAATTTTCAGAGCGAGATCAAAATCGGTGAGTGGTGTTTTTAAAGGAATTACCAAATGTTGCCAGAGAGTCCAAACGACAAAGCTTCCCGCACCTAGCCCTAAGATTAATCGAATCATCGGGTCTGAAATCTTTAAGGCCCAATCGAGACTGATTACCAGGGATGCCGAAATCAGTAAGATGGTCAATCCCCAGCAAAGTCCATTCAGCCAGACCAACTGATGAACCTTACGATGCAGTTGCACAAATTGTGCTCGAATGGAAGCAGACATAATTAATGACTTCAGAGATAAAATTGGGGAATCAGAATTCCTATTATACTAGTCGAAAACGTTTTCTTAACAGCCATTCTGCCGAGATTAATAGTGTGAACAGAATGAGAAATTCCCAGCGATTCCAAAGCGTGATCGGTTCTTCATTCTCGAGAGGAACCGGATGGCCTGTTGGGATGGCAGCTGGAAGTTGGTCAGCGGCAAAGATATGATAATATTTTCCTCGCGTTTCCCTGGCGGTTTTCTGCATATCGCTTTGGTTCATGTCTCGATTTAATAATTCACGTTGCGATACTTCAACTCGAAAGTCATCGGAAGGAGGATTCCCTTGCAGGATTGGTTGAGAGACCCAGCTATGATACGATCCTTCTGCGATATTGGAATAACTGCCTTCGAAGATATTGGGTGACTTTTCTAATGGTGTTAATTTGACCGGCCGAGAAGCTTCTCCTTGTCGTTCTAGCATCACAGTCACATCTTCATCGTCTGTCGGAATTAATCGTTCATCTAGAAATTTCACTCGAAACTGAACCGAGTCGCCTTGTTGATATGTATTACGGTCAAGTGTGAGTTCGACAGCCTGTTCCTGATTTAATAGTTTTGAACGACTAAGGTAGCGGATCGATTGTACCCAGTAACGGGAGTAATAAAGATCACCTACAAGATCGCGCCATCTCCAAAGGTCGTCTGTTGCACTGAAGATTACTTTACCAGCTCCAATACGCTGTGTGGCAATTATTGGGATCAACTGTCCGTTTTTTCCTTTCTGTGTGGGATGCGTTGCAAGTACAGAAGCTCCGGGCTTGACTCCATTTGCTGTATAGTACCAATACAGTTCTGGTAAATTATTCCAGATTGTCTGGCTCTGCTCGGCATTGTCTGCAAAACGAAATATTGAGGTACTGAATTGACCTTCAGTTGTTAGTTCCGGTTGAAATCCATTGACTAATGGGGCAGCATCAGTCGATTCCTTTGTTTTAGAAATTTCGATAGGCAATAGGGTTTCCAATTTGGTATTGGCATAGGCATGAGGGGAAAAGCGAGGACCAGCGACGACTACCAGACCTCCTCCTTTTTCGCGTACAAATTGGTCGAGATTTTCAAAAACAGCTTGACTGAAGTAAGCAGGATCGGCGTCACCCAGAATGACAACATCGTATTGATAAAGGTCTTCTTTTTTTACCGGGAAATAATCTAGAGCAGTAGCATCTTCGGACGAATATTCCAGATCCGATTCCTGTAAAATGCTTCGGAGTTCGATGGTTTTGTCTCTTTCCAATAAATGCTTAAGGTAGCGGTATTCATAACGAGGGACTGAATCTACCAATAACACACGAATTTTTTGATCGAGAACTGAGACCTGACCGCTTTGCTGGTTGTTATTGCGATTGACTTCTCCTTTGACTGGTTCTACTTCGAAGACATATTCCAAAAGCCCTGGCTTGTTCGGAGTGAAGGTGAGATCAATCTTTTGAAATTCTTTGTTAGGGTTAATTGACAATTTTCTAGTGATCAGCGGATTTCCTGTTTTGGCGTCTTTGAGGGAAACAGAGACTGAACCGGCAGTGATACCAAAGCTTTTTACTTTGGCTGACAGATTAACTGGATCATTAACAAAAGCGACATCATCAACCAACAGGTCGTACAATTGCAGATCTCTGACTGGCTGTTCGCTACCAACTCCAACGGGGTAGATGGGAACGAGCTTCGATTTCGCCAATGTGCCGGCGCGGGACAATAGATCCATATCGCCGGTACTGGAGATTCCATCACTGAGGACAATAATCGCAGTGGGAAGCGTTCCTCGAAAATCGTTCAATACTTTTTGTACCGCGTGGAAAGGTCGTGTTTCATTCCCTATTGGTTCGAGTTGTTTGATTAATTCCTGGGCTTGTGCAGTATCCGTTTTGTCAAGCAGTCCCTGTTCTCCCAATGGAATACACTCTTCCGAAAAATGGTAAAGCTTCAATTTGTGTTTTTTTTGTAACTCCTGTAAAAATTGTGCATCTTTTTGGAGCAACAATGTTTTGACCAGACCAAGCCGATTCTTGCCTTGGTCCTGCTGCTTGTCTATTGCACTGTTCTTGGTAGAAGCGATTTGAGAGTAGTCATCTGCGAGCCCCATACTTGCTGAGTCGTCAATTAATAAAGCGACAAAAGGTAAACCGGTTCGGTGAATGGAAAGCGTGATTTTTGTGAGGAACAATAACACAAACAAAAACAATGCTAGGCGAATACTTAATAATACGGCACGCTTCTGCAGATTAAGGTGCGCTGTATCCTTCAGGTACGCGTACATCAGCAGGAAAATGATTCCCACTCCCAAAATGAAAACAACCCAATCTGGGAGCCATGTAGGCCAGGGAGTATTCCACTGGAAGCTCCACGCCGTTCCCTGCCCAGGACCCGCTGGAGGGATTTCAAAATAGGATTCTAACAGGTGTTTCAGATAATCCATGAATTTGTATCAAAATTCGACAATTTGATATTCCGACTCAATTCTTCAGAACATTCAGATCTCTTCAGTTGCTTATATTGTATTCAGATCTGCCAGCAATTGTTGTTTTTCATCTTCTTCCAGCTCCGATTCTGCAATTTTTTTTGCCTGTTCCAGGTATGTTGAGACCTCATCTTGCTTATTTGCGGCCGAAGTGGCTCGTGCTAATGCTTCGTAAGCATAAGCAATGTAAAAAGGGCTTAAGTGGTTCATTTGAGTTACTTTGAGGCAAAGTGTGCCGTAGCTGATTGCCAGGCTAGGCTGATTAGTAATGGCATAGACTCGAGAAAGTTGCCAATAAGCAATTGAAAGGTTGATAGGAGTATGTTCCTCGAATTGTGTCCAGTGCCAATATGAGGCATGACTGGCCGAAATCATCAGTAAATTCTCTTCTGAAGTACGATCTTCTTTTTCGATATAGCTCCAAGCCTGGTTAAAACAGTCAGTGGCAAAAAAGTGATGCGCAGCTTGAACATCAAATGCTGGTGGCTGCATGCTACATAACTCCTTAAATAGGATTGAATTTGGTTAGACCATTGTGTAGAGAGGCCATCGAAAATTGCCCTTCAGGCAGATTGGATTTCAAGGCATAATGCATTGTATCGAAGCCAGAGAAGAATTATAAGAACTTCGAAAAAATGAATGGAAGTTTGAGAACTGAGGAAACTTCTAGAAATCTTCGGCCTTATTTTGTCTATTTTCTCAGTTTTCACCAGGCAACCGGCTTGATGCAACAGGATCTTCCTATTCGATAATGTTTATCCAGTCGAAACAAATGTCATAACCAATGGATTCAGAACGCGTTGATTCCCGATGAAAAAGACGAAGGGTTGGAAAACAATCCAACCGAAATCAGGGCTTGTTTGGGAACATCCCTTCCAGGCTATCTCATGGGGAACTTCAGATAGACATTAAGGCGGCTATGATCCTGTCAAACGCGAGTACAAATCAACAACGCCGATCAGCGAATGAATCT
Source organism: Gimesia aquarii (assembly GCF_007748195.1). Lineage (NCBI taxonomy): Bacteria > Pseudomonadati > Planctomycetota > Planctomycetia > Planctomycetales > Planctomycetaceae > Gimesia > Gimesia aquarii. The sequence goes on from NZ_CP037920.1 coordinate 1,915,319, forward strand.
CGAACGGATTCTGCCGCATTGCCTGCATCCGCTCATCTCGTGGGTATCCGTGGTTCGGGAATGAAAGCGCTTGCAGAGTATCTTTCGAGTGCAGGCTGCCGTGTGACTGGGTCCGATTTAAGTCCTTCAGTTCCCACAGAAAATGCCTTGCGCGAGGGGGGATATCGAGTTCATCAGGGCCATGATAAACGATTTGTTCCTGAAGGAACGAGCGTTTTGATTTACAGTCCTGCCATTGGTCTGGCAAATCCAGAACGTCGCTTTGCCCAGCGGATGGGAATTCCACAGTTATCTTATTCTCAGATGCTGGGGCGTCTGATGCGGCAGAGACAAGGTGTCTGTGTGGCTGGTACACACGGGAAAAGTACTACCTCGGCTCTCACCGCATATGTGCTGCAAAATTCAGGAGTTTCTCCATCGGCAGTGATAGGAGCAGAGCTCTGTAGTAAGAACTTAAATGGCTGGGCAGGGGAAGGTTCACTTTTTGTTGCTGAGAGTTGTGAATATCAACGTAGTTTTCTGGATTTATTCCCTTATTATGCCGCCATTACAAATATTGAACCCGACCATTTTGATTATTTCAAAAATCAGGATGATATGACGTCCGCTTATGCCGAGTTTGTCTCTCGAATTCCTGCAAGAGGTCATTTATTGCTTCCAGGGAATTGTTTGGGGCTGGAAAAAATTCAGGGTTCCTGTCAGGCAAGAGTCTCCACGTTTTCTCTTGAAAGAGGTGCTGACTGGTGGGCCACAGATATTAAACAAACTGCTTTTGGCCTCAGATTTCGGCTCTTTCACCAAGGTGATTACTTTTCGGAAATCTCACTGCAAAAAAAAGGGAAACACAATGTTTCCAATGCAATGGTCGCAGCGATTCTCTGTCATACAGTCGGAATTGCTGTTGAGGACATTCGAGAAGGGATTTATGAGTTTCCCGGTATCCATCGCCGCTTTGAACGAATGGGTTCGTATAAAGGTCTGACTTTATTCGATGATTATGCTCATCACCCTACGGCAATTCAGTCTACGCTGAAAATGTTGCGACAGGAGTATCCAGATCGAAAAATCTGGTGTCTATATGAACCGCACCAGGTCTCTCGCACTCAGGCGTTGATGGATTATTATGCTCGAAGCTTCAGATCGGCGGATGAGGTTCTGATCTCCCCTGTGTATGCCGCTCGCGAAAAGCTCGAACAAGAACCCTTTGATATATCAAAAGAGCTTGTCAAACGGACTCTTCGGCATAATGATTCGACTAGATTCAGCAGTTCCCTTGACCAGATGGTCTCAACTTTAGAGACTGAGGCTCAATCTGGTGATATTATCATTACTATGGGAGCGGGCGAGATAAATCGGATCCATTATGAGCTCAATCGAAGACTTCAAAGCGATTCTTAAAAGTTCTGAACCACTGGCAAAATATTCCTATTTTAAAATAGGAGGACCTGCCCAGTTTTTGCTTGAACCACGCGACGCAGATGAATTGCAGCAGGTCGTTTTGTGTTGTGTCGAAAATGAGATACCCATGCGTGTGCTTGGTGGAGCATCTAATGTGCTCATCAAGGATTCTGGCGTACAGGGAGCAGTCATCAGAATCTATGGAGATGAGTTTGCGAAGGTTCAAATTGAAGGGACTACTGTGACCGCCGGGGCGGGAGTCTTGTTGTCGAACCTTGTTTCGCAAACCGTAAAAGCCGGCCTAGCTGGTATGGAAGGGCTGGTTGGCATTCCCGGAACGATCGGCGGGGCATTACACGGGAATGCTGGCGGAACTCATGGTGATATTGGCCAGTACGTTACTTCGGTGTCAGTGTTGACAGCCCGAGGAGAAAAATTTGTAAGGACTGCAGACGAATTGAGTTTCAGCTACCGTGAAAGCAGTGTGAATGAGTTAGCGATTCTAGAAGCCACTTTTGAATTAAAACAGGATGATTCCGAAGAGGTAACGAATCGGATGAAAAAGAATTGGATCATGAAGAAGTCCAATCAACCTTTGACCCATCAGTCAGCGGGTTGCATCTTCAAGAATCCCCGTGGTATGCATGCGGGAGCCTTAATCGAACAAGCAGGTTTGAAGGGGACCCGGATTGGTGGTGCTGAAATCAGTGATCGGCATGCAAATTACATTATCAATGATGAAAATGCGACGACAGAGAACGTACTCGATCTGATCAACTTGGCGCAGAATACCGTTTCTGAAAAGTTTGGTGTCGAGCTTGAGTTAGAAATTGAACTCTGGTAATCGGATTTTCTCATTATTTTCCGATGCAATAAACGTGATTAAATGTTCGCAGGAAGACCTGTCCTTCAGAAAAGGCGGGTGTAGAGTTGCTTTTTTCGTGAAGTTCATTCTGAGCAATTTTTTCGAGATGCTTCTGGTTAAGTTTGAAGACGTGCGTTGTGCCATTTTGATCGGTTACATAAAAATTTCCATTTACCAATACCAAAGAACCCCAGCAAGCTGCGCCTCCTGAGCGTTCCTGCCAGATGATTTCTCCGGTCTCCGGATTGAGGCATTGGAATGTGTTGGGGCCGGCATTTGCCATGTAAAGATGATCTTTGGAAATAATTCCAGAAGAAATTCGTTGGGGATTGGGCTCCTTTTGCCAGAGACGCTGTGCTGAAGTGATGTCTCCTGATCCTCGCATGCGAAAACCGATTGCAGGTCCATTAAAGCCTCCCATCGCCACACAAATATCACTTGCAATGACCGGGGATGTATAAGCCAGGTCTCCCTTCTGCCCTCGTAAGCCATAACAACTCCAGATAATATTTCCCGTTTTGGGATCATAGGCATTCACACGTAATGACATACTGCAGATGATAAGCTTTTGACCGTCTATCTCTGTCACAACCGGAGTACTCCAGGACCCCATATATTTCCGCTCTTTATTTCGCGAGCCATTCCCTTCAACTGCTTCTGTGGTTTCCCACAAAGTTTTCCCATCCTCCAGGTCAATACTTGTGATAAAGACCCGTTTTCCAGGCCCACAGTGCAGAATCACCTTTCCTTCGTGCAGAATAGGAGAGGTGCCATAACCCCATATATGTTCAAACTCTCCTAGATTCCGATTCCAGAGTTCATTACCGGCAAAGTCATAACAATACAAGCCTGCAGAAGCGTGCCAGACGACAACCCGCTTTCCATCTGCAACAGGTGTTGAGCCACAATAATTGTTTGTTTTATGGGTGGGCATGACTTTATCGAAGTTTACAGTTCGAACCCAGAGTTCTCGTCCGTTAGTGCGATCATAGCAATATAGACTTCGTTTGCGTCCTTTGTTTTCTGCACAGGTTACAAAGACGCGTCCGTTCGAGACGATAGGGCTGCTGTTTCCAGGAGCCGGGAGTGGCACTTTCCAGAGAATGTTTTCAGACGGACCCCATCTAATGGGGACATCTTTTTCGAGAGAGATTCCATTTCCCCGTGGTCCACGAAACGCAGGCCAGTCTTCGGCGGTGAGTTTAGTGGAACTAAGAACGAGAGAAGATGAAAAAGCCAAAAATAGAATTTGGAAGAATTGTTTCATCTTAAAGCCTTTTCAAATACGAAATTGATTCGCTTTGAACGATCCTGGTTAACTTATGACGTCATGAATGACGTGTCCGTGTACGTCGGTCAGACGCATGTCACGACCACCAAAGCGAAAGGTCGATTTTGTATGATCTAACCCCAGTAGGTGCAACATAGTAGCGTGGATATCGTGGATTTCCACACGATTTTCGACGACTTTGTAACCCCATTCGTCGGTAGACCCATAAGTGACACCGCCTTTCACTCCCCCTCCAGCCATCCACATGGTGAAGCCGAATGGATTATGATCACGTCCATTTTTCCCTTGTGCAAAAGGTGTTCTACCAAACTCACCTCCCCAGATAACCAGTGTTGATTCCAACAGCCCTCTTTGTTTGAGATCTTTGAGTAGAGCTGCGATGGGTTGATCAACCGCGCGGGCATTATTTTCATGATTACGTTTCAAGTTACTGTGTTGGTCCCAGCGATCACTGTTAACACTGGTGCAAGTCAATTCGACAAATCGTACTCCTCGTTCGATAAGCCTTCTTGCTAACAGGCACTCTGCGGCATAGATTTGCGTGGGTTTGTATTTTGCATTGAAGCCGTACAAGTCCAGTGTTGATTGGCTTTCACTGGTGAACGACATTAAATCAGGAATCGCCAATTGCATTTTGTAGGCAAGTTCATAGTTAGAGATGGCTGATTCTATTTCATCATGCACACCGGATTGCAGTTGTTTAAATCTGTCGAGTTGCTGCATAAGTTTCAGTTTTTGTTGTTGGGTTTGGACCAGTTTTTCCTGCCGTTTTACATTGGCGATACCACTGCCACCTGGCTTGAATACGGATCCCTGAAAGCTGGCAGGTAGGAAACCACTATTAAAGCAGTCCAGTCCACCCGGCGGAATGAGGCCACCGTTAATGACAACAAAGCCAGGTAAGTTCTGACATTCACTGCCTAAACCATAGTTGACCCACGCACCCATACTGGGACGTCCTTGTAAGCCACTACCTGTATGGAGAAAGTAGTTAGCAAAAGTGTGTTCAGGGAATTGCGAAACCACAGAACGAATCACAGCGAGGTCGTCGACACACTCACCGATATTTGGGAAGAGATCGCTGACTGGATTACCGCTTTCACCGTATGGTTTAAATTTCCAGGGACTTTCAAGAACCTTACCCACATTATCGAATTGTGTTGCTTCGACCTTAAAAAAGTCGCTGGGACTTTTGCCATTATATTTGGTCAGTAATGGTTTGGGGTCAAATGTATCGACTTGCGAAGGTCCTCCGTCCATATATAAGAAGATCACATTTTTCGCTTTGGGGGGAAAATGCGTTTTACCTGTTGCTTCTCCCGAAAACGCCTGGTCTTGCAAGAGTGCAGTCAATGCAGCTGCACCAAAACCGTTGGCGCATTGTTTCAGCATGTCACGCCGCGTAAATTGTTGTCGGAATTGACCGCAGTGCATGTTAATGACTTTCTGAGGAACATCTTGAAACTAAAAAACGTATATAAACTCTTTAAGATTAAAAATAACATGTCCTAACTCTGCCCAAACAAGGGCTGATTTAGAATTTTGTTTGGTACGTGCGATAATAAATTGACGCGCTGCCGATAATTCTTCTGAGGTTGGAAGCCGACTTAATGCCGATTCATACATCCAGCGAATTCTGTCATCGGTTGTTTGCTGTTTCAATTGTTTGGTTACACGTTCTCCCCAAAGCCCAGACTGTTGAATCACGAATGGATCATTCATCATAATCAGGGCTTGCGCAGGAACATTGGATACATTACGACGTCCCATAGTGCTGAAGGGGCTGGGAGTGTCATAGGCCAACATCATGGGAGAGAGAAAGTTACGGCGGACCTGGATATAGATGGATCGTCTACCGTTGCCGTCCAGTGGACCGTTTTTAGGTGGTTTACCACGTCCATCCATAAATTTGGTCAGATGAATTGGAATGGATGGGCCATACATTTTTAAATCGATCCTTCCCGAAATCTCTAACAGAGTATCACGGATTGCTTCACCCTCCAGACGCTTTAAGGGCATTTTATGGAGGTATATATTTTTGGGATCGACTTCTGACACATCCAATGTTGTCTGACTGGACTGTTGATAGGTCTTTGTCAGCACGATGTACTTGATCATTTGCTTGATAGAACGCCCCTCTCTTAAGAATTTGAGAGCGAGAAAATCTAATAGTTCAGGGTGTGAAGGGCGTTCTCCCAAAACACCAAAATTATCGACGCTGGGAACAATCCCACGACTAAATAGATGTGCCCAAATACGATTTACAATTACGCGATGGGTTAAAGGATTAGCAGGATCATTAATGGCTTGTGCTAACTGGAGTCGTCCGCTCCCCGAATTATTCACCGGTGACTTACCATCGAGCGCTTCCAGAAACCGACGTTTGATTACGGGTCCGGGATTCTGGTGGCTGCCTCTGATCAGGACATGGTCATTTTCAGTACTGCCATCCATTATCGCCATCGCAGTTTGTGACTTTGTTTGGATAGAATGCTTTAGTTGTTCGCGTAGTTTTTTGTATTCTTCTATTTCCTTAGAAAGTGCCTGTCGTTCTTTACTTCCCGATTCTGAGAATAATTCCGGGTGAGTGAGTACCCAGTTAAGAAGCGAAACGGTTTGTGCACTGGGTTGCTGGTCACTGTCAAAATATTCTTCAAAAGCAGTTTCGAACGCTTTTTGTACTTTGACGGTCTTCAGGCTGACTGAGGTTAAAGATTGTTCGGGATGCGGTGCCGCGTGTTTTACCTGATAGACTTCCAGTGGTTCTTTATCCAAAGCAGTGAATTCCAGGTGAATACGGTGCCCTTTGTATCTTGATAAATCATGAGTGATCCATTGCGGCTGATGTTGGGCATTGGCAGAAACTTTTTTCAATGTCGAACCATGCAGCGGGCCAAACAACATACGATGCGAGTCTACACAAGCGTAAACCCAGCAACTTCCTTTCACTCTGTAGGAGACCGGTCCGCGCACTTCGAAGGTGGGAGTCCGTAAAGTGCGACCCGAACGAGGGAAGGATCGCAGTTTGTTTTTTTGATTCATCTTTGGTGAGGGAGTATCAGCAATGTCATCCCAGAGGGAGTCTCGCCTGGCGGCACCTTCTAAAAGCAAACTAAGTGGGATGTGTTGATTGGATGGATCCAAAACCAGAGTCCCCCGTGGTTGTGGTGCAAGGCCAAAGGTAAACCCATCAGTAATAAAATCTTTTGGATCGCAATTGCCATAATCAATGATGGTTCTGTCATCAGGCCCGGACTCTGTAGGTGTCTTTGAATTGAACTGTGCGGGAGGGGCTTTTGAACCAGAATCCACAAAAAGTGTCGTGGTCAGGCTGTTCTCTTTGCCTTGGTTGCTCTGCAAAAATTGAACCCAGCATTTGAGAATCGAGGCATTCAGTTTTTTCTCTGAAGCTTGCCGGTTGATTTCTTGATCAACATTTGATGAACTTTGGCGAACAAGTAAATCGGCAGTCTGATAATAAGTTGAGAAGTTTTTCATCTCACCAGCGAACGCATTTTTTATTTTAGTCTTCAGAAATTTTTGTTTCTGTTGATAAAGTTGTTCTGCCTGCTGTGCAATTTTTTGATTGTGTAGCATCGACTCAAAGCGTACCTGATGATAATTGCTGCTTTGCAAGTATCCATACAGAGCGTAATAGTCTTTGGTTGAGATTGCATCAAACTTGTGATCGTGACAGCGTGCACAGGAAACAGTCATACCAAGAAATGATTTGGTCATGACATCGATTGCATTGTCAAATCGGTCCGTTTCATCCTTACGAATATCGACGGGAGAGTGGACCCATTCACCCAAATACCAAAACGCCGTTGCCAGCACGGATTCGTTGAATTTTTTATTTGGATGGAGACGGGGATGTTCCACTAAGTCACCGGCAATATGCTCTGTCACGAATTGATCGTAAGGGAGATCGGCGTTCAAAGCCCGGATGACATAGTCGCGATATTGGTAAGCATTCGGCGCATCATTATCAAATTCGTGACCCCGAGATTCCGCATACCGCATCAAGTCCAGCCAGTGTCGTGCCCAGCGTTCTCCGAAATGGGGAGAAGCCAGAAGTTGATCGACTAACTTTTCTGTTGCATTTTCAGATTTGTCATTCAGATAAGAGTGGATATGTTCTGGAGCAGGGGGGAGTCCAATTAAGTCATAATATAATCGGCGAATAATTGTCCGTTTGTCGGCAGCATGGCTGGGCCTCAAATTATTTTCTTCAAGCCTTGCCAGGATAAAATGATCAACGGGGTGATGAGACCAGCTTTTATTTTTCACTTTAGGAGGAGATACATCTTGGATCGGCTGCCATACCCAATGTTCGGCTCGTCGTTTTTTTAGATCAAAAATTTCTGCGTTTCCAGATTCGACCGGTGGTTCTTCGTTGGGCCAGGGGAGTCCCATTTCAACCCAGCGTGTTAAAAGCCCGATTTGTTCTTTCTTAAGTCTGGTATCAGGAGGCATCTCGAATGATTCATAGCGTATGGCTTCCAGAAGAAGACTCGCGTGCGGTTTTTTGAATTCAACAGAAGGCCCTGAATCGCCACCTTTTAGAATCAGGTCGCGCGAGTCTAACCGAAGTCCACCTTCCAGTCGTTTGGCGTGGCCGCTATGGCATTGGTAGCAGTGTTCAGCAAGCAACGGACGAATTGATTTTTCAAAGAATTCCAACTGTTCAGCAGAAAACGAGGGAATAGATTCTGCTTGCGATTCTGGTTCCTCAGCCCTGGTTGAAAAACTGACGAACCCAACTAAAAGCAATAAAACAGATATGATTCGAAGAATATGTTTCATGCTTTTTTCCCGGGTTTGGATCGTGATTCATCTTGAGGATCTTTAGGCAACAACTCACGATTGTTGAGGACACTTCAAGGTGGTGGGAACAATATCCGATTAATGAATATTGCCATAAGCTATTTTAATGCTTTCAGTTGAAGCGATTCAAGGTTTAAATAGCAATGCAGAGCCATACAGCCGGATTCGATGGGAACCTTAAACTAATTAACTAATTCAGGTAAGGGTCTGGCATGATCTTCGACCAGATATTGAGGACGACCACTGAAATCTTCAATCGTCGTCTGCTCTGTTTCGATACCGACATTATGATAGAGGGTTGCAAAGAGTTCCGGGAATGTAACAGGACGATCAACGGCTTCTCCAGCCAGTCGGTCAGTCGCACCAATGACCTGACCGGTTTTCATGCCCCCTCCAAAGAGAATCGCAGAATTCACTCGAGGCCAATGATCTCGACCAACTTGTGTACTGATTTTGGGAGTACGTCCAAATTCACCCCAGATGGCGACAGTACAATCCTGGTCCAAACCTCTTTGATGAAGATCTTCTAATAACGCACTCACACATTGGTCGAATATCGGAAAGTCTTCTGCTTCTCGTTTAAAGATGGAATTGTTTTTCCCGCCGTGCCAGTCCCATTTGCTATAATTCAAAGTGACAACGCGTGCACCGGCTTCAATCAGTCTTCGTGCCACAAGCATACTTTGCGGTACACGAGGTGCGCCATTGCTGTCGATGAATTTTGTTGGGTCCCCGGTACCATAACGTTCAACGGTTTTAGGATCTTCTTTGGAAAGGTCCAGAGCTTCTGCCAGTTGAGAAGAAGTCAGAACGCCCATGGCCTGTTCGTTAAATGTATCCAGACTGTTCATCATGCCCGAAGCATCTGCCTCTCGTTTGAAATTGTCGATGTTCTGAAGTAGCTTTTTTCGATCAGAAAGCCGTTCCAGAGAAATCCCATTCAGAACCATGTCATGCCGAGTTGGCCCCATCGGTCGGAAGGGGGACTCAGAAAGACCAAGGAAACCGGGACCGGGTTCATTGTAAGGACCGTGAGTACAAGGATAACAGAGGCTGATGAAGGGAGGTGCTGATTCCACATGTGCACCCTGGAGTTTCGAAACAGTCGAACCGAATTGAGGCCAGCCGCCTTGTGGTTTAGGTTTACGGGGATTGTGACCGTTGAAGCACTGAATGGCATCATGACCACTTTGAGATCCCACAATCGAACGCACTAGAACCATTTTATCCATGAGTTGAGCCATGCGTGGAAAGGCTTCACAGATTTCGATTCCAGGAACATTGGTAGAGATAGGACGCCAGGGGCCTGCGATTTCTTTGGGGGCTTCTGGTTTGAGATCAATCATGTCCTGATGTGGTGGCCCACCCACCAGATAAATCATGATTACAGATTTCTGACGTTTTTTGTTGGCAGGGTTCGATTCTGCCTGCAGGATGCGGGGTAAAGTCAGACCAGAGAAGCCAAGACTACCAATTTGCAGGAAATTACGCCGCGTTAATCCATCACAAAATGAGGGTTTTGATTGGCCGTGACCTAATAATGTCAGCATATCTGATCTGTCTCCTGCTGCAGTTTGAATCTTTAATCGCAGACAGATTGTATCAATTCTTGCTTATGTGTTCCAGAGGGGCTTGAAAAGATTCTATAAATCTTCAGTTTCTGGCTCTCTCTCGCAATTCAGGCAGGGCCGCACGAATTCCATTTGTTCCCAAGGTTGCAATAGTACCAATGTTTACGAATCGGTAACCTTCGTCAATAGCCTGACGGCACCGGTCCAGGTCACCAAAAGTAATTCCCGCAGGTTTATTTGCTGTCGCAACTCGTTTGGGGAACTCAGCCAATAATTCCAGAAGCTTTGGATGTTCTATTTGACCGATGATTCCCAGGGAAGCAGAAAGGTCCATCGGTCCAGCAAAGAGGACATCAATACCATCGACAGCCGCGATTTCTTCGATATTTTCAATTCCCTCAGGTGATTCGATTTGAGCGACAATTGCTGTTTCCTCGTTAGCATGTGGCAGATAATCGTCAAAGGAAAAGTCCATGAACATCGTCCAATCGGGAGATACACCCCGTGTTCCTTCGGGGGGATACTTTGCATATTGAACGGCTAGTCGGGCTTCATCAGCATTATTGATCTGAGGCACCATGATTGTGTTGGCTCCGATATCTAATGCTTTTTTGAAGAAAATGGGGTCCAAGCCAGGAACACGAATCATAGGCATGCATCCCTTTCTGCGCGCGATCTCAGGGATATGTTTGACTTCATTTACACCATAAGGACGATGCTCCAGATCGACCCACAAAAAGTCGATGCCCGTATCAACGGAGAGTTTGGCTAGAATTTCTGATGCGTCCGGCATAGCCACTCCCAAGGCAATATCTCCTTGAGAAAGTAGCGTTTTGATTTTATTTTCGAACATTGTTGCGTCCAGAAAAAAGGAGAAGTCATATTGAAGGGATGATGAGTTAGATGAAAACTAAATCGCATGATAAGCGGAAAAGTAGAAACGGCATACCCTCGGAGAGTATGCCGTTTATGAATTCAGCTTTTTTGTCAGCTGTTTGACTATCTGCCAATATAGTACATTGCTGGATCATCGATGATCCATTCCGTTGACCAGGTACGACCATTATCCTGATTGCAGACATTAAAGAATGCAGTATGAAATGACTGGATCCGGGTACCATAAGGAAGGTGTGAAGCAAAGCGATCAGCTGGAGTCAAAGGATCTACTCCAGGACTGGCATAATAGTGCGTACGCCCGTCTGGAGTGAATGACATTCCGAGAGTCCACCACCCTGTTTGTTTGATTTCGGGTCCGATAAAATCCTGCCCCATTGTATCTGCTCGCACGACGAACATAGCAGAATCTTCACCGTTGGGACTGTCCGTTTTACTATTAAATTGGATGAACATTCCCAGATAAATGGTTTCTATTTTCGTACTGTAACCACTGCTACGCGAGAAGAACCTACGTCTCGAACGGGAGCGTTTTGATTTCATGGGCGCTTTTACAGCGGCGCGAAACCCAAACGAAGTGCCGGTTTTGTCTTCCCACTCCTCAAAGGGGGGAATATAAACGCGTGTCACAACACTGGGAGAGTAGCTTACTGAAATCATTGATCCCTGCATGATCAGGTCATCCTGATTAGTGCCGCGGCTACCTTGTCCTGGAACTCCTGTATGGAGCGTTTTCATCAACAAAGCGCCTTTGCTGCCGGGAAGGCCACCTGCAGGTGTGGGGATTCGTTGAATCACATCTGGTTGTCCGCGTTTGGCACTCTCAGTCCAAATACTATTTGTTGACTGACCTAATGGATAACGAGTCTGCTTATCGACATTGGTGCTACTTTTGGGAAGATTTGTGATGAACTCCCAGGATTCATCTTCAAAGTCATCCCAGCATCCATCTACCCTTGTTCCCGTACCAGGGGTGACCTGAGCATGTAATTCAACGCCTGCTATGAGAATAGAAGTTCCGGCAAGAAGAGCCAGACAGTATCTGGAGAAAAAACGATTCCATTGGAGAAACATGGTTTTCTGTCCCTGGTAATATGTGAAAAGAGAGGGAATAGGTTTTTAGACCCTGACATTAGGAGCACATTCGTGATAGTGGGGCAAAATTCCATCTCTGTTCAGTACAGCTTGCCCGCATTTATCGTACTTATTGGAATTATCGGATAGATCGATAGAAATGATTCAAATTATCTTGATATGTTCGATTTGCTGTAAGGTCTTGCTTCGTCTCAATTTTAAGCATTTATCTGTAAGAGAAAGTTCAAACCGATGTGCCGATTTTTAGTCGTACCAGACATATAGTCCCTGCATTTTTCTTGTTTTAACTAACCCGCACACTTTCCTGCTTTCCTTTTTGAATTTAACGTGCTGAATTGGATTTCGAAAATGGAATCGCTAAGATGGCGATTTGGTTTTTGCACAGAATCGTGTTCTTAAGCCACGCTAAATTCTATAGCAAATCATTCATTTGAGGACCTGGTGCTAATTTCTCAAATGACTCTCCAGAAGATTTAATATTTCGAGAACATAATGACTAATCCCCATGTCACTGAGCAGGATGCTCTTTCTCAGAGTTTAATTAATACGAAACAAGAAGAACTCATTCTCGTCCTCGATTTTGGGTCTCAAACTGCCCAACTCATTACCAGGCGTGTACGTGAGCAAAATGTTTTCAGCCAACTGGCACGTCCCAATCTCTCAGCAGAGAGAATTAAAGAACTCAATCCGAAAGGAATTATCCTTTCTGGTGGTCCGGCGAGTGTTTATGGGGAAAATGCCCCACAGGCCGATCCCGAAATTTTTAATCTCGGAATTCCTATTCTCGGTATTTGTTATGGAATGCAACTCGTATGTGACTCGCAGGGGGGTGAAGTCAAAGGAGGCGCATCACGAGAATTCGGTCGAACACCTTGTACAGTGAATGACCACTCTAACTTATTCTCAGGTGTACCCTCTCATTTTGTTGCCTGGATGAGTCATGGGGATCAAGTTGAAAATCTAAGCGAACAATTTTCCTCTCTGGCCTCGACTGAAACTTGCCGATTTGCAGCAGTTAAACATCATAGTAAACCACTGTTTGGTCTCCAATTTCATCCAGAGGTAACTCATACTGAATTTGGTGGCGCGCTTCTGGCCAACTTTGTCCAAAAAGTGTGTGGGTGTAAGGGAACCTGGAAGATTTCTAATTTAATAGAGCAGGAAGTGGAATCCATCCGTGATCGGGTTGGTGATCAACGTGTCATATGTGGATTATCAGGAGGTGTGGATTCTTCGGTGGTTGCAGCGTTATTATATCGCGCAATCGGTTCTCAATTATCGTGTATCTTTGTTGATAATGGATTATTGAGAAAAGGGGAAGCCGATGAGGTTTCCCATCGTTTTGGAGAACACTTTAAAACCGATTTACACGTGGTAGATGCACGGCAATTATTCTTATCAGAATTAGCAGGTGTTTCTGATCCACAGGAAAAGCGGAAAATAATCGGCAGACTCTTCATTGAAGTTTTTCAAAAGGAAGCTGCATCCATTGAGAATGCTCACTTTCTCGCGCAAGGAACGCTTTATCCAGACGTGATCGAGTCTGGTGCCAATCATGATGGTCCTGCCGCGACAATTAAGTTGCATCATAATGTAGGTGGCTTACCTGAAAAACTGGGATTCGAATTGATTGAACCGTTGCGCGAACTATTTAAAGACGAAGTTCGGGAAATGGGGCATGAACTTGGATTACCAGACGATCTGATTTACCGACATCCCTTCCCTGGTCCTGGTTTAGCAGTGCGATGCCTGGGAGAAGTGACTGAAGAACGTTTGAATGTGCTGAGAGAAGCAGATTTGATTGTGATTGAAGAACTGCACAAGGCAAATCTGTATCGAAAGACCAAGCAGGCTTTTGCCGTCTTACTTCCAATTCGATCAGTCGGCGTGATGGGGGATGGGCGAACTTATGAGGATGTCGCAGCAATTCGCGCTGTCGAAACTGACGATTTCATGACTGCTAACTGGTCCCCTCTGCCTCATGATGTTCTGGAAAGAATGTCGACCCGGATAACGAATAATGTCAGGGGGATTAATCGTGTGGTTTATGACATCAGCTCAAAACCACCCAGTACGATTGAGTGGGAATAATGCTACTTAAGTTCCTTTTTTGTTCTCTTGAAAGCGAATGGAACGACGTAGTTAACTTTGTCATCAGCGATAAGGTTTTCTGATTAGGGGTAAATGCCCTTGATTTTGGGTGTGATCCGAGTATGCTGGATTCATTCGTTAACATTCTTTATAATTTGTGTGGTTTGATTCAGAGGTTTGATACCCTGTATTCAATGCAGCTCTTTTAAGGTCAAAAAAGAGGGCTGCTCCCTCCTTCGGTTTCCTTCCTGATCTGTATCGTACTATTTGACATAGAAAGTCGGAAAAAATGAGTTCGGTTCCTAAGAGCAAATTGCTTTGTCTGGCTGTGATTTGTTGCTCAAGTATTGTGTTGCTGGCAAGCCATCATCAATCATCGGTCATTGCTCAAAAACCATTGGCCAATGAAGGCGATTTAGCCAAGCGATTGAAGCGAATTCCCGCCACATCTCCTAAAGAATCTTTAAAAGGATTTAAGCTGGAGCACGGTTTTCAGTTGGAATTAGTGGCCGCTGAACCTGACGTGATGGACCCCGTTGACGCTTGTTTCGATGAAAATGGGCAAATGTATGTTGCTGAAATGCGGGGATATCCTTATCTGCCTGAGCAGCGTCCCGATTACATTCCTGGTCCCGTCAGGAAGAATGCTGGTGTCATTCGATTATTAAAAGACACCAATGGAGATGGGAAGATGAATGAAAGTTTCGTCTTCGCAGACACGATTACCTGGCCGACTTCGGTTTGTTGTTTTGATGGCGGAGTCTTCGTAATTGCACCGCCAAATATTTATTACTTTAAAGATACCGACGGTGATCACAAAGCAGATATCAGAGAAACTGTTTTTACGGGACTACCAACCAAAAACGTACAGGGTCTGGCCAATAACTTGAAATGGGGATTAGATAATCATATCTATTTTGCCGGGGGAACGAATGGTGGTTCGATATTAAAAGATGGTAAAGAAGTGATTCCATCGGGACGTCGTGACCTGAAATTAAATCCAAAGACTCGTAAGCTGGAAGCCATTTCTGGTGGTTCTCAGTTTGGTCATTCAATGGATGATTGGGGAAATCGTTTTGTATGCAGCAATAGCAATCATATTCAGCACGTTGTCTTTCCCAGTCATTATTTAAAGCGAAACGCTTATTTGGCTGTTCCCAGTGTTTTGCGGACCGCTGCCCGTAGAGGGGCCGCGGCCCCCGTTTTTCGTCGTAGTCCTCCGGAGCCATACCGAGAAGTTCGGACTGCCCGTCGGGCCGCGGATCCTAATTTTCGAAAGCGTCTCTCTCCAACCGAGTTGGTAGCGACTGGTTTCTTTACATCTGCTACAGGGGTCACCATATATCGTGGTAGTGCCTATCCAAAAGCGTTTCAGGGAAATGCCTTTATAGGTGATGTGGGCGGAAATCTGATTCACCGTAAAACAATGGATTCAAAGGGCGCGACATATATAGCGACGCGCGCTGATGAGCAGACAGAGTTCGTGACGTCGAAAGATAACTGGTTTCGACCTGTTAACTTTGTCAATGCACCAGATGGAACACTTTGGGTACTTGATATGTACCGAGAGACAATCGAGCATCCATTTTCAATTCCAGAAGACATTAAACGTCATCTGGATTTGGAAAGTGGTTTCGACCGCGGACGCATTTACCGCCTGGTTCATCCAGAAGGGAATCAATTCAAAGTTCAGAAACTAGGCGAGATGCCAATCGATCAGCTGGTTAAGCAATTGAATTCACCTAATAGCTGGAACCGAGAAACGGCACAGCGTGTAATCTGGGAACGTCAGGATCAGGCAGCAATCTCACATTTACAGCACCTGTTTCGATCTTCAACACAACCATTGGGGCGCTTACATGCTTTGTGGACTTTGGATGGTTTGAACGCGTTGACTTCAGAAATACTAAAACAGGCATTAAAAGACCCTGTACCCGGGATTCGAGAGCAAGCTATCCGGCTCTCAGAAAAATATGTTGAACAAGACTCTGAGCTGGCACAAATCGTGTTGGAACTCACGAGCGATCCGGATTATCGGGTTCAATTACAATTGGCCTTTTCCTTAGGAGAATTTAACAATCAAACAGCAATCGCTGGTTTAACGAAATTAGTAGATTCCAAAAATTTTGATAGTGATATGAAGATGGCGGTCCTCACCTCTTCCTCAAAGATTGCGGGGCCTTTGTCGATCAGTTTTCTTAAGAAGTCACCAGAAAAGTTGTCAGGAAACCAAGGCTCTCTAGTTACAGAATTACTGATGATTGCAGGGGCTAGAAAAGAAACTGACGACGCTTTAGCTGTGATGTCATTTATTTCAGGCGATTCCATTTCGTTACAGACCAAACAAAAGACATTAGGTGCGTTGGGTAGAGGACTAGAACGAAGAGGAGCCTCTCTCGCCAGCTTGCTGAATGACAGTAAACTTGATGTTGATGTCAAAGAACGATTTAGTAAAACGATTGCTGATGCGGTTCGAACGGTCGAGGATGAAGACAAACCGGTTGCGAAACGGGTAGCCGCTGTCAAGCTACTCGGATTCATTGATTATAGCGTGGCTGGTGAGGTTCTGGCGGAGGTTCTGAATCCTAGATCATCGCCTAAAATCCAACTGGCTGCTGTCGAAGCGTTATCCCGGATGAGACACAATGATGTGAGTGCTGCTCTATTGCAGAACTGGTCTGGATTCAGTCCAGCCGTTCGTTTGGAAGTGGTTGATGCCTTGTTGGGATCATCAGGGAGGATCGACAGTTTGTTGAGCGCAATCAAGGAAAAGCGGGTGAAACTCAATGAAATTTCTCGCGATAAAAAAGATTTGCTGATGAATCATCCCAATCAAAAGATCAGAAAACAAGCTCGAACAGTGTTGGGTAATGAAGTCAACAGTGATCGTGCCAAGATTGTGCTTGCTTATGAAACTGCCTTGGAATTAAAGGGTGATGTAGAGGCAGGTAAGAAGGTCTATCTCAAAAACTGTGCCGCGTGTCATAAAGTAGGTGATCAGGGGCACAATGTAGGGCCTAACCTGGCAACAACGAAGAATAAGTCGAACAATGATTTGCTGATTGCGATTCTGGATCCCAGTCGCGAAGCACAATCAAATTACAATACTTATACGATTGTTACGGAACAGGGCAAACTCTTCACAGGGATTATTGCCGGGGAAACTGCTACGAGTTATACAATTCGAAGAGCAGAGGGCAAAGAAGATATTATTTTACGGAATAACATTGATACATTGCTTTCCAATGGAATTTCTTTAATGCCTAACGGGCTTGAGAAAGAGATCAATCATCAACAGATGGCTGATTTACTGCAGTATATTAAGACTTTAGAAGCCCCTGCGAAAAAGTAACTATCAATCTTAGGCAATGTGAGAAAAGCCCTCTTAGAATGTTCCAAGAGGGCTTTTCAATATTTGATATTCTGGCGGGATAGTTTTACCAATCCATCCCCAGGGTGATAGACCCCCCGAGGAGACTCAGGTCACCCGATTCACTAGCAGCTGAGCCAGCTCCATTCCACCACATCCCATCCCAGGCAGCTCGTACCCATACGAGTGCCCCGGTTTGTAGTACAAAATCCGCTTGCATACCAACTTGAACCTCGACGATACTCAATGATTTTTTCGTGTCAGTTTGAGCTACGGCGACAGTAGGTCCAGGAGTTCTGTCTTCAGCAGAGTATTTTGACCTTCCCCATAAGGCAGAATATTTGGCGCTCGAAATTAAAGACACACTTGAAGTTCCTTTTGTTCGTCTATCAAAGAGCCCCAAAGGGCGTCGTGCTTCTCCAAAGATCACAAGGCCATTTCCATCAAAGCGGTGTCCTACATCCGAAGATACGGGAGCACCACTGGCAGTACCCACTGCTCGATATGTTTGACTGACTGAAGCGTGACGGTAACCACCGCCAAAGGTTGTCTGCCAACGTTCAAAGTTCAATTCCTGGCTCATATCCACATCAATGGTGTATAATTTCAGGTTACTTGATGTGCTGATGAAGTCGCCTGCTTGACCACCAGCTCTTAATCCTCCAGTAACTGTTTGTGTGGGAAGTCCATTGAAGAAGATAAAGTTATTTGGAGAAATTGCTCCATTATTGGAATTATCTTCGAGTTGGAACCAACGGACCTGTGCGCTAAGTCCTTCGTTATCAATGACTCCCAGATTGATACGGGGAGCAGTTTGATAATTGTAAGGGAAATCATTTGAGGTGGTTATTGTGCTCATTCCCGATTGATCTTCAGTAAAGAAAGCGGTGTCCGTATCAAAACCAGGCTTTAGAAAGACTGCTGCGGCTCCGGCAACGATTCCTAAACGCTCATAAGTAGTGTCATCTAAGTAAGGGTCTTCAATCCAATCGCCCTGAGTATATTCTTCTACAGGTCCATAGTACTCTTCATTACCGTAGTTTTCTGGCATGGCAATGGGAGCTAAATCGGAAGTCCGCGGTGACGCTGGCGCAAATGAAACGGCGTCAATGTTTGACTCAAAATCATCCGAGGCATTTGAAATTCTGAAGACTCCTTCAGATTCATTTGATGGTTCGACAGGAAAATCTGATTGAGAATAAAGTGCCTGTGATGGAAGGCAGCAGATTCCCGCAATTATCAAGCCAACGAATCCGTTCGTTCTCATAGCCAAATCTCTCCATTTCAGTTCGATAAGAATCTCTTTTGAGAGTCCAATGACTGAAAGATGCTAATTAAAAACTAACCTCTCCAACAAAGCACAATTTTTTGATTTTAGAGTGCTTTGTTCGTAAGTACAGCAGTAGGTGGGGGCTATATAGATAACCCGTTGTCATAATTGATCGGCTTGCTATTGCCCAGAAGACCATTAAAAACGGTATATCTTGAAAAAACAGAACAATTTTTGATTTAATAGAATACAAAAGTACATATTTGTTTGAATAGATCCTCTTCTCAATTCGGAAGGTTTTTTTGAAATAAAACTCTCTAAGAGTCTTCTGGAAAATAAGTTGTGTCTATCAAAAAATTTAAGAAATGCTGCCGACTGAAAATGTTTCAATGTTAGTTATGAGGATGTCATTCGTCTGTACTGTGACATTTTCAAATTGCAATTAGATTTGAGGGACAGGATTCAGTGATTCTTGGGCTTTCTTTGTTTGGATGATTCACTGTTTTTGGATACATGTATGATTGTTACAAGTGGAATCCAGTAGTTATATTTTGCCTATTTTGTGCAATTTTCTTTGACATCGGTTCAGAGTAGTTTTTAGCATCAAAGACTGCGTTTCTGTAATAGGGCAGAAACGGCTTGGAACCGAATAGTGGTCAAACGTTAATTTTCGAGACTGGCTCTGTTTCAAACAGAATTAATAAAAACTGAAATTCACAACTAACTATAGAACATATTGGCATTTGGATTTGTTGTAAAAGCGGGACTCGGGAGTGATATCTCTCTCAATTCTCATTAAAATGCCATAGTAAATTAGAGTTTATGGGAGACAGCAGATGTTACTGACATCTTGGGTTGAGTCGATGCGAGTTGCGTTCGAGAAAAGCCGCAAGGCAACTTTAAATCCTCGTCGCCGACTTCAGCTTCGAAGTGTTCCTTCTTCAGCACGTCAGAAAATCCAGCGTAAGGTTGCAATCGAGCAATTAGAAGACCGCACACTACTGACATCGCTCATCATCAATCAGCTTACCCCTGGTCTGGGAGTGACGCTTGACAATTCCGTATTGGATCCAGATGCAGATGGTGTCTCAAATTTTGACTCGATTATCTTTGAAGATCTGACAATCGATGCGACCTCAGGTTCTGGAGTCTCGATTGATTTAGATAATTTGACATTTAGTGATCCGTTCACGATTTTATTTGATAATGTTTCGATTTCTTCCAGTGCTGGGGTTGGAATCGACATTGAGCTTTCCAATTTATTAGTCGATACGATTGCCGTTGATAGTTCGACTATTACGGGAGGCGTGGGAAATGCCTTTAATGTAGATCTTACAAATGTAACACTCAATGAGTTTAACGTCATCGATTCTACATTGTCCGGTCAATTAGGAGCAGGAATCACCGCTGCCGTCAATGCTTCGATTGTCGAAGAGACTTCTGTGCGGCGTTCTACCATTGACGGTGTCTCTATTGATGTGACAAATGGCTCGGTTTTGCGGCATACGACGATGGCCGACAATACGATTTCAGGCACATCTGGAAATGATGGTGTTAATGTTAACATTATTGATTCTATCGCAGAAGAATTGCGGCTGACCAACAATAACAGCATTCAAGGTGTTGCGATCAATGTCGATGACACTGCTGCTGGCGGTGCTGCTTTATTGACAGAATTGTTCTTACATAGCAATATCATTACTGGAAACACTGTCGGTGATGGTGTTCGGATTGATTTGAACAATGTTGACTTGTTTGCTTCGATAACAGAAAACTCTATTACTGCAAATTCGGGTCACGGGATCGTATTTGATCAAATCGATGGTGACTTGAGTGGTGATATCTCTGATAACGTGATCGCCAACAACACAGGTCACGGTATTTTCTTCACCCCGACTACGACGAATCCTCCTCCAACTGGTGCTGGTGCACCGGGTGTTCCTCCTTTTGCCGGCGTACCAGGTGCGACCGACAGAATTGACTTTGCCGCACCTCGTAACGAAGTCCAACTCATCACTTTTGCCGGATCTCCTTCTGGTGGGACATATACCATTTCTTATACTGGGGGAGATGGGGTTACTGAAACGACAGTTGGCATTCCCTTAACGGCAACTGCCGCTCAAGTTAAAGCAGCCATTGTGAATGGCATTAGTGACATCGGTGTCGGTGATATTTTGGTGAATGGAAATTTCCAGGATGGATATGAAATTGAATTTGTGAATGCGCTTGGTGGAATTAATGTTAATCCATTGAGTGTCGATGTAACCGGGTTATCTAGCTTACCTGCGTCAGTCAATGTCACAGCAACGACTGCGGGTAATGTTGACGAAATTCAACGATTTGAAGTAACAGGCACTCCGACGTTTGGTACATTCCAGATTACCTTTTTAGGATTCTCTATTCCTTTACCCTTTAGTGATGCAGATCCAGCAAGCCCAACTGCTGCTGCTAACATTGCAGCGGCATTAAATTCAATAGCCAACATTTCTGGTTTCGCAGGTACTCCGATTGATGTTGTAGTGAATGGGAGTGGATTTGATATTCTGTTTCTGGATACCGGGTCGATGCACGACCTTGATGTGCCTCAAATTACTGTCGATGCTGCAGGTCTCAGACTTTTCGTTGATGTTGTTGAAGGTCCAGTAGGGGCAAATCCAAATAAACCCCCTGCACAGACAATTACTTTTAGAGACGTGTTTAGTAATCTTGTCACGCCTGATCCCGGTGGAACATTTCAGCTCACCTTCCAGGGGCAGACGACTGGCGATATTCTGATCGATGCTGATCCAGCAGTGACCGCCGCCAATATTGATGCTGCTTTGGATGGATTGGCTTTTGCTACTTCTCAGACAGGCATTCGTGGAGATTTTATTGTTACAGGAGACTTCGTATCAGGGTTTGTTGTCGAATTCAATGAAATACAACATCTCGCGATGATTGGATCGTTTGACCCTACATTTGGAAGCTTTGAACTCACGTTCCTTGGTCAATCGGTAACTTTTCCTTTTACTGATTCCATTCCCAGTGCGAACTCTGCGCAAAACATTGAAATTGCTTTAAACCAGATAGCGCTTGGTCAAGGTTTTGCTGGAAATCCGGTTGATGTAAGGGTCAGTGGAAACGGATATGACATTGTTTTCCTGGACTCTGTGGACTCTGGCGCATTGGGAGATGCTGATATCCCAGAAATTACGACAGATGCTTCAGGTTTAAGATTCACCGTTGATATTGTTGAGTCTGTTCAGGGCAATGCCACAACTGATGAGGAACAGGTATTACGATTTGAAAATTCATCAGGTGCGTTTCCATTTACGTTTGCAGGTAATGGTGTGGACATTACCAATCCTCCTATCGGGCCTTCATTTACACTTACATTCCAAGGTGAAACCACCCAGGGGATCGTAATTGATTCTGACCCGGATGTAACAGCTACAAATATCGAAAATGCGTTAGAAGCACTGTTGTTGGCAACCAGTGGTGATGATTTTGATGTGACTGGTGATTACTCGAATGGTTTTGTCATTACATTCCAGGGAGATTTTACCAACGTCAATGTCCCTCTCATCATAGGTGATGTTTTTCCACTCGATATCCAGCCTTCTACTTTGCTTGGCAATTTTGACATTACGAACGTATTACCGATGACAGGTGATGTTCTCTCAGGACCACTTTTACCATTCGTTGATGTCGTCGCGTCTACGACAACTCAAGGTATTGGAAACAACGAAGTCCAGACAATTTCCATTCCCGATACACCTGCGTCGGGGACATTCACACTTGACTTCCCAGGTAGTACAAATGGACCGGTTGTATTACCCTTTAATGCGACTGCCGCTGAAGTTCAAGCTGCTTTGGAGAGCCTTGATAGTATTGGGGTCGGCAATGTGTCGGTTACAGGCTCAATTGCTGCTGGTGGTTTTGACGTGGAATTCATTGGAGATTTTAGAGCAGAATCTCCAGGTGGCGTGATTGTGATTGACGATAGCGGGTTGTTTGTTTCCGTTCCCACAGTCACGACAGTCACAGAAGGGACGACACAGAATGAAGTACAGGAAGTTGTGATTAATGGGGCACCCACTGGCGGAGACTTCACTCTGACCTTTGATGGTGCGACGACTGGACCGATTGCCCATAATGCAAGTGCTGCTTCTATTATTAGTGCATTAGAAGCACTGAATACAATTTCCGCTGGTGATGTGATGGTACGCGGCGATGCCCTTACTGGGTTCGAAATTGAATTTGTTGGTTCGTTAGCCTTAATCAACACTCCTCAGATCACTGCTAACGCATCCGGCTTGACGGGGGGGACAACTCCCACAATTACAACAAAAACAACTTCTGTTGGAGGATTTTTAAGAGGTATTCGAGGTAATACCATTACCGGTAACTCGGGCGCTGGAGTAGAAGTCGATTTAGCGATGTTTACTTCCTTCTATGGTGATATTACAGGTAACACGATTAGTTCGAATAATACTCAGGGGATTAATTTAGTAGCCGCCGATTCGACGATATTACAAAGTGTCGATTTTAGTATTTCTGTCGATGGTAATACGATGGATGATAACCGTGGTGCTGGCGTAGCAGTCGCCATGCAGGATACAGCGACCGGTGATGTAAGTATTACCAATAACACCATTACCGGATCCCGCAACGATAGTAATGTTTCCACCCCTTATGCAGGGGACGCGATCTACATCGATTTATTTGGAACGGATGTCAGTTTTGAAGCATTTAATCAGTTACGTGATTTGACAATCGATGGCAACTTTATTGGAACCGATGTCGACAATACTGCGGGTCAGGGAAATGCGGGGCATGGTATTGGGATTCATATCGAAGAATCCACGATTATTGACCGAACTCAAATTTCGAATAATGTGATAGCTAATAATTCAGTCGACGGTATCAATTTTCACCGTGAAGATGATGCACGCGTTGGTAGAGCCATTGTTGATCCGATTGTGGGTGAAGAGCGCGCTGTGATGATTTACAGCAATACTATCACCGGAAACAGTGACGGTATTGACATCCTGGCACAGAATGGTTCTTTAACGACAACTGACTTCGAGATCAAAGACAATGTGATTTCCAGTAATATTCGCGATGGAGTCAGTTTGCATGCCGAAGCAGACGCGACGATTTTTGCTGATATCATCAATAATCAAATCACTTTGAACAGCATTAATGGTATTGAATCGACGACGCGTACTACCAGCTATTTCGGAACAGATCAGAGAAATGTTTCAGGGACCTGGATCCAGAACAATATCAGCAACAACACCTCACATGGAGTTCGCATTTCCGGACGTATTGGTAATCGCGTTGAGTCAGCACCACACTTCTTGTTTATCGGATTAGATGGAGTTGATCCTGTTACTGGATTGGACCGAGGTAACTTAATTGAGAGTAATGGTGGAGACGGAATTCAAATTGCAGCTCACCTTGATCGTATCGAAGGAAATGTCAAAATTGCCAACAATTCGATTCTCTCTAATGCGACTGGGGGGATCGAGCTTTCAGGAGAAAGTCTTTCATCATCAATTGATAATAACCTGATTGCCTTCAACAACGGAAAAGGAGTTGATATCAACTCCAATAGCCAAACTGTTTTCTTACGAAACAATGTTATTACTGAAAATACATCAGACGGATTGGAAGTTCTCAGTGCGAATGTGATAATTCATAGTGAGCTGAATTTTACACAAAACGTTTTGATTGGTGGTGCCGTAACAAGTGTGACCGCGATCGGCAACTTTATTGATAATAATGGTGGTCGTGGTATCGATTTGCAAACGGAAGAGTCAGCTAATTCCGACTTTATTTTTGGTGATGGTACAGCAACAGGTGCCAACCGCGTTGTCTCGAATGCCCTGGAAGGATTCTATGTTATTACTACTGCGTCTCGTGGGCAGGATCAGGATGCAGATAGTACCGATACTTTGGATGCCACAGGAAACGTCACAACCTCAAGCCCGGATATGGTTCTTCAATTAGATACCAACTTTATACAAGACAATGGAGTCAACAGTGATTTCACAACGACTGGTTTAATCTTACGAATTGGTACTTCGGCTTCTAGTACCAGCTTTACAAGTCAACTTCCAGGATCTAATGCCAGTGTGGGAGATGAGGATAGTTTTGATTTTGCTAATGGGCGTTCGAATGTCTCCGTGACAAATAATGAATTTGAAGGTAACTTTGGTGAAGATTTTTATGTCGAATCGTTTACCTCTACCGTTGATCCTCCAACGACACAAGATAACTGGGACAGTGCTGCCAATCCTCCATTTCGTGTTCTTGGTTCCTACCGACGTGACCCATTAGCACGCTTGAATCTGGTATTTGAAGGGAATACTGGTAATGGCTTGAATGTAGTTAATGTAGGTGCATTCTATAACAATTCTGAACCAGAATTTAAATCCCGTATTAGAAATGGTGCACCTGCGCCAAATCCGGATGGGCCCTTCACTTCTGCAACGCGACGTCGTAACGCACAGCGTGTTGCTTCCCGAACCAATTTAGCGCCATTTACCGCTCCTAACATTGCCCCAACTGCAGTGGGAACAGTCGCGGACGCGTTCAACTCCGCTCCGGGGGGACCTATTCAAATTACGACAACGACAGCCCACGGGTTGTTTTCGGGATCGACTGTTGAAATTACGGGTGTCTTTTCAGATGAACTTGGGTTCTTTAATTCCGGATTGAGCCCCGCTAATGGTGTGTTTGTGATTGACGTGATCGATGCTTTCAACTTCACATTAAGGAGTACTGAAGGTGCGGTAATCGGTAACGTGTTCCCAGGTTTTGGGACATGGTCGTTTAACGATACAGGGGCCTTCCTGTATGATGGAATGGGTGTGAGTACGTTCCGAATCGCTCAAGGCTTTGATGGTGTAGATGGTTCGGGCATTGGCAGTGGTGGTTTCGAGCAGGGTGATTCGTTTTTAACAGAAGCAAATCGTCCGGGAACGATCTTTGGTGAACTCAACTTTGATTGGGACATCTGGACTCCCGATGAGGATACTTTTCTGGCACCAGAAGTCAGTACTTTTGTTACGGCAGATATTTCAGTAGCTGTTCCTGATCCAACGACTGGAGCGATTACCAACCCATTGATCATTTCATTTACAGAAGATGTGAACGGTGTCGATATCTCTGATTTCGTATTGTTGAGAGACAACGTCTTCGTTGCCTTAAACGCTGGCATGCTGACACAGATTGATGCTCGTACATTTGAGTTAGATTTGAGTTCTGTTACTGGGATCGAAGGGGAATATGATTTACGTCTGATTACAGATGGTTCTATTTCCGATGCGAAGTATGTCGATCCCTTTTCTCCGTTGTTTGGAAATATCCCTTCCAATTTCTTGTCATTTGGTGACATCGAGCGATTCACTGTCGATACGACTGATCCTGTAGCGGATATTGTAGATGTCTCACCCGACCCTCGTAGTGATGCAGCCGGTGAAGTGGTTGTGAACTTCAGTGAAGATGTGACGGGAGTTGATCTCAGTGACTTCACAATCAGTATCGATGGCGGACCTGCGGTTCTGTTATCAAGCACACCTGCGACTTTGACACAAGTCACTGGTAGTCAGTTTGTGCTTGATCTCAGTAAAGTGACCAGCCTATCGGGCGACTACACCTTAACATTAAATGCTACCGGGTCTTCCATTACCGACTTGGCTGGAAATGCGTTGGCAGCCGATGCCGTTGACATGTGGGTCAATGACACGTTAGCTCCCATCGCACAATTTGAAAATGTAACAGATCCTGTTCCCGCTGGTACCGATCCCACGTTTACTGTCGTATTGAATTTCTCTGAAAATGTGACGGGTCTGGCGTTATCAGATTTCACTCTCGATGATGGTAGCGGTCCCGTTAACCTTTCTACAACGACTGCGGTGATTAACCAGATTACGCCTGCTCGATACGAAATCGTGTTGGGAACTCTGGCTGATGCGAATGCAATTTACACCATTACCTATAATGCTGGTGGATCTGCAGTACAGGATGCTTCTGGTAACGATGTGGCCGGGTCCACTTCTGAATCCTGGCAAAAGGGGACCGAAGTCATAGCACCAACTGCCGGGATCCAAGATATTACGCCCGACCCTCGTCCCTCTGGGGATGTAGTAGGGATTGTGACTATTAATTTCTCCGAAGAGGTCACAGGCGTCGATATTACTGATTTTGAATTATTGTTCGATGATGGTAGTGGCCAGGTTAGTATTCCCTTGGGAGCCATCTTAGTTACACCATTGAACGCATCAACATATCAAATTGATCTCAGTACGGTGACGGGAACTGATGGTGATTATACACTAAACTTACTGGCGGATGGTTCGATTCAGGATCTTGCCGGGAATACATTTGCGACTCCTACTTCTGATAGTTGGCGAACAGGCGGTTCAGGTCCTGTAGCAACGATTGAAGATCTACCGGATGTTTTATTGACAAATGCCGGTGTTGTGAATGTGACGTTCAATCAGGCTGTGACAGGTGTTGATATTTCCGATTTCCGATTAACTCTCAATGGTCAGGATGTCTCATTGGCTGGGTTGACTGTGAATCCGATAAGTGGAACAGAATACTCTATCGATTTAAGTTCTGTTACAAATGTGTTTGGAAACTATGAACTGACTCTGGTTGCAGCAGGTTCAAATATTCGAAATATTTCAAGCGATCCTGTTTTGAATAATTCCTCTGAATCCTGGGTGACCAGTTCGACCATTGATTTGAATATTCCATCGCCCGTATTGACAGATGGCGTCGATTCTGTCGCCGGTGATGGAGTCATCGGAGATGGGACTGCGGGAACGCAAACTCTACGTGCTGCGATCCAAGAAGCCAACGCACTAGCTGGTTCCAATGTGATTGAATTAGCCGCTGGTACCTATGTTTTAAGCATTGCAGGCATTGATGAAGATCTATCGGGAACAGGTGACCTTGATATTCGCGATAATTTAACCATTCGAGGGCAGGGGGTTGGTGTTACGATCATTGATGCAGGAGCATTAGATCGTATTTTCCAGGTCTTTGCTGGAGTCACATTGAATCTGGAAAATCTGACAATTACCAATGGGGCCTTAACTGGTAGTGCAGATGGTGCAGGTATACGCAACAGTGGTACCACAACTTTGACTAATGTGGAAGTGACCGGAAACGCGGCCGAAGACAGTGCCGGTGGTCTAAATAACACAGGGGTGATGATCATCGTTGATAGTACCATTTCAAATAACACGGCCGGTGGAAGTGGTGGTGGTATTCGAAATACTGGGACTTTACAAGTTTCGCGAAGTACGATTAGTGGTAACTCCACGGAACGAGATGGCGGTGCAATATTCAACGCGGGTATCGGTACTATCACTTTAGATAATTCGACATTTTCGGGTAACCTTTCTGATCGCAGTGGTGGTGCAATCAGAAATACGGCTACCATGAACGCGACGAACAATACATTTACTCTCAATAGTGCTGGAACTGATGGAGGCGCTGTCTCCAATACCGGTACAGCCACTTTTCAGAATAACCTGGTTCTTGGAAATACAGCTGCAGTCGGTGCTGAACTGCAAGGAGACTATGTCAGTCTGGGAGGTAACTTAACAGGACTAATTGGTACGGCAACCGGATTTGGAGCATTTGACATTGTGGATGTGTTAGATCCAACGACAGTGCTCGATTCTAATTTAGCAGATAATGGTGGCCCGACTCTTACTCATGCCTTGATTCTGGGAAGTATTGCCATTGATGCTGGTGCTAGCGATACCACTAATGTCGCTGCTTTAGAACAGCGAGGAACGTCGCGAATCCTGGGAAATAACGTTGATATTGGTGCTGTGGAATTTGGGACCTTCTTTGTCAACAGTTTCCTCGATACAGTCGATGCCAATCCCGGCGATGGAATTGCCGCGGACATTGATGGTAATATCACATTACGTGCTGCGATCATGGAAGCCAACGCGTTGGCCGGTGATTCTCTGATTGTGTTGGAATCAGGAACTTACTATCTAAATATCCTCAATTTAATAGATTCAAATTTAGATGACGCGTCAACTGGCGATTTAGATATTACAGATACAACAGGTAGCCTGAGAATTGTAGGTGCTGGTAATGGCCAAACAATCATTAGTGCCGCTCAAGATCCTTCTGATGTTGACGCGGTCAGTGGTCTCGATGATCGTGTATTTGACGTACTTTCCGGTGCTGATTTAACTCTCGATTCATTAACTATAACTGGCGGGACTGCGATTAATGGCAGTGGTGGTGGTATTCGTAACATTGGGACTGTATCGCTTTTGAATGCCATTGTAGACGGTAATACCGCCGATGTTAATGGTGGTGGTATTCTCAATGGCTTACTCGATCAGCAGGGAACTTTAAACATCACAAATAGTGTCGTCTCAAACAATGGTGCTGTGGACGGGGCTGGTATCTTCAATAATGATCAGTCTCAGGTGACCATTATTGATTCTGAAGTTAAAGATAATACGGCTTCCAATGATGGGGGGGGGATATTCAATGATCTCCAAGCTACAATTGATATTACCAGAAGTACGATTTCTGGTAATACTGCTACTCTGGACGGTGGGGGAATTTATAACAACGATTTAGCAAGCCTGACACTGAATGACAGCAAAGTAAATAATAATACCGCAGATCAAGGCGCGGGTCTTTTCAATGAAGAGGCTGCTTCCTTGACGGTAAATCGTACCACGATTTCTGGGAACAATGCGTTACTCCATGGTGGTGGAATTTACAACGATGAAGGTGTTGTCATGCTAAGTGATGTTTCTATCTTAACGAATACGTCCAATAGTGATGGTGGTGGTTTTTATAATGCTTCTGCCGGAGATGTGACGATTTCAAATAGTTTCTTTGACGACAACACCGCCAATCGTGATGGTGGTGCCATTGCTAACTTTGGAGTCAGTCTATCGATTACAGGGACAATAATCAGAGACAGTGAAGCTTTGAGGAATGGTGGTGGTCTGTTTAATGACCAGGAAGAAGGAACTGTTTCACTGGTTTCAACTTCTTTGATTAACAATGAAGCAGTAGCCGGTGGGGGGATTTATAACCAGGAACTGGGGAACATCACTCTCGATCTTTCTAATGTGATGAATAACCTGTCAAGCACTAATGGTGCTGGTATCTTTAATACTGCCGATGCCACGCTTACGGTTCAACGAACCACGATTGATGGTAATGTTGCTGCGAATGATGGGGCAGGGATTTATAATGAAGACAATGCTCAATTGAATTTATTCAATAGCACGGTCTCAAATAATATTACTACCCGTTTCGGGGGTGGAGTTTACAATAATTCAATCGCATTAGCAGACATTGTGAACGCCACAATTTCAGGAAACGAAGCTTCGAGTGGTGGTGGAATTTATAATGACGAAGAAGGTAGCATGGAAATTACGAATGCAACCATCTTTAATAATTCTGCCATTACCGGAGGAGGTATTCTGAATGCAATTGACGGTTTTGTCAGCGTGGCCAATACAATCGTTGCTGGTAATTTCAGTGTTTCCCCCGGTCCTGATGTCAGTGGAGACTTTTTCTCACGCGGAAATAACCTGATTGGTGTCGAAGGAATTTCTACTGGCTTTACGGATGGCGTCAATGGAGATCAGGTGGGAACATTCGCGACACCCGTCAGTCCTGGTTTAGGAGCGTTGCAAGATAATGGTGGTGCTACCTTTACACATGAACTTTTAGGTGGCAGTCTGGCACGCGATGCAGGAAATAATTTCTTTGCACCAACAGACGACCAACGCGGATTTGCTCGTTTGTTTGATGGTGATGGAAATGGTTCTTTAATCGTCGACATCGGAGCCTTCGAATCTGGTTATATCGTGACTGCTTTTGGTGATTCTGTTGATGCTGCTCCTGGTGATGGAGTGAGTGTTGATATCAATGGTCAAAGTACGTTGCGGGCCGCGATTAACGAAGCAAATGCTCGTGTCGGAGCAGATACGATTCTATTAGGGGCGGGAGTTTATACTCTTTCTCTGTTTGGTCAAGGTGAAGATAATGGACTTTGGGGTGATCTGGATATTACAGATGACTTGACGATTATTGGTGCAGGATCAGGTAGAACGATTATCGATGCCGATTTCATCGATCGTATTTTCCACATCCTAACTGGAATTAATGTTTCTATTCGTGGTGTGACTCTCGTCAATGGTGATGTGACCCGTGTCGAAGACGGGGGCGCAATTCTCAACTACGGTAATTTGACACTGGAAGATGTTGAGATCAGAAACGGTCTTGCAAATCGTGGTGGTGCATTATTCAACAATGGTGTTGTCACAATTACTGAAAGTGAATTCATACAGAATACTGCCATTGCCGGTGGTGGTGCGATCTTTAATACGAATGGTGGAACAGTTACTCTCACCATGAGTAATATTTCAAATAATGATGCTGAAAATGGTGGTGCTGTTTATAATTCGCTCACCGGAACCTTGGAAATCATCGATACTACACTCGACAGTAACACGGCAACAATAGCCGGTGGAGCCATTTATAACTCCTCTGAGCTCGCGGTAGGAAATGGTGAAGGTGGTGATGACAGTGGTGACCCACCACCACCGCCTCCACCACCACCAGTACCTGAATATACTATTGATGTGGTCTTTACTGACTCAAGTTTATCAGCCAGTCAGCAAGCCATTTTCCAGCAGGCTGCTGCTCGTTGGAGTGAGATTATTATAGCCGATGTTCCCGATGTGGTCATTGCTGGTATCGGTCTTGTTGATGATTTACGCATTGAAGCGACTGCTCCCGCCATTGACGGTGTTGGAGGGATTCTTGGACAGGCTGGCCCCAGAACAGTTCGAACAGGGTCATTTATTCCTTCAACCGGAATCATGCAGTTTGATAGTGCTGATTTGGCAGCATTGGAAGCGAGTGGCCAATTGATTGATGTCATCTTGCATGAAATGGGACATGTCATCGGCATCGGGACTATTTGGGACAGTCTAGGACTTGTATTGAATGGTGGAACTGCAAATCCACGTTTCACTGGAACCAATGCCATTGATCAGTACAATACTCTTCTGGGGCGAAATGTAGTAGACATTCCCCTTGAAAGTGGTTTTGGTCCTGGAACTGATGACTCGCATTGGGATGAAGACGACTTAGATAACGAGCTAATGACCGGATTTCTTAATCCGGGAGTAGCGAATCCAATTAGTGTAATTACAATTGGAAGCTTAGCAGATTTAGGGTATGTAGTCGATCTGAATGCAGCTGACACGTTTCCTCTTCAGGCACCTCAGGTTCAGTTATTAAATCCTGTTCCGCTAGGCGAAATGCTGGATGTTGATCCATTCATTGTCTTGGGCGAAAGTGCTTTTGTTTCTGTAGAAGCAGGGGCAGGGACTGTTACGATTGCCAACAGTACCGTTTCCAATAACTTCGCAGGGACTCGTGGTGGTGGATTACTCAACGAAGATCCCATGAGTATTTCAAATGTAACCTTCTCTGGTAACGAAGCCGGAAAAGAAGGGGGAGCGATCCACAATACTGGTGAATTAACCATCAATAACACCACAATCTATGATAACTTTACTGAGGGATCCGGTGGTGGTATTTATTCTGTGGCCGACACTGCCACTGTGAATATTAAGAATACAATCGTTGGAGGAAATAATGCATTCGTCAGTGGTTCTGACGTTCAAGGTACTTTCAACTCGCAAGGTAACAACCTGATTGGAACGAATGGTTCGTCCACAGGCTTTATTGATGGATTCAACAATGATATTGTCGGATCAGAAGCACAACGCATTGATCCCGCTTTAGCTCCGCTTCAGGATAATGGCGGACCAACTTTAACTCATGCATTATTAGTCGGAAGTCTGGCAATTGACGCCGGTGATAATACAGATGGTGTTGTTACCGATCAACGTGGAGCTGCACGACCTACAGACACGACAAGTGACATTGGCGCCTTCGAAATTGTAACTCCTTCAATTAGTATTGCCGATATCAGTCAGGTTGAAACGAATGCTGGTACAACTGTTTTCGAAATTCTGGTTTCTTTGTCGAATGTAAATGTCGATGCAGTAACAGTTGATTTTGAAACCTCAAATGGAACTGCTGTCGCTGGTATTGACTATGAGTTTACAACAGGTACTGTGACATTCTCCCCTGGTGAAACAACCCAGATTATCGAAGTGATTGTGAATGGAGATACGCTCGTAGAGGATAATGAGACCTTCTTTGTGAATCTGTTTAATGCTGTTGGGGCGCAGATTGCCGATAATCAGTCTCTGGGAACGATTCTGAATGATGAAGCAGAAATTTCTATCAGCGATGTGACTAAAGTAGAAGGTCCTGTTGGGACGACGACCAATTTCGACTTTACTGTCTCATTGGCTCAGCCTGTTGCGGGAGTCGTGACCGTTGACCTTCGTACTTTGGATGGTTCTGCTTTATTGTCTGATTCCGATTATGTCGAACTGCCATTACAAACAATTACCTTTAACCCAGGAGAAACCAGCAAAACGGTAACTGTTGTGGTTAATGGCGATTCTAGCATTGAGAGCGATGAAACCTTCCAAGTGGAACTATCAAATGCTACAAATACGGTTGGCGATGCGACGATATCAACTCCAACAGGAACAGGCACGATTGAGAATGATGACTTTGCATTACTTTCAATTAGCGATGTGACATTAACAGAAGACTTTGGTGGTGCGACAACAAGCTTCACGTTTACTGTTTCATTGTCACAAGCAGCCGGAGCTCCTGTCACCGTTTTCGCTTCCACAGCCGATGGTACAGCGACCGCAGCTTCAGGTGATTATGTTGCTTTTACGAATATTCCAATCAATTTTACTGCTGTTGAAACAGAGCAGACCATAACAGTAACTGTCAATTCAGATGCGTTTACTAATGAAGGCAATGAAACATTCTTTGTGAATCTTTCAAATTCCACAAACGCAAATATTGCTGACGGACAGGGACTTGGAACTATTGTTGAAGATGGGATTGTCGTTACTACGTTTGACGATGTTGTCGATCCTTCCGATGGCCTGGTTTCATTACGTGAAGCGATCACAGAAGCTAATAACACGACTGGTACAGATAACATCATTCTGTTACCTGGTACCTATGATATCTCAATTGTAGGCGCGGGAGAAAATGGTAATGCCACAGGTGACTTTGACATCCTTGATGATGTCAACATCTTTGGACAAGGCTCTAATTCAACCATCATTGATGCCCACGGACTGGATCGAATCTTTCATTCCGGACCCGGAGTTGAATTGAATCTTTCCAATATGCAGCTGATAAACGGTGATGCTGATGACGGTGGTGCATTATTCTCACAAGGACCAACAACCATCAACCAGTTGATCTTCAGAGACAATAATGCTGATTTCCTGGGGGGAGCGATTGTCAGTGCAACTCAACTTGATATCTCGGATGCTCAGTTCTTGAATAACCATGCTGGTTTCCAAGGTGGAGCCATCTATCAATTCCAGGATACCGCTACGATATCTCGTTCCACATTTACGGACAATACATCAGATGGACGTGCCGGGGCAGTGTATGTAGCCAGCGGTGCAACCTTGGATGTTTCAGCGTCATTATTCAACCAGAACGACGCTGGTAGCCGTGGTGGAGCCGTTTATAACGAAGGAATTACGACGTTAACAAATACAACATTCTCAGCAAATCATTCAGGATCTCGCGGTGGTGCGATCTTTAATGATGGAGATTTGAATGTTCTTAATAATACCATCACTCTGAATACTGCAGATCAATCAGGTGGTGGTATTTCTAATGAATCTGCGTTAAATCCAAGCGCGGTTGTTGAATTGGTGAATACGATCGTAGCAGGAAACAGTGGTGCCTTAGGCAATGATGATCTAGACGGAGACTATGTCAACGCTACCAGCTTTAATAACCTGATTGGAAATATTGGTTCGGCAACTGGTTTGACGGATGGTGACAATGGGAATATTGTTGGTTCCTTAATTGCTCCTGTAGATCCTAATCTGGGGATTCTACTCGATAATGGTGGTCCGACTAAAACGCATTCTTTATTGTTTGGAAGTCTTGCAATTGATGCTGGTCGAAACAATGGAGCGCCTCTTGTTGATCAACGTGGTTTAACGCGACCCGTTGCCGGTACTTTAGGTGGCGCTGATATCACAGATATCGGAGCTGTGGAGTTGCAAGCTCCCCTTCCTGCTCCTTTGTTTGGAACGGGAGGCGATTCTGATATTGCTGAAGAACAGACGAATATTCAGATTTCAGTAGTAACAGAACGAACAGTGGTTTCTAGTGACGGGCACACATTTGCATTGCCAGCAAATGAAGACTGGATTCATGAATGGGAATCGTTCTGGGTTGAAGTCTGGGTTGATACAGCCAGTGGATTTGGTATTACCGATGTATTAACTAATCTTGTTTACAATACAGCTTACTTTACTGCGACATCATTCGAGTTTGGTTCTAACTTCACATTCAATAGAACTATCGTAATTGATGATGAAGCGGGGATTGTTCGAAATCTTGGTGGTAGTACGATTCAATCTAATGTAGGGGGAACAGGTCATGCCTTGTTAGCCCGGATTAAGTTTGAGCCTTTGGCGGGAGATCAGGTGGAAGTTGATCCAGATGCTTCGAATTTCGGTCCGCTTGAGTTGGGTCTGGATATTGTCAATACAGAAATTAATGTTGGCGGTGTAGGAGAAGTGATTGCAAATGTGGGAGCACTACCTGAAACCGATCTGTATCCAGTGATCTATGATATTAACGATGACGATGCGATCAATTTCCGTGATCTCATGATTTTTGCATCAACTTATAGTCAAGAAGTTTATAGCTCCTCTTCAGCCTTTGCAGCAGCAATGGACTTCGACAAGAGCGGTTATGTTAATTTTAAAGATCTGACTTATCTCGCCTCGAATTATAATAAGAGTAAGAGTGGAAATACCCAGGTTAATTTCCCACTGAACTTTGGTCAGAAATGGATTGGAACATCACTGGATATCGTCAGTGGTGATGATAACATTGATCAGGTTGTTGAAGCTGCCATCGATACATGGGAAACCGCCCTTGGTTTGGAAGAACCATTGGAAGTACAAGTTATCGTTCACGATTTTGGTACTGCTCAGCTAGGTTCAGGACAGACAACAGAACTTAGTGCTGATGGTATTCCTGTTGCTGGCCGTGTTGTGATTGACGATGATGCAAACGGTTTAGGGTGGCATGTCGATTCAACAGAATTGCCTCCTGGTGGTGGCTATGACCTGTATACTGTCTTGTTACACGAAATTGGACATGTTCTTGGATTCTCCCGTTATTATTCTGGATTTGGCGATCATGTTGAAACTGACAATAATGGAGATTTAGTCTTCGTGGGATCTGACTTTACTGTTGCTCTTGATTCCGCAGGACTACATATCGAAGATTCTGCGTTTCCTGATGATTTGATGAATGCTACGCTTGATCCAGGCGTCCGAAAGACACCATCGGCAATCAACATTCAAATGTTACTGGAGTCTTATGCGAGTGCTCAGTCGGGAGCCAGTAATAATGGTGGAGCGAATCCACTCTTGGGAACGAATATGTTGCCAACCGTAGTTGCTAATCCAGTAGTGATTCAAAGCCCCGAGGCAGCTCAGAAGTTCGTTGAGGAATCAACTATCGGTTTTGTGGCACCTGCTGCCATTAAGACTACAGAAGAAGAGCATTCTCTGAATAGCGTTCAACAGTTAATGACTTTCGACGTGATTCAACCACCGTTATTTGAACAGAACATTGCTAAGGATGGTGTCGAATTGGATGGATCAGCCTTTGAAGATCTCTATTCAGAGTCTGATTTCGATGAAGGTTTGACAGGGATGGAATCGGATGACCGACAATTAGTATTTGCTCATTCTGCAAATGATTCTGAATTTGATCTCACTGATAATTTTGATGATGAACTGGAATCAATGGATGACGCCTTTACTAATTGGGAAGGTCCGCTTCTTTAAGATTTCGCTTTCGAAATTACTTTAGTGATTAAGAAGTTTCAAAATTAGTTTACACCACCCTCTGCAGATGCACTTATTTGCAGAGGGTTTTTTATTGGTGAGCGATCTTCTTGCTCTTCTTTCATCTGCAGCTGATAGGAGGTAAGATATTAGGGGTAGGTTTGGCTTAGAGATTATTCTTAAAGATACAGGCTTCCGGGAGACGATAGTTTTGAATCGACGCGAACTATATTTCAATCAGTGTCTATTGTGTTTGGGGCTGATCCTGTTGATTGTACAACCAATTCAGGCCGCAGAATGGGGGACATTGACTGGGCAATTTCTCTATACAGGTAAACCGACTCGGCCTCAAAAACTCGATGTTAGTCGAGACCAGGAAATTTGTGGACAGTTCAGCGACCAGATCGTAGATCAATCATTAGTCATTGGCAAAAATGGTGGGGTCAAGAACGTTTTTATCTATTTAAGGGCATCTAAGCTCAACGATGCGCAAATTCACTCAAGTTACCAAAAATTACCTCAGACCGTCACGATTCAAAACAAGGGGTGTATTTTTCAACCACACGTTTCTGGGCTCTGGGTTAAGAAACAGCAATTATTGGCAACGAATCAGGATCTTTGTGCACATGGTTTCCAAGTAAAGGCTTATCGAAATCACAGTCTCAATCAGGTATTACCTCCTGGTGAAAAAATGATGCATCGTTTTGAATATGGTGAAAAGCTCCCTTTGCGCATGAGCTGTAGTATTCACCCTTGGCAGGAAGGTTGGTTGGTTGCTCTTAATCATCCTTATTTTGCAACGACAGATGAGACAGGTTTATTCATCATTAAGAATTTGCCTGTGGGTGAGTGGGAATTTCAACTATGGCAAGAAAAAGCAGGGTATCTTGTTGCGAAGGATGAATGGAAGCGGGGACGAGTTAAGATGAAGATATCGCCAGGTAAAAATGATCTGGGAGTATTAAAAGTCACTCCGCAAATGTTCGTAGGAAAGTAAAAGCGAATCGAGCATGCGTTTATTAAGCTACAATATTCATAAGGGAATTGGTGGACGAGACCGGCGTTATCGCTTGGAACGAGTTCTGAGTGTGATTGAATCAGAGAACCCTGACATCATTTGTTTACATGAAGTAGATCGAAATGTAAAACGCTCCCGGTTTAATAATCAGCCTAAAATCTTTGCTGAGTATTTCAATATGACTGAGTCTCTATTCCAGTTAAATGTGAAACTGAAGACCGGTGGCTATGGAAATTTAATCCTTTCACGTTGGCCCTTTATTTCTCAACATCAGATCTCTCTGACTATGAAAAGGCGTAAATCGCGAGGCGCACAAATTGCGATTGTTGATTCCCCGGAAGGTGCATTTCAATTAGTCAATTTCCACTTGGGATTGGCTGAGAAAGAAAGGCACTGGCAGATTAACCATTTGTTGACACATCGATTGTTTGAGGAAGGGAATGGCTATCCTACTGTGGTGGTCGGTGATACAAACGACTGGAGGAATACATTGGCGAAAGCACAACTTTCGCAGCATGATTTTCAGGAAGTCACCCATCCCCCTTCGAAATTTCGTTCATTTCCAGCCTATATGCCTGTAGGTACTTTGGATAAGGCATTCATTCGTGGAGAGATAGGTGTTAGAAATGTGAAGCTGACTCGCTCGAAACTTTCAAGAGAAGCTTCAGACCATTTACCGCTGGTGGTCGATTTTCATTTAAACCATCATGCAAAAGACTTTATAAAAAAAGCAGGGCATTGATCAATGCCCTGCTTTGAACTTGTTTGTGATGAATTCAACAATTTATGAACCGTTGAATTCTTTTAGCTTATCCTTTTTTCGATGGTGGCTGCTCATCCGCTTTGATGAAATCGCCGAATGTCTTACCTTCAACAGGGCTTGGCATATTTTCAGCAGCTTTCAATGCCTTTACAATGATCTCTTTGTCAGTTTGCTTTCGCTTTCCCAGACCTTTACCAACTGCTTGTGCATAAGCATTTTTCTCTTTTTTGGTTTTTCCAGGATGGCACACACCACATTTCTTAGCGACCAGCATTTTAGAATTTGGATAAGTTTCAGCCCAGATCTTTTTAAAATTAGGTCGTGCTTCAACTTCATTCGATGTGTAGATCAGAGATAAACCTGCTACAGCAAAGCCAAATAATAAAGCCGTTTTAATGTTAATTATGTTCCGCATAAATTTCCTCATCTTCTTCCAAAAAGTAAGTGACATCTAACTTCTGATACTCAGATTAGAGCCAATCTGAGGCATCAAGATGTGGTTGCCCCGATTAAAAAAACTCAACTTTTGAACCACAAAACCGTTATGGTTCTTTCTACATTAGAATTATCCGTTTCTATGCTGTCAACGCTTCCAAGGTACTCGAATCAAGAATGACAAATATGAAAAATGATCTCAAAAAAGTCACCTCTGGTCATCTAACTGCTTACGAAGTTACAGGGAGAGAATTTGTGCAAATTTACCTTGATGTTCAATTGCACATTTTTCTGTAAGTTGTTTAGGGTATTGGCCTTAGTGAAGTAATTGGTGGGATGAATTGAATGTGGTTTTCGTAAGTATGTATTTCTTCTGCAATCTGTTACGTTATTATAATGCCTCGTGTTGGGTGATTTAAAGAATTATTTGAAAATAATTCTGCTTTTCCCCACATCAATAATGTACTCACAAAACTGGATGGTGAACCAGTTGAGTAATGCGAGGATTGAGTTACTAAAACAAGTCTTCTTGCTTCAGACTAGAGGAGTGAAATGTGAATTTATTGAGGAAGTCTACAACATTACTGATTCTAATTTTTTGCTTAACAAGTTCGCGCCATGTTGTAAGAGCAGAATCAAAGGCCGATCATCCGAATATTGTGATGATTATCTCAGACGATCAGGCATGGAACGATTATCGGTTTATGGGGCATGAAGTTATTCACACTCCCAATTTAGATAAATTGGCATCGGAAAGTGCCGTATTTAAAAGAGGCTACGTTCCTACTAGCTTGTGTCGTCCCAGCCTGATGACTCTTGTGACTGGCTTATACCCTTACCAACATAAAATTACAGGCAACGATCCTCCTAAGGGAATGAACCGACAGAAGTTGTTAAAGCATGTTCAGAGTGTAGATTGTTTGCCTGCGATGTTAGGAAAGCTAGGCTATCAGAGCTTCCAATCGGGAAAATGGTGGGAAGGTAAACCGGAACTAGCCGGTTTTACTTCTGCCATGACTCATGGTGATCCCAAACGGGGAGGAAGACACGGAGATCTAGGACTTAAAGTTGGCCGAGAGGGGATGGCTCCTGTTTTTGAGTTTATTGATCAATGTGGAAAAGATCCCTTTTACTTGTGGTACGCTCCTTTTTTGCCTCACACTCCCCATAACCCACCAAAGCGATTATTGGATAAGTATCGTAATTCTGAGCTACCGATCGAACTATCCTATTATTATGCGATGTGTGAATGGTTTGATGAAACTTGTGGACAGCTACTGGATTATCTTGATCAAAAGGGGCTTTCCCAAAATACGATTGTCGTTTATGTGACCGATAATGGCTGGATTCAATATGTTCCTGAGTCCAATCAGGAACGAAAAAAAATGAAACGCAGGTTTCGATATGCACCCAAATCAAAACGCAGTCCCTATGACGGCGGAATTCGAACTCCAATTATGTTTCGCTGGCCTGAAAAAATAAAACCGGCTGAATATGACACACTCGTCAGCAGTATTGATATCGTGCCGACTTTGTTGTATGCAGTCGGTCTGAAACCAACTAAGGCGATGCAAGGAATTGACCTGTTAAAGGTAATGGAGCATGGGGGGAAAACACAGCGAAAAGCCATCTTCGGCGATATTTATGAGCATGATATGGTAGACATTGATGATCCTGCTTCGAGTCTCAAGTATCGTTGGTGTATTGAAGGAAATTGGAAGGCCATTATTCCCGGACCTCGACTCGCAAACGAGAAAGTGGAGTTATTTAATCTTTCGAAAGATCCTTTTGAGAAAAAGAACCTCGCAGCTGAGTATCCTGAGAAGGCGAATCAGTTATTGAAACTAACCAATGCATGGTGGGATGGTTCTGAAAAATAGAGATGTTATCAGTGAACAGAGTAAAAGGCAGGTCTGCTCTTCCAGACCTGCCTTTGTTCATTCAACCACTCTCAAAGAACAGGGATGTTGAACTCAATGGTGGTGAATCGTATCCCAGTGTCCCGTTCGGTGAAAATAGTAACGCCCGGGCTGATAGTGGAAATGGTTTCCGTGTCGGTAGAATCCACCGGGACGGTAATCATAGTGACTAGTATCATGCCAGAACGGGTGTCGTCTTCCATAGTAAAAAGGTCGGTTATAGCAATTACGGTTACCATAATATCCGCTAAATCCATTACCAAACTGAACGTTGAACCTGACACCCGCATCTGCTGTGGAAGTATTTCCAATCAATGTGAATCCTGCTACGGCGACGCATACGATCAATAATTTTTTCATCTTTCTGTTCCTTAAAAGAAATTACCAAATTGTCTTAATTCTTGGCCGCTTCTAAAGAGTGATAAAAGCATCGATTGTGCCAATTGAACAGAAAAAGGTCTAAGTGCTTTATTGGGTAAGATTTGCGGGTCGTATTAGATTTACGACTACAAAAGAATGTGAGATCAAATTGATAAATGTGACATCAAAAAGAAGCTAGACTTTGTCAGAGATCGGCAAAAAACTACCAAATACAGTGATTAGTGCACTGGATTAGATTACCAGAGTCGTCTTGAACCTTAGCCATTTGTGCGAATAGTCATAGCTTTGATTGGCTCTAATAAGCGACTGAAGTCACGAACACGGTCCATAGTCGAAGTGATTTCTTCCTGCAATTTTTTTGTGTGAGAACCATAGCCCAGTCTACGAGCAAGAAATTCAAATTCTTCTTGTTCTTGAGGGGGGACTGTTAAGTCTTTTGCATTTCCTCTCACCATCCTCAGTGCATCAATTAATCTGCGTAAAAAGATATAGGCGTTACGTAAATTTTGAAAATCATCAGGGCTGATTAATCCCAGTTCCTTCAACGCAGTAATCCCTTCCAATGTATTTGTTGTGCGTAGCATCGGATTACGGTGGCCATAGGTGATTTGAAGTCCTTGAATGAGATATTCGCAATCGACAAGGCCTCCATCGCCGAGTTTAGCATTGATTGTGCCCCCTTTCACCAATTGTTGGATCTGCTTTTCGCGCATCGCTAGCATGGCTGCCACATCAAATGGTTTTCCTGAATAAAGGATTGCATCACGCATTCTAACGACATGGTTTCCGAATTCTTCGTCAGCTGCAATCGGACGCAACTTAACAAGAGCCTGTCGCTCATAAGGCCAGCTTGCCCCTCCGTAGGAAAAATAACTCTGGAATGCTTCTGCAGAGACAGCCAAACTACCAGCTTGCCCGTAAGGGCGAAGTCGCAGGTCAATTTGGAAAATCCCTTCGCTGCGTGCCTTGATCATCTTGGTGAACTTTTCGACCAGTTTCAGATAGTATTCATTATTGGTAATGACTTCCGTTCCTGTTGTTTGACCTGATCCTTCATAGATAAACATGAGTTCGATGTCTGAAGCAAAGCCGAGTTCACGTCCTCCACATTTTCCTAAAGCACAAATTGAAAGGGAACAGGGTTCTCCCGATTCTAAGGTGGGAATTCCATACCGTTCTTGAAGCTCTTGATCACAGATTTCATAAGCTCCCTGAACAACAACTTCTGCTACGTCTGTCAGTTCTTCCGAAAATTGCCCAAATTCAGAAATGTGACCTAAAATATGTCTCATATCCTTGCGCAACATTGCCCGATCTTTGAAGGCGTTCAATTTTTCCGATAGCTCTTCGCGGGAAGTTACTTGTTCCAATTCACTGGCAAGTTCGGCTCTCAGATCTTCGATGGAGAGGCGATTTTGTAGTTCTTCCACATTGGCCACAACCGGGAACAGATTAGAATGTTGCAATCGCAGAAAATCTTCCCATAGAAAATCACTTACACCGAGAAGTTTTGCTAACGCACTGAGAACGCTCGTGCGTTCGAGTGAAGATATTTCTTCAACCCAGTTCGGTTGCTTGAAAAGCTGTT
The DNA here is from genome assembly GCF_007748195.1 of Gimesia aquarii. Taxonomy (NCBI): domain Bacteria; kingdom Pseudomonadati; phylum Planctomycetota; class Planctomycetia; order Planctomycetales; family Planctomycetaceae; genus Gimesia; species Gimesia aquarii. The sequence continues at coordinate 1,958,103 of NZ_CP037920.1, forward strand.
CCAGAAATTCTCTAAAATGTAATAATGCAGATTCTGGATTGGGAGATCGTGGTAATAAGTGAGTGAAATGTTTGATTAACACGACAGCGGCTCGTAAGCCCTGTTGTTGTTCCTCTGAGTTAATTTTCTCTCCTTTTTCATCAGTTACGTAAAGTAAGTCACTGACTTTCGCTCCCTCTGAATCAATGACCATTCGCACAATGTCGAAACCGCTCATGGAAAGTGCATTGGTGAGTTCGTAAAGGAATCCAATTGTGTCTTCGGATTGAATTCGTAAAATGGTGTATCGGCTGTCTGACTCATTATCTAATTCAATCTCGACGGGATAAAGAACCTGGCTGGCATGTGATAGATCGCGTAACGCACCTGCGACCCGCTTTGCGAGTTCACCTACTGCTTCCCGCTTTTTTCCCGACTCAACTTTGTTTAACAGTTCCGTTAAATCATTCTTATAGTTTACCCAAACGGTTGGCTCTACAGTTGCGGCTGGCGATTTGACATCAAGTACAATGACAAACTTACGAGGGTTTTTCGATTTTTCAGAGGCTTTGGCAGATCGACCTTTTGAGGCCACAACGGGTCTGACTTTCTGATTCGTAAACAGGTGACCTTTTTGAATATCAAAACCATATACAAACAGAAGACCGCAAATTAAAGATAAGTCTCCAATTTGATCAAATCCAACCATCGTGAGTCGAATCTGTGTCTCAGGTAAGTTTTCCGTTTCAATTTCTACTATGTTGGAATCACCCAGTTTCTTGGCCATCTTACTGTGTTTTTCAATTTCTATTTCGTTAAACACTTTAGAATAGGAAGCAGACATCATTTCGATCAGATGGTTTTCTTGTTCTGAGTCAGCCGAGCCATTTTCTGAGTGAGGTAAAACTGGGTCATAGATGTATTTTTTGTATATTTTTCTCACTGCTTTGCGATGCTGCTCATAGAATTGAACCAGTTGTTGACCATCACGAAAATCGAGTCGTCGGGCGAGGTATGCCAGTTCGCGTTCATCAGTTGGCATGAGGTGCTCCTGGTTATAATGCATCAACTGAAGAGCGTGTTCGATTTTTCGAAAAAACACATAACCGCTGGTTAAGTGTTGATATTCATCTGCCTGAATTAATCCATGATCAACCAGTCTTACGAGACCATCTAACGTATTGATACTACGAACAGCAGGATAATCTGCGCCATTGGACATTTGCAAATATTGAGTGGTAAACTCGACATCCCGGATGGATCCTTTTCCGGATTTGACTTCGCCCCAGTTTTTCCCCTTCTTTTTGAGTTCTTTTTCAATGCGTTGTTTCATCTCCAGTGCATTTTTTCTAACCGCTTCCTGATCACAGTTATAGATTTGTGGTTCAATCCGACGAAAGAATTCAACACCCAGTTTCTGATTTCCAGCAATGATGCGTGCCTTTAACATCGCCTGTTTTTCCCAGAGACGTCCATGTTTGGCAAAGTAATCAACATAAGCATCAACTGTCGTGACGAGGGCACCTGATCGACCCCAGGGGCGCAAACGCATATCCACACGATACAGAAATCCCTCAGACGTTGATTCCATCAGTGATTTAATGAGACGCTGTCCCAGTTGCCAGTATTGTGTCGAGTTCGCTCCCGCAATGAATACGAGATCAATATCAGAGCTATAATTTAACTCTTCGCCTCCCAGCTTTCCAAACGCCAGGACGGCAAAATCATCTACTGACAACTCCAGTTCTTCTGAAATAATTGTCAGGCAGGTTTGGACCAAACCGTCGGCGAGCAATGAGAGTTGAACCGTGATGTTTTTCAGATCCATCAAACCAAATGTGTCACAGGCTCCAATTCGCAACAGTTCCCAGCGTTGGAACCGTCGGAGTACATCGAATTTTTCTGCCGTTGATTTGGATTCCAATCGCACCGCAGCCATTGCTTCTGAATAGAACTGCTGTTGGCTCTTAAACTCAGCAATGCGATTGTAACTGGTCAGTCGCTCCAGATAATCCGGATTTTTTAAAAGGATTTCTGATAAAAACTGACTTCCCACAAACAGTTTTACCAGTATTTCGACAGCGCGCGGATTTTCTGTCAGAAAGCTGAGCATTGCTTCCGGATTGGAGACACTGTTGATAAAACGTTCAAAATTAATTAATGAACCATCGGGAGTGGCTGCATCAGAAAGAGATTGCAAGAGCGTAGGGAGGATCAGTGTTAATTCTGTGCGAATGCGCTCAGTTGAGCACATTTCCCTTAAGCGGATCAGCGCACGTTCCTGGTCAGTAAAGCCAATTTCGGAAAGGATGTTCTGCACGTCTGCATCAGCAATGGGCACATTTGAGTCTAGTAGTTTTGCTGGATTTTCGGTAATGAGGGGTTTATTCATGAGGTTTGTTGAGCCTGCTTGTGTTAATACCAGTCCATTCAGGTATCTGATTAATAAGGGGCTTCTGTTTTGAGAGAGTACTCAAAGAAATAAGTTTACCCGTATCTTGTTATATTCGCGGAACCAGAATAATCAAGCTGAGTACCGCAGAATGCTGTTAAATTATAACAGACCTGTTTTCAGATTCGAAGAAATGACTCAGTAATGGTTCCTGATGAAGACGAGTAAAACTCTCTTCAAGGATCAATTTGAGTCGTTGATGACCTCATAGCAATTACTGGTTGATTTTCCGTTATCATTTTTCTACTCTGGAATCAGGTGCGAGAAGAGTCGGCAGGTTCTTTTCAAATTGTGTCATTCTTATCACTGAGAAACCGAGTCATGCATAATCTACAATACGATCGTCGCGATTTTTTAGCTCAATTACTAAGTGCTATGGGAGCAGTTGCTCTGTCTCATCCTACATTTGCAGGAGCTGCCAAGTTCCCACCAACGCGTGTCATCACCAGGGGCCCACGCCACCATTGGTTTGGGTATTATGATAAGTTACAGTTTGATCCGAGTAGCCGTTACGTGCTGGGAATGGAAGTCGCATTCGAACATCGCTCACCAAGGGCAGATGATGTCATCAAAATCGGGATGGTCGATCTACAGGATCAAGACCGATGGATTGAGCTGGGAGAATCCTCCGCCTGGGCCTGGCAGCAGGGATGCATGCTACAATGGTTACCTGGCTCTGATTCCGAAATAATTTGGAACGATCGTGAAGATAGTCAGTTTGTCAGTCGTATTCTGGATGTCAAATCGGGGAAGGGGCGTACCATACCTTCGCCCATTTATTCGGTAAGCCCTGATGGCAAGACTGCGGTGACTCCTGATTTTCGCAGAATTCAGGATGTGCGCCCCGGTTATGGCTATCCCGGTTTTCCTGATCCTCATTTTAAAGATCTGGCTCCCAAGGATTCCGGGATTTTTCATGTCGATCTTGAAACGGGAAAAACGAAAATGATTCTTTCTCTGGATGAGATTTCCAGAATGGGGACCATTCCGAAACAGCAAAAGGGCATCAAACATTATTTTAACCATTTACTCTTCAGCCCCGATGGTTCTCGATTTATTACTCTGCACCGTTGGCAGTATCCGAATGGAAAACGACTCTCCCGGATGATTACTGCCAAACCTGATGGTAGCGATGTACGAGTTGTGATCGACAATGGCTTTGTTTCGCATTTTATCTGGCGAGATCCCTCTCATATTCTTGCTCAGTCCAAAGCAACTCCCGAGAGTCGTTCCTGGGGCGATTTTCTGGTGCGCGATGTCGCTCAGTCTAAACTCGAGGAAATCGGAAAAGGGATTCTCGATAGCGGCGGACATTTAACTTATCTCCCCGGCAACGAGTGGATCTTGAACGATACCTATCCTAAAGGAAAGGAACGCATTCAGACGCCCCACCTGTATCATGTGGAAAGAGGCAAGCGAATTGATCTCGGGCATTTTCCCTCGCCGAAAGTTTATACCGGTGAATGGCGCGTTGATACACACCCTCGATTCAGCCCTAACTCACGTTATGTGTGCATCGATAGCCCACACAAGAATGAAGGACGACAATTGCATCTGATCGACATTTCCCAGATTGTAGGAACATCCTGATCAGAGGATGAAGGTGAACTAAGAAAAACAAGTTTATTACGTTCCGGCTTTCGTTTCTTCTTTCTTTGGTGTTGGTTCTACTTCCGGAATCACCTCTTTAGTGATATTGAGCTGATAGAATTTATTGCGCGTTAATGCGCGTTCAAGTGCACCATCATCCACAATACTCCTGTTGATAAATGAAATTTCTTTGGAATCGGGATTGAACTGAATCGATTTCTGATCAACCCAGACAAATCCTTTTAAACTTCGTTTGACAGATTCTTTGATGGACTTGCCGCTGTAAACACCATAGTGAATCACGTATTTCTGTTTCTTATCTGATTGCGGATAGTTCGTAGAAGTCTTTTCTGTCGTCCTCTTTCCTGATGTGGTGTTTGGGGAGTTTGAAGCCCGATGCATTGCTAGGTCTGCTGGAGAAAGGTCAAATTTTTTAGGAGACACAAATAGGCCAGCAGTCGAGAATGCATTGACTGCTGCTCGTTCGATTTCAGATTTATCTCCTAAACCTTTCAACTTGATATAGATCCACTTGTCAGCATAATTAATGATCAATGAATTAGGAACATAGCGATTAATTTGTTGAAGATTGACTTCCGCGACTTTAGGCGAAGAGTTTTTGTTGAACCTGAGACGATTTAATGTTCTGATGCGAAACGTAAGATAATTAGAATCCATGATTCGAGAGTTAGGATTACTACTGGCTTCTTCAATTTTAGGGGCTTCTTCAGCCAATATGATGGATTTGGCAAAGATGTTATCTGCAAATTTTTGGGGAATATCTGAAGGCAGGTCCCCAGTAAACTCAAAACTAAGAGTCATCTGTTCCAGATCCAGATTTGCTGAGCCTCTTGCATGACCGGGAACAATTTCTCCCAGTCCAAGCTGAATCTTGTCGACAATTGAACTTTTCCAAAAGTCAGGCTTCTCTTTCAGTGTTTTTTCATAGAATTCATCAAAACCGTTTACTTTAAAAGTGGCTTTCCGTCTGGTGACATCGATCAGATTTTTTGCATTTTGAAGGGCTGTTTGGTTCTGTCCTTTGCTGGCAGCCATTTGTGTATCAGTCTGTGAGGAGCTCGACTTTGCGATTTGTTTTTTAATCCATTCAATTCCCTTTGGAAGACCTTCGTCAATCATGGTCTGGTAGTGATCGTTACCATTTCCTGCTACGAATTCGACTTCAGTTCCTTGTGTTTTTAATTGTGAGGCAAAATTCTGTGAATTTGTAAAAGACGTAACAGGATCTTCACGTGAATGAAATATAAATACGGGGCAGGTAAGATTACTAATATGTGATTGAGGTGAACTGAGTCTGAGGAAGTCTTCCACATCTGGAATGACCGCTTTTATTGTAGGCAGATATTCTGCCATAGATTTTTTAAGATCAACTGAAGCGGCGTAAGCCAGACAGCCTTTGACTTGAGGGTAATGCTCTGCGAATAACAGTGAGAGTGTTCCCGCTGAACTATGACCTGCGATAAAGACGTTGTTTTTATCAATTCCCGGAATTACAGCTTGTGTTTCCAAAAACGCGTGTACACAATTAACCAGTCCTGCTTTACTTTTCCTGAAATCGCTATGAGCGTTTTTTACCTCGAAATTTGTTGATTGTTCACGTCTCCACAAGTGGCCGTCCAGAGAAAAGGTAATCACAGCGAATCCGGCTTTGAGGTAGGGTTCGTGTTCCGGGTTTGGCATTAAATCTGGAGGGTCGATCTCCATTCCAGTAAGCAGATTTGATCCGGCTGGAGGCACTAGAATACAAGGGACCGGTGAAGCCGGATCAATATCTGGTGGCAGATATACCCTGAATTTCATATTGGCACCAGCTGGAGATTCTCCTTCGAAGCTTCTCGAATTTTGTGCCTCATAGACTTTGCCGATAGACGCTGTTTTTCTTTCTCTATAAACGCTAAAGCCTGAGGCGCCTTCTGCTGGCCAACTCATTAACATTGGTTTAATCTGAGATAGATCGAATTTGGAGCGCTGTGTTTGATTTGAAGAACGAGTCGGAGAGTTTGGTTGCCTGGTCTTGGGAAAATGGCCTCGAGAGTCACTACTTAGTTGATTGTTGATGTTGCTAATCGATGTTGGACTAGATTGAGAGGTTTCATTGAATTCGGCAGAATCGGGAGCAGTAAAACTGGGACTTCGGCTTGAGGAAATACTAATTAAGCTTCCAAATGTCAGGGTGAAAGAAATGAGCAATAAGAGTGCTCCTGTCACAAACGTTGCCAGTGACTGCTTGGTTTGTTCAATACGGGAGATTGCAAAATACACGTTGTATAGAGGAACAATCAGGCAGAGAATTAGTTCGGTGCCACTTTCTTTGCCGGCTTCGATCAGTAACCCCAGACCACCAGCAAAGACACAGCCAATAGCAACAATACATGTCAGCATAAAAGCCAACATTAAAAAATGGCTCTGCATCAGAAAGAGAACCAGGTTTAACAGGATTAATCCAATTGACGTAACAGCGATAAAGGGAGTCAATCCATATTTTTTTAAAGAAAAATCAGATGGCGATTTCTTTTTCTTCTTTGGTGTTTTGTTCTTTTTTTTCACACTTGGTTTGACTACGGAACCGCCACTCAAGTCATCTTCCCAGTCCTCAAAATCGTCATTGAACATGTCAGTAGACGAGTTTGATTCGTCCTCAAAGAAATTCTCTTCCGGGATTGCTTTTTTTAATTTTGTCCTGGGACGTGTTGATTGATCTGAGGATTGCTTTTGAATCACAAAAGGAGCCTCACACTTAGGGCATTTCACCTTTTTTCCAAAAGCAGACTTATTTTTAATTTTAAAAGACGCAGTGCAATGCGGGCATTTGATCGAAAGTGGATTTGTCATAGATGGGGTTTTCGAAGTTGTGGAGTTTTAGTTCAGTCATCAAAACAAAGGAATTGAGGCATAAAGCGGCTATTTTACGATATGTTTTTATACGTTGCAAATGGTGGTTTTTGCTCAATTTATTTAAAAAAATGACTGAGTTGGCGTCCCAGTTTACTCTTCGGAATCTGAAGATCTATCCGAAATAACTTCTTTGAGCTCCTGCACTTCGATTTTCAATTCTCGAACTTCATTTCTTAACTGATGCAGTAATTCGTGTGTTTCGTGATGTGGCATCGGTCTGTGTTCATGCTGCATTGCACGTTCAATCTGTTCTTGCAGATGGATTTCCTGCTGTTTGGCTTGTCGATGTACCTGAGCTGCCAGTTTGCCCAAGCCCGCCTCTTCTAAATGCTCCGCTGCGAGATGCATTTTCTGGATGCGATGTTTGTGTTGATCAATATGCTGTTCTCGGTTTCGATGTGCATCATGAGAGTGATCGCGGTGGTGTTCACGAATTTGTCGGTGGAGTTTTTGTAATTGTCGTTCTACCTTTTCAACTTCTCGTTCATTTTTTGCTTGTCTTGCTTTGTTGAGTCGATCTTCCAGATCAAATTGCGTTTCATGATATTGCTCAAGAAACCTTCTATCCTGTTCATTGCTGTCATTTGGCGATGTTTGTGCATCGGCATGTGTTTCGGGGAAAAAAGATGAGTCCATTCGCATCCAGCAGACAACAAAAAGGACGATCAGGGCAGCAGCGAGAGTTGATTTGAGCATTTTCATTTCCTGTTTCTATAAGAGTTTAAGGGAAGACAGGTTATCAAATATGTAGCGTCATTTTGCGTTGCGATCGTGATACATTTAAAAAGACTATTGAGTCGAGAACTTCAATCTAATTTTTCTAAACGAAACGACAGCAGGGAGTGAAGACGAAAACTTCTCTCTCCCTTCAATTGGATCTCTAAGCAGAACGTTGTCGAACTTGTGCGCTCAACAGATTTTGATAATGAGGACAGGTTTCTACGAGAGTGTGATGAGGTCCGGTTGCAACTACTTTACCAGAATCCATCACAACAATGCGTGTTGCGAATTCAAGCAGGCTTTGACCGACAGAGTGTGTAATGATGAATACGGTTCGTCCAGGGGCAAACTCTTTTAGCGCTTTGTGAATCAGAATTTCACTTTGTGAGTCAATGGCCGATGTTGCTTCATCGAGAATCAGAATTTCAGGATCTCGCAGAATCGCACGTGCCAAAGCAATACGTTGCCTTTGCCCACCTGATAATTCATGCCCTCGTTCACCAACATTATAAAGCAATCCATCGGGGAGTTGCTCAGTAAACTGTGAAACATGTGCTTTTTTTGCAACAGCTTCTATTTCAATACGACTGGCATTAGGCCGACCATAACGAATGTTCTCGAGGATGGAATCATCAAACAACATCGTTTCCTGTGAGACGACACCGATATGGTTTCTAAGATCCCTTAACCGAATATCACGGGTGTCAATTTCGTTAATAAAAACACTGCCCTTATCGGGATCATAAAAGCGAGGCAGCAGGTTGACTAACGTCGATTTTCCAGAACCGTTTTCACCGACAACCAGTACGACTTCTCCCGCGGAAATTTCCAGATTCACACCATCGAGGATCGGTTCATTATTTCTTGTCGACTCTTTACGTTGTGCATAAGTGAAGTCGATCTTTTTGAAATGGACCGATTCCAGTTTCTGAGGAAAACGTTGAGGTGCATCAGCTTCCTTTACCAGTGTTTCGCGGTCAATGACCGAGAAGATGCGTTCCGCAGCAGCAATGGTTTTTTTCAATTTTGAATAGACGGATGACATTTTTCGAGCAGGATCAGAGATTCCAGCGAGCAAAGCGTACATCATCGAGAGAGTCGCAATATCCATGGGGGCCGAAGCCAGTTGAATCCCCCAGATCTCGGTTTTGCCACGCAATACAAGATAGGAACCGGGAATTAAGGCTATAAAAATAGCCATCAATCCCAACATTTCTGTTGTCGGGCTCGTTAATGAATCAATGCGGACAATACTTAATGCTTTTTTGAAATACTCTTTATTCTCATGATGAAACCGACTGCGGTGTTTTCGGGCGCCGTTAAACGCGATGATCACTTTTGAACTTTCAAAGGACTCCTCAAGCGTTTTATAGATCCGAGACATGCTTTCCATCATTTTTTGGCTGGCATGTTTCAGGGTCTTCCCAATTTTATAGAAGACAATTGCGATCAGAGGAGCAAATACAAATGAAAGAAGTGTCAAACGCCAGTTGACCATGAACGCGAAGATCATACAGGCCAGCGCTTTTAGGGGTTCACGAATGATTTTTCCACCCATTAAGGTCAAACCTTGCGAAAGTTGCTGCATATCAAACGTAAAACGCGACATGAGTGAAGCGGTTCCCTCATCGGATATACTTTGATAATCCAAGTCAAGAACTTTGCGAAAGCATTCCTTTCGAACTGACATCGTTACTAATTCTACGACGCCCCCCACCAATACATCTTGTGTGAAAATACAGAGACCTTTAACGAGGGTTGTCAGCAACAAAAGTCCCAGAATGAGTGCGAACGTGTCAAACTGGTCATCTGGAATACGTGTGATAATTGTAGATTGAATCCACTTGAGGGCTAATAACTTACGAGAGGCATTACTCAGTTTTCTTTGTTGCCGAGATTGGTCGCTAAGCAGATTGACTGGTGCTGTGGCCAGATCAGTTTGAGTGAACTCGTCTCCTGTGGAGTTGTCTGGTTGAGCCTCCAAATTTTGTGAATGAATTGCACGGGTGATATCTTTAAGTGCGTCTTGTTTCTCCTGAATGAGTTCTTCAGTGAGGCTGATTTCTTTTTGTACGTAACCGCTTAGACTTTCGCCCTGTAACAAGACTTTGACAACAAGAAACGTGACGGAGAGATTGGCGCCCCATAACAGGGCAACCAGAAGGGCAAAAAAGAAAGACACGACCAAACGTCTGCGAAACGGCCATGCATAAGATAGGATTCTGGTTATGTGATTCACAGTGTCTACTCGGGTATCTGAGGAAGATTATGTGCGTTAAGTCTATTTTAATAAATGGTTTATGGTCTTTGTCTGATTCCTGTATCGAATCCTCTCGCGTACACTTTCAGAGTGGTTTTGCGATGGAAAACGCGAATTAGACTAGGAAATGGAGTTCAGGTCCAGACGAAATTCTGGTACGTGTTGATATGAGCACTTTTTCAAAACCTGTCGTTGGAATCATTTGTAATTTTATTGCGAACTAATTGTTCATCGAATGTGTCTTGGGAGGGGTATTTCCTGCGGTTTGTGATATGCTGCAAACTTAAATTCCTGGCTTCGGTAAATCTTCTCTGCAATCCCTCCGATTGTATTCGGGCTTCTTTTAACCATTGATTGGATCAGTGTAATGGGAGACCCTTCCCTCAATACTCAAGATTCGCTCGTGCGGCCAGGAAGTCTGCGCGAACTGGCTAATGTTGCCGTTCCCCTGGTTTTGAGTTGCGGTTCACTTTCCATTATGCATGTGGTAGACCGGATTTTCTTAACATGGTGGTCTACTGACGCTGTGGCTGCAGCATTGCCTGCAGGGATGATTCAATGGACGGCTATGTCGATTGCGATGGGTAAAGCAACGTATGTAAATACGTTTGTTGCTCAGTATGAAGGAGCAGGTCAGAAGCAGCGCGTTTCGGAATCTGTCTGGCAGGGACTGTATATGGCTCTGATCTGGGGGGGAATTTTATTACTGGGAATCCCATTTGCTGGAACGTTCTTCCATTGGATTGGTCATGTCGGAGCCGTTCAGAAGTTGGAAGTTGATTATTTTTCCATCTTGTGTCTGGCTTCAGGTCCTGCATTAGTTTCAACAGTCCTTTCCTGTTTTTATACGGGGCGCAGCAAGACCATGGTTGTGATGTGGGTGAATCTTGCCAGTGTATCAGTCAACATCGTTCTGGATTACTGGTTGATTTTTGGTGCAGGTCCGATTCCCGAGATGGGAATCAAGGGGGCTGCCATTGCTACTGTTTTAGCAAATGTTTGCACGGTTATTTTTTACGCGGTAATCATCTTTGTAAATCATGAAGCAAAAGAATATGGGTTATTTAATAATTGTCGCTGGAATCAAGACTTATTTAAACGATTGATTCGCTATGGATTTCCGAATGGGATGCTTTACTTTGTCGATGTCGTTGGTTTCACATTATTCATCGTATTAGTTGGTCGAATTGGAAAGACCGAACTGGCAGCCACCACTATTGCCTTTAATCTCAACTCCTTAGCGTTTATCCCCATGATGGGGGTTGGGACAGCCGTAATGACGTTAGTGGGGACGAGAATTGGGGAACGCAGGCCTCAATTGGCGGTGACCACGACATGGAAAGCCTATGCGGTTTCCGCGGCATATATGTTGCTTTTCGCAGTCATCTATGTCGGGTTACCCGAGTTACTACTAAGACCTTACGAACCGAAAGTGATCACGGCTGAGTTTTTGGAAGTCAAGAAGATGGTGATTGTCTTGTTACGATTTGCCGCTTTGTTTTCATTTTTTGATGCAATGGCTGTGATTTTTGGTTCCGCAATTCGAGGAGCCGGAGATACCCGATTCTGCTTGTATTATTCACTTGTGACCGGCTGGGGAATCATGGTCATCCCTACATTTATCATCTGGATGTATTCAGACGAAAAATTATTTTACAGTTGGGCTGCTTGTACTTCTTATATAGGCGTATTGGGGCTGGGATATCTAATTCGATTTCAAGCAGGACACTGGAAGAAGATGCGGGTAATCGAAGATCACTTTGCGGACCCCATTTCTGAAGATAAAGAACGTCCGGCTCAAGAAGCATTAACTTGAATGTCTAATGGTCTGGTCATCAATAGGCTTAGATTAGCGGCGGAGATTCCATTTCTCCGTCGCATATTTTTCTACGACCAACTGATTGATCTTGTCTAACGGGAGTTCAGGTTCCGGTGCAGTGGCATTCCAGGTTTCAATGAAAGCCTCTTTCAGTTCTGACAGGCTGTGGGGATAGTTTATAACGAACTCAAGGTGATCGCGCCCAGATCGATACTCTGGTTCCCGTTCTGGGCTGATCAGGTAGCGGGGAATACGATCAAGATCAAAGTCATAGAGAATCGTACCATGATGTAAAAGCGTGGTAGTCAACCAGCGTTGAGAATTGCCAGAAAACTTTTGCCCTTGAACAGTTAAATCACTGATACCCTGAATTTCAATTTTGGATTCCGGTTTTCGCTTGTTTAACGAAACACAAATCTGTTCTAAGATTTCTCTAGTCGTCGCTTCAATGCCGATGAGATGCTGGTTAGCTGTGATTCGTAGAAACAAAGAATAGATAAAACACCCTGGACCGAGTAAAACAGTACCACCACCGGTACAGCGTCTGAGAATGGGAATTTGGTCCTGTCGACAGGCAGCCAGATTCACATTGGCAGCAACCTGGTTAGAACTACCCAATACAACCGTGTATTGATCAACCTCCCAGATTCTGAGACAGCCAGCGGAGTCCTGTTCGTTGATTTGATAGAGTAGACTTTCATCCAACGCCAGATTTTCTGCAGGAGTTGGTAAGATTGTCTCAGAATAGTGGCAGTTTAACGGAAGCATATCAGAAGTTTAAGGTGCGTCCATCAACGGCCAACGCAGCTTCTTTTACTGCCTCTGCTAATGTGGGGTGGGCATGGCAGCAGCGTGCGATGTCTTCACTACTGGCTCCAAACTCCATTGCCACTGCACATTCAGCGATCAAATCTCCAGCGCGAGGGCCGATGATGTGGACCCCGAGAACACGATCTGTTTGTTTGTCAGCCAGCATTTTGACTCGACCTTCTGTTTGTCCCATTGCTCGTGCGCGGCCGTTGGCGATAAACGGAAAAGAACCTTTTCGATATTCAACTCCCTCTTCCTTGAGTTGATCTTCTGTTTTTCCCACTGCAGCAATTTCTGGATTCGTATACGCGACGCTCGGGATCGTGTTGTAATTGACGTGCCCAAAGCCCGTCACCAGATGTTCGGCAAAGGCGACACCTTCATCTTCGGCTTTATGTGCCAGCATCGCGCCGCCAATCACATCACCAATGGCAAAGATCCCTTTTACAGAAGTTTCATAGTGTTCATAAACGGGAATGAATCCGCGTTTGTCTACTTCAACGCCGACATTTTCCAGACCCAGTTGATCTGTATTGGGACGTCTACCCACAGCGACCAGAACGCGATCACAGCGAACCGGTTTACTATCAGCAATTTCTACATCGCAGGTCTTTCGATTTGTTTTTACACCAGTCACACGGCAGCCTAGTTGGAATTCCAGTCCCTGTTTCTCAAAGATTTTTTGTGCTTCGTTAGCAATTTCGCTGTCGGTTGTTGGTAGAATTCGATCCAGATATTCCAGAATCGTGACTTTGGATCCCAATCGACTCCAGACTGCACCGAGTTCCAAACCGATCACTCCACCTCCGATGACGACGAGATGCTTGGGAACTTGCTCGTATTTCAGAGCTTCAGTGCTTGTTCCTACACGATCGCCGTCTAATGTGATACCAGGTAGTGTGGAGGGTTGGCTGCCTGTGGCGATCAGAATGTACTTTGAATCGAGTTCGTTCACTGTTTTGCCATCATCTACTTTCACTTTTCCAGGAGCGATGAGAGTAGCATGACCTGTATAACGCGTAATTTTGTTTTTCTTGAAGAGAGAGCCAATGCCTCCTGCCATTGTTTTAACAATGCGGTCTTTTTGTCCCAGCATTTTCGCGAGGTCGAGTTCTAACGAACCCACGTTGATACCACGGTCTTTGAAACTGTGTTCGGCTTCTTTGTAAAGTTCGCTGGATTCCAGAAGCGCTTTACTGGGAATACAGCCGACACGCAAGCAGGTACCTCCCAGCATACTTTCCTTTTCGATACAAGCAACATTCAAACCAAGCTGGGCAGCACGAATTGCAGCAATATAACCACCGGGACCAGTACCGATTACAACCAGATCGTGGTTCATGTTCAAATTTTCCTGGTGTCGCAGGAAACCTTTCAATGCCTTTGAAATGAGCGAGTGATTTTTAGACTTCCATCAACATTCGTGTTGGCTCTTCCAAAGCTTCCTTGATTCGCTTAAGAAAGACAACTGCTTCTCTGCCATCAACGACACGGTGATCGTAAGTCAGTGCGATATACATCATCGGGCGAATCACGACCTGGCCATCGATTGCAACCGGACGCTCCTGAATGCCATGCATTCCTAAAACACCACTCTGGGGTGGGTTGACTATGGGAGTTGAAAGCAAAGAACCATAGACGCCTCCATTGGTGATAGTGAATGTCCCACCCTGGAGTTCGTCGAGGCTGATTTTATTGTTGCGTGCACGTTGGCCGAAGTCACTGATCTTGAGTTCGATTTCAGCGAAGCTGAGTCGTTCCGCATTTCGCAGGATCGGGACTACCAGACCTTTACCACCACCGACGGCTATTCCGATGTCATAATAATTCCGGAAGACGAGATCCGTTCCCCGGATTTCTGCGTTGACTTGGGGAAATAAATTCAAAGCGTCGACAACGGCTTTAACAAAGAATGACATGAAGCCGAGCTTGACATCGTATTTTTTCAAAAACATTTCTTTGTACTGTGACCGCAATTCCATCACAGCTGACATATCCACTTCATTGAACGTGGTTAACAAAGCAGCATTCGATTGAGCTTCCACAAGCCGTTCCGCAATTTTTTTACGGATAGGACTCATGGGAACAAATTCTTCTTCGCGGAAGGTGCCATTCTCAGAAGCAGAAGAACCTTGGAAATTGAGTGCATCTTCCTTCAGGATGCGACCGCCGGGACCAGTACCTGTGAGGTCAGATGGTTTCAGCCCTTTTTCAGCCATGACCCTGGCCGCAGCTGGCATAACGCGTTCTTCGGAACTTGTGGTGGCTTCATTGCTTGTTGAGGGAGCAGAGACGGATTCTGACTTTGCGGGAGTTTTGGCAGGTTCGGGCTCGTCGACTCCTGCCGGGCGTTCGGCTTCTTCAAGATAACCGATGACTTCACCTACGGACGCAGTTTCTCCCGGTTTTTTCAGGATTTCGACTATGTTACCATCAAGGGGAGCTGGAACATCAAAGGTCGCCTTATCGGTCTCTAGCTCGACAATTTCACTATCCTGCGCGACCCATTTTCCCTCTTCGGCATGCCAGGCGCCTATCTGAACTTCGGTGATGGACTCACCTACGGAGGGAACTTTAATTTCAATAGACATCGGACACAATTCTCCAACCGAGTCATCGGGAAAACGTATTATTCTAGACTTTCGCCAGACGTTTTTCTACTTTTCGAGCAGCAAAAGGGATTATGACTTCTAGGTAATGTCAGCACAATTCCCGTGTGTATCGAAGATGATAAACAGAAAAAATATTTTGATTTTGAAACTGAAGACAGACAAAATTCGGCCTGGACAGCTCGCTAAATAAAAAGAACGCTGGCCTATTTATCGGCTTTTCAGCCAGACCAGCGCTCAGATAATTTTACCTGCGGTATTAACCGAAACAGACGTAACAAGTCTTATCAGTTGTATTGCTTGAATCAGGAAGATTTGCCTGGAAAACGATGCCCTTTGGCCTTCGTATCGATACGGTAAAGCGAAGTGCGTGCGGTAATGAACAGGCTTGAGTTATCTTTCCCTCCGAATGTGACATTTGCGGGTTTTTCAGGAACTTCAATGATTCCCAGCAGTTTTCCTTCTGGTGAGAAAACCTGCAGGCCCAGGCCTGAAGTAATATAGAGGTTTCCCTTCGTATCAATTGTAAGGCCATCTCCCCCTCTACCCGGTTCTTTGTATCCTTCCTGCTGCTGCAAAGTGCAGAAAACGCGCCCTTTGCCGATCTTTCCAGGTGCAGTGACGGGATAGGCCCACATTTCCTTCTGCATACTGGGAATGACATAGAGCGTTTTTTCGTCAGGAGACAGAATCACGCCGTTGGGAGCCTTGAGATTGTCAACGAGGCGTGTCACTTTTCCGTCAGCGGCTCGATAATAAACAGCGGTTTTTCCCTGAGGAAGAGGTTCCGGGGCCCGGTAGTGCGGATCAGTAAAATAAATCCCACCTGTACGGTCAACCACGAGGTCGTTTGGCGCGTTAAATCGATTGCCTTGGTATTCCGTAGCCAGAGGTGTCACCTTTTTGTTTTTCAGATTAATACTTACAAGACGCCCATCCATTTCACACGCCAGCAGATTATTGGCACCATCCAGCATCAGACCATTGCAATGATTTGAAGGTTCCAGAAAAACGGAGAGCTTTCCTTTTGAATTGACCTTATAGATTTTGTTATCGGGAATATCAGTGAAGTAGAGATTTCCTTTCAAATCAAATGCGGGTCCCTCTGTAAATTTAAAATCGGTAAAGAGTTTCACCGGTTTACCCACAGGGCCGATGCCTGGAATCTTTGAGTCTTGTTCTGCTAAGGCATGAATTGACATCAGTAACAGAGTTACTGAAACGATAGTCCAGTTAAATAAGTTTCGCATCAAAGGCTCCTTGGATAACGAGGCCAGTCTAAAGGGGGAACACAATTATCCTCTATTAGAGCCTGCTTACCCTATAAAATTCAACCATCTAAAGAATCGGAATGCGTTATCAGTAGAAATCAGGTCTCGCATGCAGGAAACTGGCTGATGAGAGATAAAGACACGAATTGCCTTTACAAATGAATAAATAAGTGACAGAAGAAAGTTAATCTAGATGGATGCCGTCCGGCTGCTCAAACAACTCATTTCCATCCCCAGCGTGAATCCCATGGGGCGCGCGGTAAAGGGTGATATCTATTTCGAAGGTAAACTGACTCAGTTTTTATGTGACTATTTTGCTGAATTGGGAGTGGAATATGAATCGATTGAAGTCGTTCCCGGTCGAAATAATGTCATTGCACGTACCAGTCTGAAGCCGGGGCGACCAACGATTCTAATGGACGTACATCAGGATACCGTTCCCGCAGAGGCGATGATTGTTCCCGCTTTTGAAGGTACCGAGAAAGAGGGACGCATCTATGGACGGGGCGCCTGTGACGTCAAAGGTGGTATGGCAGCGATGTTGATGGCATTTACGCGTCTGGTAAAAGAGAATCCACCTGATGCAGCTAATGTGATTCTAACCTGCACTTGTGATGAAGAGGCAACAGTGCAAGGAATCAATCATCTTGTAAAACTTTGGGAGAAACCTTCTGGTCTCAGTCAGATATTGACAGAGCCGCCTGATTTAGGATTAGTCGCTGAGCCGACAATGTTGGATATTGTCGTGGCTCATCGGGGTGCGACGCGCTGGAAAATCAAAACCACAGGGAAAGCCTGTCACAGTTCTCAGCCTAAGGATGGGATCAATGCCATCTACCGAATGGCTGATGTTTTGCAAGCACTACAGGAACATGCCGAAGAATTATTGCAAAGAGAAGCCCACCCTTTATGCGGTCCGCCGACATTGAGTGTCGGCGTGATTGAAGGCGGGGAGAGTGTCAACATTGTGCCTGACAGTTGCACGATAGAAATTGATCGCCGTGTGATTCCGGGTGAAGATGGTATTGATGTAATGAATCAGGTAGAAACATTTCTCAAACAGAAACTGCCGTTCGAATTTGAAATGCAGCCTCCCTGGATTACCGGTGTTTCTCTTTCTGATCATAATAATGGCGAATGGAGCAACCAGTTACTCTCTGTCATCGATTCGGTAGAATCTGGTCATAAGAAAGTAGGCGTTCCCTATGGCACACATGCCGCGCGCGTCAATCAGGGAGGGGTACCCGCGATGGTGTTCGGCCCCGGTTCCATTGCGCAGGCACACACAGTTGATGAGTGGGTTGAAATCGACCAGCTATTGAAGGCCGAAGAAGTTTATTTTCAATTCTGTGCGAACGCAGGCCGTATTGAATAATAAGATGAGCAAGTCGAGGCAGTCTTTTCTGCATATCAAGCCCGTGTAGGGTGCGAGCCCGCACCCTACTCTTCCCGCTTGTTGCGATTGGAACGAATTGCAGCAAGCTCACTCTTTTTTGTAATCTCAAAAAAATTATCTTGACAGTCAATACCTAGAGCGGCTATATATTAGATGTGTAGTTGTCCTATGTATTGGAGTAAATACGATGAATCCTCAATTATTTGCAGGCACCTTGGAGATGCTCATTCTGGAATTGGTTTCCGAAGGGCCCACGTATGGTTATGAAATTACGCAGCAGGTAACCAATCGATCGTCGAATGAATTTGAGTTGAAAGAGGGGAGTCTTTATCCCGCATTGCATAAAATGCAACGTAAAAAGCTCCTGAAATCCTTTTGGAAAGAGGTCGATGGTCGACGGCGTAAATATTATGAGTTGACCGTACAAGGGCAAAAAGTCCTTAATGAGAAACGCCAGGAATGGAAGCAGTTTTCTTCCGCCGTTGATCGAATTTTAGGAGCACAAAGTGGTTTGGCCTGAAGTCAGTATCGAAGATTTTCCTCCTAGACGCGACGATGAACCCGCGTCATTAAGGCAGGATATACTTGATGAGCTGACCGATCACTTTGTTTGTGCTTTCAATCGCGAGTTATTAAAGAATTCGGACGAGCGTTTAGCTCAAAAACGTGTAATCAAAAAGTTTGGTGACCCTGTTAAAATCGCTCGCCAACTCTGGTTTGATGCAATGAAGGAGAGAATTATGTCTCAACGAATTATGACCGGAATTTCAGCTGTAATGGCCGTTTGCAGTATCGCTGTGGTTGGTATTGCCTGGATATTAATGCGAGACAGTCAGTTGGTAAATCGTCAGATGCTGGACCAATTGGCGGTGATAGCCGACAGACCTCAGGCTGATTCCACAGTTGTCAAAAGTTTGCAGAGTACCAATGAAGCTATCGTACGCGAGTTAAAAGTCCTGGCGGATTCGCAACGACCATCACGACCAGTAAACGAATTGGGTATGTCAGGAATGATGGGAGCGATGGGTGTGGGCGAAGGTGAAATGATGGGAGGTGGTTTTGGTATGGAATCAAAGCCGGCTGAACCCTCCAATATTAACCAGCAAATTTTGAAACAATTGGAGCAACTGAACCAAAAACAAAATAATCAAGAGAGTTCTGCTTCTGAAGGAATGAATCAAATATCGTTTCAACTGGTTCAGGATAACAAAGACAAAAAACCAGCCGTTGGCTTTAAAGGTATTTTGACAAAAAATGGTAATCAAATGGAATCGTTTTCTTTAGAGTCAGTAAGTACTAAAACCGGTAAGCTTGATTTTGGTAAACTTCCGTGGGGACAGTATTATTTTTATCTAAATGCTCCTTGGGGTGAAGTATGCCATGTACCGAGCATTACAGTAATTCCAGGAAGGGACTATACCCAGACGATTGTTTGCCCTGTAGCATCACCTCTAGAAGTACCTGTCCAGTTTAAAGTCAATTGGTCAACAAAACAAAATTCGGAAGATTGGTATTTACTGTGTGACTTTCGTGAATTAGTACATGTTGGTTATGGTCATGTATTAAGAGAAACAGCAAACGGTTTTTCATTCAACAGTACGCGTAAACTCGGTGATGATCTTTGGACGACTATTCAGAACCAACAACAGCAACCAAAAGGCGTTTATCTAATTAGTAGTGATGATCAGGTGAGTCTATGCCCCTTAGATCGAAAGGGGTATTATGAAAATATTGGTCCAGATTCTCTAGCTGAGAAAACTTCGATCAACATATTACAGGGGCAATATACTTTACCTCTGATATATTTGATTCCGAAAAAATATTTGAATAAGCTTTCTTCTTTAAATAAGTCAGCATCATACGATGTATTCAATTCGGTAAGAAAAGAAATAGTTAGATACGATCCATACCATAGTGAATCTCGAGGGATGAAATCTGGAACCTTTGGAGTTCTTAATACAGCGATCTTGATTCCTTCTCTCAATATAACGGATCCTATGCTGAATGACTCGTTTGGTAATTCTAAGAATGTGGCTGGAATTCAACTGCCACGTCGATTGGAATTTACTGCATCG
The DNA here is from genome assembly GCF_007748195.1 of Gimesia aquarii. NCBI lineage: Bacteria > Pseudomonadati > Planctomycetota > Planctomycetia > Planctomycetales > Planctomycetaceae > Gimesia > Gimesia aquarii. Next base: position 1,978,000 of record NZ_CP037920.1, read on the forward strand.
AAGGATCAAACCAATCTCTGGGAAATCGAGCTACCTGATTTGAGTTCTCTTACTTCGAAAATTGATTCATCCAAAAATGTTCGATAATTGGAGCACACTGTTCTTTTATGATGAATCAATATTAAGGAACGCAAAGTGGTTTGGCCTGAGATTAGTATCGAGAATTTTCCTCCCGAGCGCGACGATGAGCCCTCCTCGCTCAGGCAGGATATTCTCGATGAACTGACCGATCACTTTGCCTGCGCCTTGAACAGAGAATTATTAAAGAACTCGGACCAGCAATTAGCACGAGAGCGTGTAATAAAACAGTTTGGTGATCCAGTTAAAATTGCGCACCAACTTTGGTTGGATGCTATGAAGGAGAAAATCATGTCCCAACGAATTATGACTGGTGTCTCTGTCGTGATGGCGGTTTGTTGTCTTGCTGTTGTGAGTATTTCCTGGATGCTATTCCAGGAGAGTCAGAGAATGAATCAGGAGTTACTCTCTCAAGTGGCAGCGATGGTTGATCGACCTGTGCCAGCCGCGACGACGACGATGGATCCGCAATTTCTAAAGCAGATGGAAATACTGTTAGAGAAGCAAGCGACTCAGGCAAATTCTGGTTCGGAAGAGATGAATTCGATTTTGTTTCAACTGGTTGCGGAAAGCAAAGAGGGAACACCATCCGCTGGTTTTAAAGGGTTTCTGTCGAAATATGAAGGTCAACAAATAGAATTTGCTGTCGATGCAGTCAGTGATGCAACGGGAAAACTGGATTTTGGAAAGCTCCCTTGGGGCAAGTATTATATGTCATTGCATGCCCCTTGGGGAGAAATTGTTGATTTATTTCAGATAACAACAATCCCCGGGCGAAAGTTTGAACAAACCCTCGTCTGTCCTGCAAAGGCACCAGAGGATGTTGCGGTGCAATTTCAAGTCAACTGGCAGAACAAGCCAGCGGGGGAAGAATTTTATCTGTTGTGTGATTTTCGATCTCAATCGTTCAACCGATCCAAGAAAGTGAAAGAGTATAGCTTGAGTTCATTCCGAGAATTAGGAGATCGTTCTTGGGTCTATTTACACGATCTAAGCCTAGAGTCCAGGGAGAATGTGTATTTGATTGAAGTTAAAAATAACCGAGCGACTCCCTGTACTCTTAATGCAGACGGGAGTATTGAAAAGATCAATTTGGAAAAATTGGTCTGGTCACCGACCGTTGAAATTTTGGAAGGCCAGTATTTGGCACCAGCGATATATTTGATACAGAAGAACGAACTCAGTCAATTAGCCGAGATCAATTCTATGGAGTCGATAAAAGTTATACGGTTTAAACAGAACGGTTTTGAGATACCGGAAGCCAGGTATGGGTTACCATTTGCTGGATTGATTGTTTCGCCATTTAAGAGACTCGAAATAGAACCATCAATGGTGGTGGACAAGACCCCTACAGAACTGAAGCAGATACATGGACTTCTTAAATATCCTGTCACTAAGACCTATTCTGCAACAAAGAAGAATCAACCCAATGTCTGGAAAATTGATATTCCAGATCTGTATCCAATTACTCAGGAATCTGGTTCATCGAATAGTGCCCTGTAACTGGAAAGAGTTTTGTTCCCGACTTGCCGATTTGCTGGCAGCTAACTTCGTAGACGAATTTTTCTTTGAGTTCGTTGACTTTCAGGCGAACCGTTTTCTGATCATCGGAAACAGTCACCTTTTCCACTTTAACTTTATAGCGGCCACTGTCGGGGCTGGCGTAACTGCCGCTCCAGACGCGTGTGTAGCCGGCGATGGTGTAGGCTTCTTTATTGGCTGCTTTCTTCACATCGATGGGTTTGAAAAACTCGAGTTCAAAGCCATCGGGAGTGGCTCTTAATTCTTTGATACCGTTCGGGAATTTTCCGTTTGGTGTCAACTTGGTGATTGAGCCGGTATTCTGGCCACCGAGCCAACCGCTGTCGTGGATGCTGCCGACATAGATATCCCCAGTTGGGCTAACGGCAACTGACATGGGACCGGTGAAATTTTTCTCATCGGGAGGTACGTCGGCCCGCGTGAAGTAATATGTAGCTCCTTGAACGGTATCCCCCACTTTCTGTGTCGTGAAACGAATCAGTAAACGGTGATTGTATTCACAGCCCAGACCATGATCGAAAAGAGCCGGATTGGGGAACTGTTTCGGAATACACGTCAAGCCGTTAACGCTGCGCGTCCAGGGATGGGGCACTTGAATCGCGGCTCTTGTCTCTTTCAGATTCTGCTTAGTGCGTAAATCAGATTGACTGGGCACGCCATAGGCTTTACCAGACATCAGGAAATTAATTTCGTTAAAGGTATTTTGCACTCCCTGTTGATCGGAAACGAAAATTTCGTCTTTGGAGTTGATGCCGAGGCCGATGGGATAGCGGAAGGCGTGTCCCAATGGTTCAATCTTACCATTATAACTGATCTTAAGAATTTTACCTCGCCAACGAATCTGGTCATCGGGGCGTTGCATTTGTGAATAGTCGCTACCTAAGCCAATATAGAGGTTACCTTGACTGTCGCGTATGCACCCCGTGGCCCAATCGTGATAATTATCGTTTAGCCCCCAACCGGTGGCGATGACCGAACGTCTGTCAGCGCGACCATCTCCGTTGGTATCAGAAAGCCGTAACACCTCGGGTTTGTGCGAGACTATTAAATCGGTTCCATCGGTAACAATCCCGAAAGGGGCAGAGAGTCCTTCTTCAAACAGTATCATTTGATCTTCCACGCCATCCCCGTCGGTGTCTTTTGCGAGAAAGACGTCACCTTTCAGGGAGGTGAAAGCGAGTGTGCCATCATCGAGCCAGGCGAAAGCAGTCGGCATGATGGATCGGTCCAAGGGGAGACGAACGCCATCAAAGCCGGGGGCACTGGTGACTTTTTCGAGTGCAATTTTAGGCTTGGGTTTTGTTTTGACTTGCAGCGCATCTGCCTTGAGATTGCAAAGGTAGTCTAGTGTCAATGATTCGTGTCCCGCAGAGTCGCGATTCATTTTAACATATTCGTGTGAATTATTGTCGCTGATATGCATCCACTTGGCTTGTGGGTTTTTCACTACCGAAATTTGTGGATTGCCAATGCTTTTTGAAAATCGGATACGTCCCACATAGAGTTCGTATCCCTCAGGAAGATGACTGGCTTTGATGGTTCGTTGCCAACCCGATTGATTTTGTTGTTCAGGAAGTGTTTTATAAGTATCTGAAACTTCAACAGTTGTTTTTTGATCGTTTACTTTGAAGGTGAGCTCATAATTGAGAGTTATCTGGTTTCCATCAGAGTGATAGCTGCGTAATGCCCCTGCCAGGCCATTTTGCAGATGCGGGTAAATGACCGACATTGGTTCTTTGCCTGATTTCACTAAGGCAAAGTCGTTGCCTCGTTCATAGCCGGAGACAATGGGGGAACCCGCCATGTCCCAATACCAGCTTTTGCCTTCGGTGCGTTGACGCGCTAAATCTCCTAGTGTCCATTGAACCAGCGAAAAACGATCCAGATCGATCAGCAGGTTATGACCGTTATCAAAACCGATGGCAAACGCGCGGGCCACATACCCGCCGCCGGTTTCTTTGGGATTAGTAAAGACATCACGTACGATGCGCGCCGGTTCGCCTGCCGCTACAGTGAGGAACTGTTCGACAACGGAGGGGTTGGTAGGAACCTTGAATTGGGGATCATTTAGACCCAGCCAAATGGCGTCCAACTGACGGTTGATATCGCCCCCCAGTACTTTGGGAACGCTCTTTTTCAAGGCTGGCATCTCCATGCCGGGAACAATTCGCAGGGGATTATGTACCCAACGCAGGAAGTATTCTTTCCGCATCCGTTTTCCCAGCATCAGCAAGTCGGAACCACGCGTGCCTAACGCAACGTTGCGTGGTTTGTAATCGCCGAGTACATGACAGGAGATACAACTGAAACCTTTGGCGCCGGTAATGGTCTGGCCGGCGATGAGTAGTTGTGCCCGATTCTGGTCAGAAGAGTCGATCATAAAATCAGGTTGTCGTGGTCCGTCATCAGGGACACGGTCATGCGAAACGAGATAATCCAGAAGTGCTTCTTTGTCTGCTTTTGTGTGTTGAAAACGCGGCATGCGTACGTGCAGCCAGGGCATGCGGATCGTTTTTTGTTCGCCACTGACGGCCTCCGAAAGTGCCTCTCGTTTGAGTTTATCTCCTACCGCTGTCAGAGCAGGAGGGATCATTGCTTCACTCTGTCCGGCAAGTGCGGGATCGAATTTTGCCATTTGTCCCGCAATTTGGGTAATGCCTTCATGCTTGTCGCGTTCGTGACAGTAAATACAATTCCGTTGTTCCAGAACGTAACGACCGCGGTCGAATTCATTCTCCGAGGCCAGTTTTCCATAGCTCGATTTGAGGTAAGCCTCAACAGCGTCTCGGTCAATTGTACGATAGGCGGGGCGTCCTTTGGCCAGATCTGGAGTTTCAGCCAGACAGGAGTTCTCCCAATTCTGAACTGGTTTTGAGAGATCCACAACGGTCTGTGTAGGTTTATCGATGCCAGGGATCGTATGGCAGGCAGCACAGCGAGCTTGAGCGATCAGTTTTTTTCCATCGGCAATCAGTTTCTTTTTGGTAGTTTGCTTTTTGCCGACGGGAATTTTTGTCTGTTTCAGTTCAGAAAGCGCGTATGCCAATTGGCGTCGTTCTATTGAACTCAGCTTGATTACCGGCATGCGATGATCTTTGTTTAATTTCTGAGGATCCGACAGCCAGGTATAGAAAAATTTTGTGTTGCGCTTCTCACCAACGCTACTCAGGTCACCACCGCTAAAGGGTTGTTGGTTGCCTTTTCCATCAATCGTATGGCAGGCCAGACAACCGACCGAACGCATCAGAATTTCTCCGGAACGCCGTTCCTCATCGCGGGTCGGAACTTTTTTTGTCTTTTTGTCTTTTTTGGGACTGGGGATTTTTTGAAGCTTTGCCGTTTTTGAATGGGCGGAAAGATAGGCGGCAACTGTTTCTGCTTCCTGTTGGTTAAATCCAAAGAATGGCATTTTCGCATGTGCGGAAACAGAATCGTCATTCTGGATTTTTCGAATCAACCATTCCGGATTCAGTGCCGTTGCGACAGATGTCAGATCGGGTGCAGCGGGGCTGGTTAACTGGTGGTCCCGTTGATGGCAGCGATTACAGCGATGGGCATCGAAATGAGTGCGACCACGGGAAATTTGCGCGACCTCTGGATTTCCCTCTTCCCGATAGAGAAGATTTGCCTGGATCGGTTCCAGTCCAAACAGGTTCGAAGACCAGAATAATTGGACACGCGCCTGAGGAGAAATCTTTTGATAAGTGACTTGTAGCTCAAACTCACCAAAGTTCTGATCGTATTTAGGGCCGACGATCCAGTCGGGAGTGTCACGTTTGCCTTCCAGAACTGTTTCGCCGTCAATTTCAACTTTGATTTCGCCTTCAAGGTAAGCGGAAATCTGATACTTACCTGGCTGCTTTACCAGAATCAGACTGGTCCATTCTGCAGAAAACTTGTCTGCAGAAAGTTGAGGCAAAGGTGCTTGCTTGCCCCAGTTAAAGGCGATATCGGAGTCGATCCGTTGAATACGTTTCTCTCCCACCTGATAGGTTGCCAAAAGCCCCGGTGGATAATCGTCTTCTTCGGGATCGATTTCTTCAGCTGCCAGATTCTTCCCCGTAACCATGAGACAGAGACAAAGAAGCAGAAATCCGGTCAGCTGTAGAGGAACACTCAGCCTGGAGGCATGGTTGGGGTAGTCGATCATAGTGAGGCAGGATTCAGTGTTGAAAGGAGGTTTGTTAACAATCCGAAATTATTCCATTGCGAAAAAAAATCAGCCATTCGTTATTGTTCGAATGGCTTTTCGTCTTTGGCGTTGGCGCCAAAAGCAGCGCGGAGTTCGTTTGCTACTGATGCGACTGTTTTGTTTGGTCCTGTCAACTTGAGAAAGTAATATGCTTTCCCTTCGACAGCCAGAATCACACCGAGCATACGTGAGTCGGGAACTGGAGTTGTTTTTCTTAAAAATGGAGGTCCAATTGATTTGTTATAGGTGCCCGAAAGATCGGCGAATACATATTTACCGAGTTTTGATTCGCCCTGAGTCACTTTCACTTTGCGATCTTCGTTTGCAGCGAACTGTCCTACCCAGCGATTGACATTTGCAGCCATTCCGCCACCCGTACCACCAAAAGAGGAAACAACCAACTCGGCTGGTTCTTTATCACCTTTTACTGCTGGAATTGTAAATTGCGCCAAGCGAAGCTTATTGGAGGGGGGAGCACTTTTCCAGTTGGAGGGAATTTTGAGCGTGATGTCTTTGATTTTGACATCATTAGCTTTTTCAGACTTCTCTTCAGCACGCGCTGTGCAGGCATAAATTGCCAGGGAAAGCCCCAGGACGGAAAACAGCACTCTTCTGAATGTACTAGGCGAGATCATAAATATCCTCGGATTGAAATAAGGAGTTTGAGCGTTTGACTATAGGTAATTGTCCCGCATTTCACACGGTTTTTCAACTCGTTGGTTCAAGAAATGGAATTTGGTATCAAATATTGAAAAAGTTAATTATGTTGTACATGCATGTTGATAAAAGGCAACACAAAGAAGAATGATTTTGAAGGTATTTCGAGGCAGGATTTTGTGAGAGAAGAACTTTAATCGGCAGAAACACAACGGTTTTTAGCCCAATTGCGCAGTTCTGCAATGCGTTCTTTCATCAAAATGGCTAAAGGTTTCGTTTTCTGAATTTCGGTAGCGATATGTCGATCTTCGAGCTCCGCATTGTCAGAGAATGCAGCAAATAAACCAGACATGACTGCTTGTTCAAGTTCAGAGCCGGTAAATTCATTCGCCATCGCTGCCAGAGAGCGGATGTCGAATTGATCAGGATCCCGGTTTCGGCGTTTGAGATGGATACTCAGAATCTGTTCACGAGAGGCAGTGTTCGGGAGATCTACAAAAAAGACCTCATCGAAGCGTCCTTTGCGCATCAGTTCCGGAGGCAATGCCGAGATATCATTGGCCGTCGCGATAATAAATATCGGATGGCGATGATCCTGCATCCAGGCAAGCAGGGTGCCAAACATCCGCTTGGATAATCCGCCATCCGCTGAAGAGGATGCCGCCGAGGCAAACGCTTTTTCGATTTCGTCGATCCATAAAATGACGGGCGCCATCGATTCTGCCTGCGACAAGGCCTGACGCAACTGGCTTTCACTTTCGCCAATAAATTTTTGGTAGAGCATTCCGGGATCTAATCGAAGCAAGGGCATACTCCAGTCAGAGGCAACCATTTTTGCACACAGGCTTTTTCCGGAACCGGGAACACCCAGCATGAGCACTCCCCGAGGAGGTTCGATTCCATATTCTTGTGCTTTTCTGGAATATCCTCCCCGACGAAGTTTCAACCAGTCTTTTAATTTATTGAGGCCGCCGACCTGATCAGATTTCACATCGACGGCGATAGATTCCAGGCAGCCTGTCGAACCTAAAAGAGTTCGTTTTGCTTCAATGACATGTGGTAAGTCGTTGGCGTTTAAATCATTGTCCTGCAAAATCGCGGAACTGATGACTCGCTCGACTTCACTGCAACTGAGCCCTCGCATGGTTAGCACCAGTTGTTCCATGTCTCGCCGAGTGAGTGTGGCGGTGATTTCTGCTTGACTCTCTTTTCTGATTTTATTGTAGGTCTGTTTTATGACGGTAGATAATTCATCTGTGGTTGGCCATCCCAATTCATAGCGTACGGTAAACCGTTTGATTTCATCAGGCAGCGGGAATGCATCTACGAGGATCAATGTGGTTTTGCTATTCTGGCAGGTTTCCATAAGATCGCGCAGCATGCGATTCACAATATTGTCTCGACAATAGGCACCGAGATCTTTAAAAACGAAAATCTGATTCTCAGCATTCATTTGGATATAAGCGAGAGTCTGTTCCGGTTTGCCAGGAGGGACTGACGCAGATTTTAGAAGAGAATCTTCAACTTGGCACAGACCATTTGTTGCAGACCATTCATAAAGTGGCTTTTTTAAATCCGTTGCGACATTTTGAATCGCTTTCAACGCCCGCTGTTCATCGAGTGTTTCAATAGAAATAAATGGATTTCCCGAACGAATCATGAGTTCTAATGAATTTGACATCTATTTTACTTCCTATGAAGTAGGAATATTTGCAAACGATAACGGGAATCTGAAGCGTGAAGATTAAAGATTGCTTCTATTTTTTTAACAACTTTTGAAATTGTTTCCAAGTTTTGGTGTTGGCGACATCTTTTTTGGATAAACCTGCACGACGCGCCTGATACACGCCGTACTGCATCACATCCAGGCCTTTCACACTATGAGCATCTGTATTAATGACGATCGGAATACCCAGTTCTTTGGCTTTGGCGGCATGAATGTCATCAATATCCAGACGCATGGGATGTGCGTTGATCTCCAGCATCGTACCATGGTCGGCACACGCCTTGAGGATTTCACTATAATTGAGGTCAGCTCCGGGGCGTTTCCCGATTAATCGGCCTGATAAATGTCCGAGAATGGAGACGTGAGGATTTTGAATGGCATTCAGCAGCCGTTGATTGATTTGCTTCTGAGGCTGTTTCAGACCGTAGTGTAAAACGGCAATAACCCAGTCTGCTTTACTCAAAACGTCATCGGGTAAGTCCATACTGCCATCTTCCAGAATGTCACATTCAATGCCTTTAAGAACTTGTATTCCAGATATTTTTGATTGCACTTTCTCAATGGCTTTCCAGTGAGCGCGTAAGCGTTTTGCATCTAATCCATTCGCCATGGTAACACGTTTGGAGTGATCTGTAATGGCGATGTATTGATAGCCTTTTGCTTTGGCACCTTCAGCCATTTCGAGAATTGAAGCGGTTCCATCTGTGGCCGTTGTATGCATGTGTAAGTCGCCACGAATCTGTTTTAACTCTATCAACTCTGGTAGTTTGTTTTCCTCAATGGCTGTGAATTCCATTCGATTTTCGCGAATTTCGGGAGGAATCCAGGGGAGATCGAGTGTTTGGTAAACGTCTTCTTCGGTTTTACCGGAAACGAGCTTGTCCTTGCGAAAGAGACCGTATTCGTTGAGCTTGAGCCCTCGTTCCTGGGAGCGGCGTCTGAGCACGATATTATGTTCTTTGGAGCCGGTAAAATAGAGGAGTGCTGCCCCATACGATTCTTCGGGTACAACACGCAAATCCATCTCCAAACCGGAATTTAACCGGACACGTTGTTTGGTTTCTCCACGCGCCAGGACGGTGTTGACTAAAGGATGGTTTGCCAACGCATCCATCACAGTCTCCGGGGCGTTAGACGTGATTAGAATATCCAGATCACCGACTGTTTCCTTGCGCCTCCGACAACTTCCTGCTTCTGAGATTTGCTGGACGGAATCCAGGGTTTGCAGGTCGTGTATGATTTCATCTGACTGCGCTTTGGCATCTGCGAGTCGGACTCGATTTCCTGCCTGGTTCAGATGTTCGAGTCCTTCGAGGATAATTTGTGCCGTTTTTTTTCCGAATCCTTTTTGCTCAGCAATAACTCCCTGTTCTGCAGCCGCTTTGAGATCATCGAGCGAGTGAATTGAGAGTTCAGAAAAGAGAAAAGCGACTTTTTTAGGTCCGATGCCGGGAATATTTAACATACGAACTACATCTGCGGGAATTTCTTCCTTCAATGTTTCTAATTGAGGCAACGTTCCCGATTCTACAATTGTTTCAATTTTTTCTGCGAGGTCTTTGCCAATTCCCGGTAAGGACTGCAATTCCTTCGGAGTGTTTTTAGCGATGTCTTCGATGGATTCAGGGAGTCCTGAGATCGTGCGGGCCGCATTGCGATACGCGCGCAGGCGAAATGGATTCGCCCCTTGGATCTCCAGCAAATCCGCAAGTTCCTCAAATTGGCGTGCAATTTCTGAGTTTTGCATATTTTCTGTCCGCGTTATTAGCCTTAACAACTGAAATAAAATGATTTGTCTTCACTTATTAACAATAACGCGATCGGCGCATAAAAAAAGTGCAAGGCAGGGATGCACTTGCACTTTGTTGATTCTCTATTCCCTCAGTGGTTATTTACTAGCAACCTTTGTGGAATCTGTGATAGCAAACCAACCAGAATTTGTCGGAATACTCTGTTTGGTGATTTGAGGAGCAGAAAAATGAGCACGAATTGTCAATCGTTCCGCTCTGGGAGCCGATTTCCAAGTGATCTTCTGGTCTAGATTCAAAGGTCGTACTCTCAACTGAGGAAACTTGGTTTCCTGCTCTGCCTTGGGAGCTTTTTCAGCAGGTTCCTTTGTGGGAGCTGCTTTCTTTTTAGGAATGGTCGTCTTTGGAATCTTTCCATCCGGAGTGGGTTTGAATGCGTTTGTCTTATCAGACTCATTCCCGAAGAAATCATCCTGTTTTTTTTCTGTTCCGAATTCGGGCAATTTTGTGCCTCCGCCTGGCATCGGAGTCTCAGATCCCCCCCGCTTTAAAGGAACTTCAAATACATCCTTTGATTCGCTTTTGGGCATCGGAGTATCCATGGGGCTCCGTTCATAGCGTCGAGCCCCAAACCCGGAATCTTCTACATTCGATTTGGATTCGCCGGGAGGCATGGGTTCATCCGCAAACGTTTTGGGAGTCGTGCTTTCAATTTCACGCGGTTCCGGAACTTTTTTACCGGAAGCAGGATCTGGTGTGGGTGTGTTGGCTCTAGCAGGATTATAAGAGACGCCACATTGGCCAGTACTACAGTTGGATCCACAAGCTCCGGTTGCACAGCCTCCTATCCCACAGGGAGAGCAACAACCTGGGCCGTAAGCGGCGCCCGCAAATCCATAGGAATTACCCCCGCCAAAATTTCTGTAGCTGACACCGACAACTTGAGGATTGTTAATCAGATACCAGCGATAAGCGGCACGTGACTGGCGTCTGGCTTGTCCGCGAGTGCCATAATACGACACATAACCGGGAGTCCCGCAGCAGTTTCCAGGACTCATCATTCCGTAACCGCCGTAGTTGGCTGAATAGGTTCGAGGAGCATAACCGGCGCCATAGTACATGGGACCATTTCGACTTGGTCCAAAGAGGGCATTGTAAGTCCAGGGAATTACCCCCGCGTCAGATTCTGCCAGCGAGACCAAGCCAATCGTCAGAATACATCCGACTGTGAGGCAAACTTTCTTCAGATTCATGTTTTTTAGTAGACTCATCATTCATTCGACCTTATTAAAATCGAGCTATACAATTGCACGACCAGGGGCAGTAAGCCATGCCGAAAGAAGACGTAGTCCATCACGCCAATTTCACCATATTTCCAATCATGTCGAAACATAAAGCGACTAATCCATTAGTAATCATTTTGTACCCTGACAGTCCTACCAATGTCAATGATTGGGATTATTGGTTGGGTCGGATAAACTAAGTTTTTGAGGGACAATTCATAATCATTCTCGATTGTTTCTAATTTCTCTAAAGTCCGAAGTTTGTTGATGGCTCGTGATTTGAAGGACATACGCATTTTTCCTCCGATTCAGACAAATATCAGGTATCAATAAATTGATATAAGTTGATTTGATATCAAGACTTAATTTATCGAAACCCATTCGAGTTCAAATGGAAATTTTCGCTGACAGCCCCCAAATTGCTCCCCAGATCAGTTTGAAGGAGATCGGGTGAGTTCCTCTACCCTGAAATTCAATAAAATGCTAAGTTACGCGGTCTGAAGCCCGCAGAGTGTTCACTGAATTCGATCTTAACCGATTCAAAATTTCTCTGCGATTTTTATCTTCATGGAGGAAGATAACCACGTCCGATGAGAGATCGTCCTGAAAACATGCTCGCATGCAACATATTCAGCTCGACGAGTCTGATACGGACTTTTTGTGCGCTGGGGCTGATTTGTGGGATTTGTAGTGGGTGTGCAAGTTGGACTCAGAAAATGGCTGTCAGAGATTCTGAATCACAGGATCTCGTTGAACAGGTTCGTGAGGCAACGGAAAGCGGACAACAGGAACAGGCTGCTGAACTGCTCAAGCAGGCGGTGGCTTCAAACCCTAATCACGCAGGAGTACGCCGCCAACTTTCGGAATTCTTAATTACGAATGGCTTTTCGGAAGAAGCAATCCAACAGTTAGAAAAAACGACCATTCTCTCTCCCGACGATCCGAGACCTTATATTGATTTGGCTTATTTACTGCATCAAAAGAAACAATATACTGATGCGCTCAAAAACCTGGAATTCGGTTTGAACCTTGATCCCACGAATATTCGTGCCTTATTACTCAAAGGTGAGTTAGAAGAATTAGCGGGGCTGAATGCGGCTGCTGAAGAAACATATCATAGGATCTTGCAGGCAGAACCCTATAATATTGTTTCTCGATTAAAATTGGCAGCACTTGAGATCAAACAGGGGGAATCCAACCGCGCTACTCCGATATTGCGTCCCATTTGCCATAATACAGCAGCCACAATCCATCAGAGATCAGAGGCTCAATGGTTGCTGGGAGTGGCCTACGGTGCGGAACAGCGTTGGAATGATTCAGTAGCATCACTTGAACGAGCAATGAAAAATCGCCCCGATGCAACCGCAGATGACTGGTATCGCCTCGCTTATGCCAGTTTACAGGCGAACGATATGGAGAAAGTTTATCCTGCCGTGACAAAGGCACTATCTTTAAATCCGCTGCATACCGAAACAAATCGGCTTTCCAGTTATTTAACTCAACAATCAAACATGATGAATATTCAACAGGCTTCCATGTACACTCCCCTCCAAAGGCCAGGTTTCATCGGACAAGCACCCCAGCCGATCCCCGTCGAAACATTACAGCCTCCCCAAGGCTGGGAGAAGGTCGGAACGCTGTCGATTTCTTCCGCAAAAATCAATAGTCGATAGTGAATGCTGGCGGTTAATGATTCACTCAATGTAACGCATTTATTATGAATCATTGTATTTGCTGATATATGGCTCAAATGTCTTGCCCGATCTAACTCGAAAGCTCCAGGAACTCGCACTGATGGAATTTATTCGTAATTCCATATATAAATTGAGGTTATTACGATCAAATTATGGTGATTTTTGAATTTTGATACTTGAAAAAAGAATTTCGTCGACTAAATGATATAGTGGCGTTTTTTTGTTACAGTATGTTCTCGTATGTGAATTTGATAAAAAACGGGATAATCTTTTGTGAAATCTGAGTTTCACCTGGGCCAAACCGACGAAAGAATGATTGAATGTTTGAATTCGTTTCCGATGTACTAAATCTCAAACAAATGGAATCTGCGGAGCAGAATAACAATCAGAGACCATCTTCCGTAGCAGGGATTAGTTCACCATCGATAAACCTACCTGATGTGGCAAATGAAACCGTTCCACTCATTGGGGGGACTCTTGAGCGTGTCGGGATGTCAGGGGTAGAATTGGTACTCAGGCTTCGTGATGCTTCAGGTGAGATATTTCGTACTCCAGCTCGTGCTGATGCAGCTGTGAGCCTCGATGATGAGAAGACCAAAGGGATCCATATGTCTCGACTATTTCTCAGTTTGAATAGTCGGCTAGCTGACCAGGAACTTTCTTTGCCTCTGGTCAATGAGATTCTGAAAGATTTTGTACAGACACATGAGGGAATGAGTTCCAACAGTTTTTTGACTCTGACCTACGAACATTCGCTGAAACGACCTGCGTTACTTTCTGATCATGCCGGCTGGCGCGCCTATCCAATTACGATACACAGTTCGTTCAAACAGAATACGTTTCAACACCAATTGCATGTTCAACTGACTTATTCCAGTGCCTGTCCCTGTTCAGCCGCCTTATCAAGGCAGTTGATTCAGCAGGCTTTTGAAGATGCGTTCGGTGACCGAAGTGAACTCTCTCATGATGAAATCTATCAATGGTTGGGAACACAGGAAGCAATTCTGGCAGTCCCACACAGCCAGAGAAGCCACGCTGATGTCACGGTGGACTTAGACAGTGGATTGGAAGATTTTCCGATTGAATCACTGATAGATTATCTCGAACGTGCCATCGCGACCCCTGTGCAAACAGCAGTCAAGCGCGAAGATGAGCAAGAATTCGCGCGGTTGAACGGAGCCAACCTGATGTTCTGTGAAGACGCAGCCCGAAAATTGAAGGCCGCTCTAGAGGAGTACAAAGGCATTAACAATTTTCGAGTCGAAATCAATCATCTCGAAAGCTTGCATCCCCATGATGCCGCTGCGGTGGCTACCAGCGATCAGACATAAACGGCTGTTTTTTAAGCCTTTATCAGGAATCGCTCAAATCCTGCAGAGATCAAAGTCCTTCTCTTTATCACCTCTTTAGGTTTTGGAAGCGACGAATTGTGTTTGCATGCGTGTTGTTTTCATTTTTATCAGAATTGAAACGATGAGGTTCTCTTTCTAACTCATCCGAGTTAGGCTAAACACATTACCGATTACATTCTGTTTTGTATTCGTCAAATGAGAGATGCGAAACGAAAACGAATTTTTAAGGGCATCGCTCCGTGCTCTTAGGATTCATGCTTTCTCACAGCAGAAATTCTTTATTTTTTAGAATTTTGTGATTTTTCCTGCCTAAACGGAGCTGCTTCTTTCTCTTAGTAAGCGCGGAGATTTACAAGCACTCTCTTAAAGTAGACAAATGTCTTTAGGTTTTATAAAAGATCGTTCTGAGGAGACACGTCTGGTAATGCAACATCGGACTGCGCTCTACAGCTATATTTTTTCCTGTGTGAGAGATCATACGGATGCTGAAGATATTCTGCATGATGTTTGTGTCATCGCGATTGAATCGTTCGAGCAACTTAAAGAGAAGGATTCTTTTTTTCCCTGGGTGCGCGAGATTGCCTTCCATCAAGTACTGTCTCACCTGAAAAAGAAGAAAAAAGAGACACCTTTCAATCCACACGTAGTTGCGGCGCTCGCAGATGCGGTCAATCAGGTGGAGCAAAAGCAGTCTCGTTTGAATTTCCGTGATGCCATGATGAAGTGTCTCGACAAGCTTCCCGCACATAGTCGAGAGTTAATCGTGATGCGGTACGACGATTCTGAAATGGGAATAGCTGGCATCGCTTCAGAATCCGGGAAAAGTGTGCACTCAATCTACTCCCGACTGAAAAGAATTAAAACGATGCTTCGTGATTGTGTTTCCAGACAACTTGCTTCGGAGGCAACACAATGATTCAGCCCAAAGATAGAGACCTGCTCGAAGCCTATCTCGCTAATGAACTTGACTGTGATGAAATAAAGTCACTCGAACTCCGACTTTGTACTGAAGAAGACCTTGCTCGTTTAATGATCGAGGTCTCCAGTGAAGAGACCGTGATTCGTGAATGGACTGAATTACAACGATCTCAGCTATGGTACAGCAAATTGGTTACTGAGACGACTGTCTCTCATTCATCTTTTTATCTCTCCAGATCTTTTTTGGTGGCGATGTTAATTCTAGCAATTACACTGACATCCTGGTTTGGCGTGCATCAGTGGGCTGATCCTCTTATCGTCTCTGACTCTAGTCAACCAGAAAACGTTGCAATTGTCGATGCACTCTCTGATGGCGAGCTAAGGACTCAAAATATTCTGTGCGTGGTGAACGATCATTTACAAACGGGACGACAATATCATCTTGATCAAGGTGTGCTTCAGCTTCAGATGGATTCGGGCGTGAATGTTGTGATAGCGGGCCCCACTACGTTCCAGTTTCTGAATTCAAATGCTCTACGCCTGTTACAGGGGACTATGACGGCTCACGTTTCTCAGAAAGCAATCGGCTTTGAAGTACAAACTCCCACGCTTGAGATTATTGATTTAGGAACCCGGTTCGGCGTGCATGTGAATAAAGAAGGAGTTTCTGAAACACACGTTTTTCAAGGGGTAGTCAACGGCTTCAGTTTGAAGCAAGGAAGCCCTCAAGGTCTGCCTCAACGATTATCTGCAGGACAATCTATCAAACGATCACCGGGTAAAGAAATTGTTTTAAGCGACACAGACAGCGATCTTCTTTTTGCAAAATGCCTCATGCAAGAGTCTCGTATTCATCAGCTTTCAGGAGACTTAAAGCTTCTGTCAAATTTACCCGTCAGTCTGAAATCTGGTGAGTTTACCAGCAATGAACACATACATGTTTTCCAGGAACGGCAAAATATCAGCTTACCGGAAGAGATCCGCTGTTTTGTTCCCATCCAAAATAATAAGGGACAATTCCAGGAAGATGTGATTCAAAAGGGAACCAAAGTAGATGTGTACTATCTCCATCATGATGCCCACCACCCAGGACATCCTGAGTTTTCTGATCAAAAAACAACATTGACCATGAAGGGGGAAGTTCACTTCAAGGGGCAAGTTCTGGGCATCCTGCAAACAGATCCCCTGCTTCTACAAACAGATCAATCTTTAGGCAATCCCGATGTACGGTATGAAAAATCTCATGTCCGTGTTGCTGAAGACGAGACCAAACTCTTGCCCGGTCGTTCCTCACTTTATCTAAATTGGATTCTGTCAAGGGCAGAGGGACTCAAGAGTATGAATGCCATGCGCGTGATTGTTGCCGCTGAAGAAAAATAACCAATCGATTGAACTGGGGTCGCTAAGTTAAGCAGTGTTCATATTCTGTCAATGAAGTATGTTTCTGAAACAAATATGATTTGAATTGATTAAAGAGAAAGATGAATGATGAGAAGTCTTATACAAAATCGAAAAGGGTTCACACTAATAGAATTACTGGTTGTGATTGCCATCATTGCCATTCTCATTGCACTCCTATTGCCCGCAGTACAACAAGCTCGTGAAGCAGCGCGACGTAGCTCTTGCAAAAATAACATGAAACAAATCGGCCTGGCATTACATAATTACCACGATACACACCGTACCTTCCCACCGTCTTATGTTGATAATCATCCTGCTGGTACTCCATTTATGAACAACGATCTTGGATGGGGCACCTTCATTCTGCCTTTCATGGATCAAGCACCACTTTATAATAACATCAGTGGCTCTGGTGCGATGGACGTTGATTGGACTACTATTCCTGCTATGACAACAGGCGCGACTGCCTATGCAAGGGTGATTCTGCCTGCCTTCATGTGCCCTTCTGATCCTATGGGCGGAGTGAACACTAAAATTGATTCCTATGGGAAATCAAACTATAAAGCCGTACGATCCGTTCTTACTTACCCTACCAGTGCACGCAGAATGCGAGACTTCACGGACGGAACAAGTAACACCTTTATTGTCGGAGAATCAGATACTAAAGACCATAATGGATCAATTTGGGTCGGAAAATCTACTAATTCAAGAAATGTCCTTTCCAATGCAAATGCCACATTTCCGATTAATGGCACCGATGTAGATGATCTCTTTAGTAGCGTTCACGTTGGTGGATGCCACTTTGTGTTTGCGGATGGACGTGTTCGGTTTCTCTCCGAGAATATGAATCAAGATACATATACGGCTCTCGGAACCTATAATGGTGGTGAGGTTCTTGGCGAGTTTTAAAGCGTCTTTTTATCATTCGCTGAATCATAGTATAATCGAGACCATCTTTTGATGAACCCCCTGGGAGTAGTAAAATGCGATTGGCTTTGTGCCTTGGTTATGTTGTCAGTTGTTTTTTCATTACCCTGCTGCCCGATAAGACAAAAGCCGAAACTGCTAAAGAGCCGCAATCGAAGATTCTTAAACTTCTTCTTAAGAAAACTCCGAAACCAAACTATGGAGCCCCGGTTCCCAAACTGATCACAGGACGTGTCAGATTACAGTCAGATCAAACAGCTATGGGAGTGAAGGGGGTTTCCATCTCGGACGGATATTCCGTCGTCAAAACGGATGTGAACGGTGCTTACGAACTCACCCCAAACCAGAGTGCCGTGTTTATCAATATCACTCGTCCTTCGGGGTATGAAATTCAAGGGGATTGGTACAAGCCTCTCGCTCCTCAAGTCGACTTCGAACTCAAACAGACAACCGACGACGAGAATGATTATATCTTCGTGCATGTAACCGACACACACGTCTCCACGAGTCCCAGATCAGTGGAAGGTTTGAGCGAATTCGTACAAGAAGTGAACGCTTTGTCTCCGAAACCACGTTTCGTCGTGAACAGTGGCGACCTCCTGAACCTCCACAAAGCGCTCGTGAGTTCCCCTGCCTCCGGGCATGCCAGTTTTCGGAATTATGTCGGCATCATGAACCATTTGACCATGCCTTATTACAATGTGGCAGGAGACCATACAGATTCATCTTATCGACTCAAAGAGTTTCCACGCGGGGACCACCGCTGTGCCAAGCCGATGTATTGGGAGTATCTCGGACCGCATTTCTTTTCGTTTGAATATGGCAAAATCCATTTTATGTCAGTGGATTATGGTTATCACCTCGGCCAGATACAGAATCTGGTAAACGGTCGAAAATTGGAATATCCTACTCTTGAAGTACAGCCAGTCCATGCAGAATGGATGAAACAAGACATGTTTCATCGGTCTCCAGGGACGTTTGTTGTCACTACATCCGAAGCCGATTTGGCTAAGCACTGTCCCGGTTTTCTTGAGATGGCACAGCAGAATGATGTCCGACTTCAGCTTGTTGGCGATGATCATGTTGTTGCTAACAAAAGGCGACCCGTTCCCTATCGAACGGGAGGCGCTTTAGCTGGCTGCTGGTGGAACCCGAAAGCGAAACAACTTTGCCCTGATCTTTCCCCACAAGGATACCTTATCTATCGCGTCAAGGGGGAGCAGATGGATTACTTCTATAAAGGACTGGGGCAACGGATCGCAATTGTCTCGCATCGTGTGGGTGCCCCTTGGACAGGACGCGTGGAACTCCAGGCGCATCTGGTTCAGCCTCAACCTAATGAAACACTGGAATATTCTGTTAATGGTACCGACTGGAAACCGATGCATAAAATCGGTCAACCGTTCTATCGTGCACTGTTTGTTGCGAATATCAACTCAACTTCACTTCCTGAAGGTCATCTCCAGTTCGATGTCAGAAGCACTGCCACCAGAGAAGTCCGTTCTAGAAAGTTCGTCGTTGCCAACAATTCAGGTCCATTGGAATCTCAAAATGACGCTTTGCTTGAGTTTTCTGTTGGTAAGGCTAATTCCAATGCAAAAAACCGCAAAGTCAACTCTGGCAAAGTGGAAGTATTATTCAACAATAAAATAGTTGGTGAGCTCACACCCAATTTGGTCAAAGATTATGTATTTCCCATTAAGGCATCGAACCTCGGAGTTGCCAACACACTATCGTTTCGTTTTTTAGAAACAGGAGACGCAATGAGTCTTGGAAGCCCTGTCCTTAAATTCCAGGGAAAAGTATTTCGAGATCCGCGAGACGAAGCGATCAGACGAGTGAGAACCGGACATTGGGGGGCCTCGTCAGCCGACTGGGGCGGGTTTCTTGCAGGGAATCCCGATTCACTCGACGAAACCCCATTTCAGCGCCAACAAAATCGCTTTTGTTTTGTTCTGAATGATACTGAATAAAGCTTGTCTCAGTGAAATCTACCTGAGAAAACGATCATTCGCCTATTTTGACAAGAGTCGTAAGTTTTTTTGTCTTCGTTCTTGCGGAGAGTCGTTCCATTCAATAACTTAATTTTATTAATGAATTTAACTTTCGTTTTAGTTCAGGAACGCTCAAATGCATCTTAAGAATTCACTCACAATTACTTGTCTCTGTCTGGTCGGGGTTTGTACTTCACTGGCAGAAGCGGGAGACAAAGTCGTCACTCCCAAAGATGGGGTCATTAAACTATTTAATGGTAAAAATCTGGATGGACTGTATGTCTGGAATCGCGGGACTGCCTATGAAGATCCTCGTAAGATCTTTACTGTGAAAGATGGCATGCTGCACATCTCAGGTGATGGCTATGGCGGACTGATCACCAAAAAAGACTATCGTGATTACCACATGGTCATTGAATTCAAATGGGGAGAGAAGACGTGGGGAAATCGGAAGGACCGCGCTCGTGACTCAGGAGTTCTCTTTCACTGTCATGGTCCTGATGGCGGATATGGCAATACCTGGATGGCTTCCATTGAAGCCCAGATCATCGAAGGGGGTGTAGGCGATATTCTGGTCTTAACGGGAAAAGATCCCAAGACAGGCGCCCCGATTCCGACTTCGTTAACTTCCACGATTACCAAAGACCGGGATGGTGAGAAAGTCTGGAAAAAAGACGGTGAAGAAATCACAATCAGTGCAGGCCGTATCAACTGGTGGGGCCGTGATCCTGACTGGGCAGACAAAAAAGGATTTCGTGGGAAGGATGATGTCGAAAGTCCCTTTGGCAAGTGGACACGTATGGATGTGATTTGTAAGGGGGGCGATATTGAATACCTGGTTAACGGTGTGGTTGTGAATGCCGGCTCGAATGCCAAACCGGATCATGGTAAATTATTGGTCCAGACCGAGATGGCAGAAATGTGGGTCAGGAAATGGGATCTGTATCCCCTGGGGAAAGCACCCAAGTACCAAAAGTAAACTTCGATTGAAGTAATCAATCCTCTGTTGTGGATTTAGCCATAACAGAGGATTTTTTAATGCGCATCGCAGCGATCTACCAGATACTACCGAATTTTCATCTCTGCCCCGAAGCAAGCGATCGGGTAGAATAGAACTCTAGGGGTGCTCTCCTGAATGTATGTGGTTTTGGTTGATCTGTCGAACTGTGTTTGATCTTCAAAGGCCGCTCAACAACTATGAGTATCATCATAAAGTGCGGGTGTGAGTCAAGCGGTCAATTCAGTTTGATACCACTTGGTACCGTGACGATACTTTCTGGCATGCTTTGAAATCGGCGCGATAACGTTTGATAAAGACAAAAAAGAGGCGATCACGAGGAACAGATGCAAAAGGTTCATACTCAAAACAGAAAAAAGCACTTGGTTTTCATAGTGATAAAGTCAGCAGGAAGATGTCTATTCAGCATATTAAAAAAATTCCCGCGCGCGACGCAGAATGCGCAGTTTCGTTACTGGCGCGTTGGTGTCAAATTCTGAATATTCACCTGATAATAAGAATAAAACCGTTGTTTTCAGAGTTCTGGTTTTCTCATGGGGATGTGAATTTTAAGGAATCTACCCTGCTATGGTGAATCGCGGTAACTAGTGAACCTTGAGCAGAGGAGGGTCATTCTTTGAGAGCGACGTGTGGATCATAGGACATTGCGAGTTCGGGGATTTCTTCCTGCATGACTGTGAACATTTCAGAGACTTCGGGCTTGAAAACATCACCGATCAGAATATCGACCAGATTCATTTTGAATTGGGGATATTGGCGAAGAAATGTTCCGAAGCTGAAGCCGGGAGCATAGAACGCATAAACCAGTTTACGGAAATTTTCGACACCGTTTCGATAGTCAGGATACCATTCACTCAGACGTTTTACTGAGAAGTCTTGAGAGTCAAAAGCATCGTTGATGGTATCAGCGACTAGTTCTCCCGACTTCAAAGCCAGAAAAACGCCGCTGGAATAAACGGGGTCGATAAACCCTAATGCATCGCCGGCGAGCATCCAACCAGGACCTGCTGGCTGAGTTGAATGATAAGAGAAATCTTTCGTCGTCATGAATTCCGTAACAGGATGCGCATCTGCCAAACGTTTTTTAATACCGACACAACGTTCTACTTCCTGATTAAAGATTTCTTCGCTAGTGCCTCGTTCTTTGGAAAACATGTATGCCATGTCGCCTGTACAACCAATACTGACAGTGTTATCAGGAAGTGGAATATACCAGAACCAGGAACGTTTTCCTTCAGTTTGTAGAATGAGAGTGGCTCCTTCATCGATGCCTTCATCGCGATGTGCATTTTTGAAATGAGCCCAGACTGTTCCCTTTTTCAAAACTGGATCTGCTACTTTCAGCTTCAAACGATTGGCAATGAATCCAGTCTGTCCACTGGAGTCAACGACCAGTTTGCAGCGAATGTCGCGTGTTTCTTCAGAGTTCAATTTCAGTTTGACACCTACGACTTGTTCTCCCTCACATATGAGGTCTAGAACTTGTGCCCCTGTATGAACGATGGCTCCTTGATTTCGCGCGTTGTCAACCAGCATTTGATCGAACTCAGCACGTACGACTTGCCAGGTTTGCGAACTTTCATGGTCTTTGTATTTGTTGAAGTAGAAGGGCATCGTTTCTGTGCCTTCTTCCGTCACAAATTGCACACTGAATTTTTTTGGGAAAGCCGATTGTTTCAGTTGATCGATCAATCCCAGCCGTTTTAGTTGCCAATAGGTTTCCGGAATCAGAGATTCACCAACATGGAATCGGGGGAAAACGGCTCGGTCAACGACTAAAGTTTTTCGTCCCTGCTCTGCTAAAAGTGCACCGACAGCGGAGCCGGCAGGACCGGCGCCAATGACGATGACATCATATTCTGCATCAAGGTCAGGCTGATCTTTACGTTTTTGATCAATCATTGAGAGCCTTCGGTATTACAAGTCAAAATCGATTAAATCGCTACTTTCTAATGGCATTTATAGCAGCGGAGCGGAAACTTCCAAGAGGTCAATTGCCGGTTGCTGGTTACAAAATATTGTGGCCAGCCGTCCATAGGTGATTCCACCCGGCTCTATTTTCATCACCTTGGCCAATCCAGGGCCAGCCGTAATCCGCAATACAGCTCCTAAATCCACATGTCGTAATACATTATGGTTGATGAGTACGCGTCCCAATGGGATCTTCCCTGCCAGTATTTCTTCTTTAACTGCTTTTGTCACATAATCAAAATTAAACCGCACAATCCCAAATTGGACGACTTCCTCGGTTCCCGTTTTTAATAATAAGATTGCTCTGCTGTAAACATTTTCATCAAGCCGTTGGTCCAGCACCCTCACATCTACGGCAGACTTGTGGTATTCCTCCATCGTGACTGTCATATGGTGGTTGTGAGCCAGTAGCGATTTATACGGATCAGGCAGTGAAGCAGAAGAAACGTGTTCAGCCTGCTCGAATAGTGGTTGTTCATTCGGAAATAATCTAACAAGTGCATCGAGTTCGTCTTGAGGGTTCACTTGAAAATGGTCTCTTTTTCAGGGGAGGAGTGGGAGAGTTTTTAATCTTTAAATAACTACGCTAAATCAATCATGTGTATCTTACCATGCGATGTTCTGGTTCGAAATATTCGGTCAGCAAGCTATCTACCTGGAGTAGCCCTTTACGAGTGAGTTGTACCTGAGTGTCATCAAAAGTGAGATAACCTGCTTTTTGCTGATTTTCTAACGCCTCGGAAAACTCTTCTGTTAGTTTGACACCAAACTTATCATTAAATGGCTGAGTCAAAACATGGCCTTCTTTGAGTTGCAGTACAAATTCACGGATCAAACGCTGATGCTCAGTAGGTTCTAAGGCACGATTGATCGGTAGCTCGCCATTCTCGACAGTTTCCAGATAGTCTTCCAGACGATCCAGGTTTTGATAATGCACGCCTTGCAGATGACCAAATGAAGAAACTCCTGTGGCAATAATATCGTTACCTCGAAATAAATTATCACGGTACACAAAGCGATCTGTTTCCGGGTTTTTCACGAGTTCATTTCCACTCGCCAGGTGATAGCCTTTCGACTTTAAGGTCTCGATGGCTTCATTCATCCAGCGACGTTTGGTAGCCCAGTCTGCAATGGGCGAAGTGATGCCCATCTCTTTGATTTCTTTGGAAATGATTGTGTTATGTGGCAGTTCCATCTGGTAGATGGTGATATTGTCTGCATCCATTTCTGATGCTTTTTCGACGGCTTGAGTCCAGTTTTCGTCTGTCTCACCCATCATTCCTGCAATCAGGTCAATATTTACCTGCGGGAAACCAACCTCTTGAATCCAATCGTACGCTTTGAAAACTTCCGGAGACAAATGAGCGCGGCCATTGGCTTCCAGTAAGGTGTCATTAAAACTTTCTACGCCAAGTGAAATACGAGTGATACCAATCTCTTTCAGCGTTTTTACTTTTTCAAGATTGAGTGTTCCCGGCTCACATTCAAAGGTGACTTCCTGTGCTGTTTCCCAGGAGAGCAGGCTGGAAAGGCGGTCCCGCAACGAAAGCAGTTGTTTTGAGCTTAAATAGGAAGGGGTACCGCCACCAAAGTAGGTGAAATCAAGCGTGCGATCCTGGACGACTTCGATTTGACTGAGCATTTCGAACTCACGTTGTAGTGCCTGTACGTAACGCTCGATTGTTTTTGCATTTTGTTTTTCGTAGACGCGGAAATAACAGAATTTACAGCGTTTGCGGCAAAAAGGAATGTGAATATAAAGCCCCATCGGAATGCTGGCATCGGGACTCTGGTGCATGACTTCATGAATTCTGGTGGTGTATTCCTGCTTCCAAAGAGAAAAAGGCGGGTAGTTCGAAACAAAGTAACTACCAATTTCTGTGGTGCCTGTCGTTTCCAGATCCATAATGCTCTCAACGTCTTATAGTTTGTTAGCCATCAATTCAGCAACGTACTGTTCCACAGTACTGATCGCTACTTTTTATTGTCACTTCTTTCCGAAACAATACAAGGCACCATTTCGGGATTCTGTTCCGATGACGAGATGTCCTGAGCCGATTGCCGGTGATGCGGTGATATCTTTACCTAAGTTTTTTTTCCAGTTTGACTTTCCTGTTTTCAGATTCAACTCATAAAGATTGCCATCAGACGATCCAATAAACACCCGGTTCCCTAAAATGACAGGTGAGCTGTCGACGCGACCTCGCGTTCCGAATTTCCAGACTGATTTTCCTGTTTTGCGTTCGACACAATGGACCTGTTTGTCCCGACCTCCGGCAACGACATACGCGTCAGTCACTGCGGCGGAAGAGTGGTAAGGGAACTCCTTCGTTTTATCCTGATAGCGCCATTCGACTTTTAACTCTTTCCAGTTGACTGAGATGATTTCGCTGGCATAAGTTCCCACATATAAGCTCTCCCCAACCAGAGCAGGTGAAGCGATTAAGTATGTTTCGAGTGGCATCTGGCTATGCTGTTTTCCCGTTTTGATATCGATCACTCGTAACTGCTCGTCACACCCGGTGACAAAAGTGAAATTGTCTACGATGGCGGGAGAGCAATTGACGTAACCATCGGTTTCAAATTTCCAGGCGAGAGATCCATCTGCCCCATTTAAACAGTAAAGAAAATTGTCGTAGCCACCGAACAGAATTTTTCCGTCTTTTGTTATATTAGCGCTACTGATAATTTCCGCATCTGTTTTGAATTGCCAGAGCCTTTTTCCCGTTAGGCGATCAATGGCGTGGAAGATGCCATCCTCATCACCCAGATAAACACCTTTTTCGGTGACAAGTGGGGATGCTTTAAATCCGGGAGCAAATTCATCGGGGTTCGGGTCATCGATCGAGCGGTACTTCCAGATTCGTTTTCCGGTTTTTAATTCGAGGCATTCCACATAGCCATTCAACCCTGCCATATAAACACGATCGTCCACAATCGCTGCTGTGGAGGCGATTCCATCTGATGAAGGGTGTTGCCAGAGAAGTTCCAATTCTGCAGGCAGGGGTGTCCTGGCAACTCCCTGTTGTAAATTACCGTTTCGGAAGGAAGGCCAGTTTCCTTTTGTGTTCTCAGATTCTGATTCAGTTAAGACGCTACTCGTTTTATTGACTGGTTTCTCTGCAGCATTAGTCTGAATTGAAGTTAAGATATTGGCAATCAATCCAGTCATGATCCCGAAGCATAAAGTGACATTTCTTGAATTGGTTAATATGCGCATTCGTACAATTCCCTTAAAGAGGACTGATCAACAGGTCGCGGGTTAAAATTACCGGTCCACTGTCTGGATGCTTCTTCAGCAAGCTGGTCAAACAAATTATGATCGACTTCGCATTCTGAGAGTGAAGTCGGTGCTCCCGCTTTCGCGATTAATGCTTGAATATGCTCGGCCAATAACCCTGCGCCGGTAGGATCCTGCGGTTCACAAAGGCCAATGTCTGCTGCGAGCAGCGAGTACTGTTCCCCCATCAATTCTGCGTTAAAACGAATCACATGTGGTAACATGATGCCTATTGCAACACCATGAATTAAATCAAAATGTGCCGATAGCGGATTAGCCAGTGCATGCGTGGCACCAAGCATGGAGTTCTCAATGGCAGCGCCGGCGAAGTGTGCTCCCAATTGCATATTCCCCCGTGCCGTCAGATCATCAGGAGTATCGAGAACTTGAGGAAAACTATTTGCCAAAAGTGACCAGGCGCGGCGGCTGAATAGTTGGGATATTTCATTACGTGGTTTCGTGACGAATGTTTCTAACGCATGACTCAATGCGTCGATTCCTGTAGCACACGTGACAGAACGGGGCATGGTCAGGGTGAGTTCAGGGTCGAGAATTGCGATTCTGCAGGCCGCTTTCTTGTCTCCACACGCCATCTTCATATGCGTTTCTGGGTGGGCGATGACAGCAAACGATTGTGCTTCGCTGCCCGTACCGGCAGTTGTTGGGACGGCGATCAGTGGAAGCATTGGTTTGGTGGCTTTTCCAACTCCCCAGTAATCTTCCATTTTCCCACCGTTGGTCAGCAGGAAATTAATTCCTTTGGCACAATCCATACTGCTACCACCACCCAGGCCAACAATCAGGTCGATCTGGTGGTTGCGGGCTACCTTTAATCCTCGTTCCACATCTTCTGTAGTCGGATTGGCATGCACATCATCGAAGATTGTAATTTGCAGATTCGCGTTCTCCAGAGAGGCAACAGCACGCGCTTCATGCCCCGCTTCAGCAAGCCCTTTATCAGTGACGAGTAGAACTCGTTGAGCCCCCAATTCAGATGAGAGTTCTCCTAATTGGTTTAACGATCCACCACCAAAGAGAATCCGTGTTCGGGGGGCATAATCAAAGGCAGAAAGTTGATTCCCCTCTGCCTGTTGTGTGTGTATTTTGGTAGGAGATTTCGAATCCATGACAACAGTGTTTTCCTTACGATTATGCTTATCAGTCCGAATGTGAATCAGCGCTGATTGAAATTCTCAATGTCTTAACTCGTTTCCCTGCTTGTTAATGAGGATCAAAGTTATTTCTTTTGTCTGGTGAGGCTTTTAAGGCAGGCTATAGCCGGTGTCCGCAACAATATTACGCTGGCAGTCCATTCCTTTACTATTTTCACTTAACACCGCAGAAGTCCTTAAGGCACTGCTAAAAAACAAGTGACCAACTTCTATTGTACAATTCTGATCGAAATGAACAGGAATTTCCAGTAGTCAGCATAGATTTATAAGAGGTTAGACTGTCTTAAGAGAAGGATAAATCTGAATTTAGGGAAATCTTAGTCTAAATACAGCCTGTTATTGTGGATATAAACTTCCACCGCACGGGGGGTCATATATCGGACACTTTTGTTTTGCTGAATGCGATTCCTGATGTCAGTCGAGGAAATTTCGAATCCCGGCATTGTCGCCCAGAGTATTTTTGACTGCACAATGTCGCCAAATTTTTGAGTGAGTTCAGACAAATCTGGTAGACTAACGTTGGGGCGATTGACCCCAATCAGAGTTGCTAATTCCAGAATCGACTCAGGTTCACGCCATGTATGTAGATCTCGAACAGAGTCAGCGCCTACGATCAAAAAGAATTCCTCATCCGGGTGAGTGGTTTTCAGTTGGCGTAGCGTTTCAATGGTGTAACTGGGGCCTTCTCGATGAAGCTCCAGGTCTTTGACAACGAAATTCGCATGTCCTGCGATCGCGAAATCGAGCATTTCCCGTCTTTGTTTTCCGGTGGATATTCCTGTGCTCTCTTTGTGAGGCGGGCTTCCCGCTGGAACAAACCAGATTTCATCCAGGTCACATTGTTCTCTGCATTGTTCGGCAAGCAAGAGGTGGGCAATGTGTACAGGATCGAAAGTACCACCAAAAATTCCTATTCGCATGTGACAATCGCTTCTATCAGTTATCTCTACCGTTTTTGATAAGATCCAAAAAAGTCAGTGGTGAAAGAATCTTTTTATTTTTATCGAATTCTCGATAGTCGAGTTTGATTGTTGAGTTAACCACTCCAAAGAGTTACAAATCGAGATAATCATTTTCCTTAGTATATCCTGCTGGCTCTATGAGTAAACCAAAGCAACAAAGTCTATTCGAAGAAGACGAACTTCCGGAAAATCCCATGCCCTGGGAACGGGAATCTGCGCAGGATCTCTATCTCGCACAAATTGTATTGAACCGGCCTGTGGACCGTGTTTTTCATTATCTTGTTCCTGAAAGTATGCGATCAGTTCTACGTGCGGGGTATCGAGTACGAGTTCCCTTTGGTCGAGGGAACCAGTTCGTGGCCGCTTATTGTGTTGGTGTGGGGCCTGCAGATGAAAATCAACCCAGTATCCGCTTGAAGGCGGTTGAAGCCATTTTGGACAACCGTCCGTTGTTTAATGCCAAAATGCTGAAGCTTACGCGCTGGATTGCAGATCGCTATCTATGCAGTTGGGGGCAGGTTTTAGAGTGCGTCGTTCCTGCTGGAGTCAAGAATCAGGCAGGAACCCGTTTGGTGACTGTTTTTGAGTTGGTCACGGCTGTACCACGCGCAGAAAATGAGGTTGCCGAAGTAATCAGCAAACTTCCTGCCAAACAACATGCTGTTTTTAATGTTCTGAAATCGGCTAATAAACCTTTGACTCTGGACGAGTTGACTCAGGCGGCAAACTGTGGTTCGGGGCCCGTTCAATCACTCAAAAAGAAGTCACTCATCAGAAGCCTTCAAAAACGTGTCTCTCAATTCAGTAATGGTGATGAAGCGGCATATGCCGGCATTAAAAAAGAAGATGATTTACAACTCAACGTTGACCAACGGCGAGCTCTGGATCAACTTCTCTCAGCAATCAGAGGGAAAGAAGGTAGCACTTTCGTATTGCATGGTGTGACAGGAAGCGGCAAGACGGAAGTGTATATTCAGGCGATTCGTGAGGTGGTCAGCTATGGTCAGCAGGCAATTGTGCTTGTTCCTGAAATTAGTCTTACACCTCAGGCGATTCAACGTTTTCGTTCCCGCTTTGATTCGGTTGCCGTTCTGCACAGTCATTTGAGTGACAGCGATCGACATTATCACTGGCAGAATATTGCTGCCGGCAAGGTGCAGGTTATTGTGGGAGCACGTAGTGCAGTATTCGCACCGGCTCCTCATCTGGGGCTGATCATCATCGATGAAGAACACGAAACCTCATTCAAGCAGGAAACGGCTCCCCGCTACCATGCTCGAGAAGTGGCCCGGAAACGTTCTCAACTAGAGGGAGTTCCACTGATTCTGGGTTCTGCCACACCGACTCTGAATTCGTGGCTACGTGTCATCGAGAAAAAAGATACTTTGATTTCGATGCCAAATCGAGTCAATAACCTGGCAATGCCGGGAGTAAATATCATTGATGTGCGAAATGATGCACGAATCAGAAGAAATGAGTCGATTGGGCGTGTTCTTACTACCGGGATGCAACATGCACTGGAAGCGGGTGGGCAGGTCATTCTGTTTTTGAATCTCAGAGGCTATTCACCAGCACTGTGGTGTAAGGGCTGTGGGAACTCGGTCAATTGTCCTCATTGTGAGATCTCTTTAACCTGGCATCGCGACAAAAATTTAGCGGTTTGTCATAGCTGTGAATTTTCCAGCCAACCTCCTAAACAATGTCCCCGTTGTGGAGCGCCGGGCCTGCGTTTCGTGGGAGCGGGAACACAAAGGCTGGAAGAAGAGGTCAGAGCAAAGTTCCCCGGTTATTCTTGCAAAAGAATGGACAGTGACACGATGCGCGGCGCAGGGAGCCATGCTAAAGTCCTGAATGCATTTGCTGCTGGAGACGTTGATATCCTACTGGGAACGCAAATGATCGCAAAAGGGCTCGACTTTCCGAATGTAACTCTTGTGGGTGTGGTCGATGCAGATACGATGCTGCATCAGCCCGATTTATTTGCCTCGGAAAGAACATTTCAATTGATTGCACAGGTCGCAGGTCGTACTGGCCGAGGCATGCAGGGAGGACGTGTTTTTGTACAAACGGCTTCACCTGCTGAACCAGCAATTGTAAAAGCGGCAGAACATGATTTTCTCGGTTTTTCTCAACTGGAGTTGGGACACCGCAAAGAGATGAACGCGCCACCGTATTCTCATTTTGCACGTGTTATTTTACGTGGACCACAAGAAGAACGTGTGCAGGATTTTGCACGTCAGCTGGCACAAATCTTAAGTGATGCCGCCTCTGAAAAACAATTGGATGTGCAAATTCTAGGACCGGCTCCGGCTCCGATTATTCGACTCAAGAAGTATTTTCGCTATCATTTTCAGTTGGCCGCAGCGAATGTGGAAGCAATTCTTCAGCTCTGGAACGAAATCACGGATAAACTACCACGAGAAAAAGCGATTGAATATATTATCGATGTTGATCCGGTTAACATGCGATAACCAGTGCTTTTAAAGAGAGAGCATTTTCCGGCGTTTGGATTGGCTTTTCTAGATTGCAATCGGTTCGTGTAGTGGTTTGAATAGTATTATTGAATGACAGATGTCGTCAGATCTGCCATCATAGATTTCCGAAAGAGAATGCCAGTTATCACGAGAAGGAAACACTTAAATGATCGACTTTTGTAAAGAGATTTGTTTCCGATCATGGTTTGCTCTTTCTGTGGTCTATTTGGGCTTGGTGACTCATCCTGGTCAACTACTGGCTGAAGAATCAAATGATGCTTCTTATGGCATCACAAAGCGCGTTCCCTGGAATAGTTCGCGTATCAAGGGGACTCCCGAACCTTCCCTTCCCTATGAAACGGAGCGTGCTTTTCCCAATCTGAAATTTAATCAACCCCTTGCCGTTGCCACCGCTCCTGGTGAGAAACGTTTCTTTGTGGCGGAGAGAAAGGGAAAAATATTTTCGTTTGATTATGAAGATCAAGCTAACTCGCAGATCGATTTATTCTTTGATCTGAAAGAATACGAGCCAAAACTCAATGAAATTTATGGCATTACTTTTCATCCTCAGTTTGAGAAGAATCGTTATGTTTATATTTGTTATGTATTAAAGCCCGGTTTACCGGAAGGAACACGTGTTTCCCGGTTCAAGGTTCCGGATACGAAACCACTGCGTTGTGATCCGAATTCCGAAACGATTTTGATCGAGTGGTTGTCCGGCGGACACAATGGTGGTTGTCTGCGATTCGGTCCGGATGGGTTTCTTTACATTTCTACCGGTGATGGCGGTCCCGCTTCCCCTCCTGATATTCATAATGCCGGGCAGGATGTCAGCAACCTTTTGTCTTGTATCTTACGCATTGATGTCGACCGAACGTCAGGAGAGCAGCCTTATTCAATTCCCTCTGATAATCCTTTTGTCAAGCAACGTGCCGTCCGTCCCGAAATTTGGGCCTTTGGTTTTCGTAATCCCTGGAAGATGTGTTTCCATCCCGAAAATGGCGATTTGTGGGTTGGAGATGTTGGCTGGGAATTGTGGGAACTTTTATATCGGGTCGAAAAGGCAGGGAATTATGGTTGGAGTATTCGCGAAGGACGTCAACCGGTTAAACCGAGTCAGAAAGTAGGTCCCACTCCGATATTGCCTCCTACAATCGTGCATTCACATCGTGAAGCGCGTTCGATTACTGGGGGATATTTTTACCAAAGTCCTCGATTAAAAGACTTAAAGAACACCTATGTCTACGGAGACTATACGACGGGAAAACTTTGGGGACTTCGTTATGAGAACAAGCGAGTTAACTGGCATCAAGAACTGGCCAACTCCCCATTGAAAGTAACGGCATTTGCCATCGATCACACCGGCGAAGTTTATATTGTTGACATTCAAGGCGGTGCTTTTCATCGTCTTGTTCCGATTAAGAAGTCAGACCACAATCCGGATTTCCCGACCCAATTAAGTCAGACAGGATTATTTCAATCCACTGCCGATCATCAACTTGCACCAGGAGTGATTCCCTATTCGATTAATGCGCCGGCCTGGGCAGATTATACGACCGCGGAACGCTTTGTTGCATTACCCGCTGAGACCAGTGTTGAGTTAATCCAAAAGCGATGGTGGAATTTTCCTAAAGACAGTGTTTTGATGAAGACGATTTCATTAGAACTTGAGCGTGGAAATCCTGAATCGTCGCATCGGCTGGAAACGCAAATACTTCACTTTAACGGAGACCGTTGGGTGGGGTATTCATATCGATGGAATGCAGAACAGACCGATGCCTATCTGATTGTCACAGAGGGAGAGACTCTCAAGCTGGATATCAGTACTGAGGCTGATCCAAAACAGAAAAGCAATTACGAATGGCATATTCCCAGTCGTGCTGAATGTTCCGTTTGCCATACGCCTTATCAAAATTACCTTTCCGTTTTGTCATTTTCAGAAGCACAGCTGAATCGCGATCAAAAGTACGGCGATGTTGTCGACAATCAGTTACGAACATTGTCGCATATCAAAATATTGCCAGAGGCTGTCTGGACCGACTCGAAAGGAGCCAAGGCTCGTTATCTGGTTGATCCTCACAAAACATCTGCTGCTTTGAATTTACGTGCTCGATCTTATCTGCATACGAATTGCCAGCATTGTCATCGAAATAATGGTGGGGGAGGTTCAACGATTCTTCTGGACGCTTCTCTTGATCTTTCGAAAATGAAAGCGGTCGGTGTGACTCCGACACAGGGAACATTCGGGATTCAGGGTGTAGAGATCATTTCACCCAAAGATCCTTTCCGCTCTGTGTTGTTGTATCGAATGAGTAAGTTGGGGAAAGGGCGGATGCCGTATTCTGGTTCTTCACACGTCGATCAGAGGGGGACGCAGTTAATTCGTGAATGGATTGAGAGTTTACCTTCAAGCAGCGACCGTAGTAATGGATATGTCATAACATTACGAAATCGCCAGAGAAATTTGTTGAGTGATGCGGTTCAGATCGAAGATCAGGATTTTGTCAGTGAGAAACTTCAAGAAATTCTGGGAACGACAAGTGGTGCGCTCCTGTTATTAGATGCCCTGGATCGCATGGCGATGCCTGATAGTATGAAAAAACAAATTATTCTATTGGCGACTCAAGGAAATAATCCTCTAATACGTGACTTATTCGAACGGTTCCTCCCGGAAGATCAAAGAACCAAACGATTGGGAGTAAAGATTGATTCAGCGGCGTTGTTATCAATCCAGGGGGATTCACGTGAAGGGAAAAAACTATTTTTTGGCATGTCGGGACTTCAGTGTCGGAATTGCCACCGCGTTCATCAGCATGGAAAAGAAGTCGGCCCTGATCTGACTCAGATTGGGAAAAAACTTTCACGTCAGGAATTGTTGGAAAACATTATACAACCTTCAAAAAAGATTGATGAGAAGTATTTCACTTATGTTGTGGGCACGCGATCGGGAAAGGTACACAGCGGTTTGCTGATGAAAAAAGATGCCTCTGGTTTGACTTTGAAAGATCCGAAAAATAAACAATTACAGATCGCACAACAGGAAATCGAAAGCGTTGTGAAGCAGAAAAAATCAATCATGCCGGATCAGTTATTGCGAGATTTAACTGCAGAGCAGGCTGCTCATCTTCTGGCTTATCTTGAGTCTCTGAAATGAATTTCACTTGGAGAATGAAACAGATAAAATGGTCTGGTTTTCAATTCTCAAATCTCTATAATTGAGTATAGTTCGATTTGAATTCCCTCCAAAATTAGCAGCGTTCCCGTTACATGGCACACACGAACTTTCGCTGTGAAATCTTATACAATAAAAAATCCTATTACTATTTGAGTTGAAAAATGGCAATACAATTTGATTGTCCCTATTGTACGTCCACATTGAAAGTACCAGATGAAACCGCTGGTAAACAAGGAGATTGCCCGCGCTGTGGCACAAAACTAGTCATTCCCAATCCCTTTACGGCTGAAGCTCAGCCTCCCACTCAGAAAGAACCTACTCAGTCAGCGCCTCAACAGCAACCTGTTGAGCAGACCAGCAACACAGAACAAACCGTTGATCAGACCAATGATTCCCCACCCGCGTCTATTCAACCAGCACCAATGACAAGTGCTACTTCACGCTATTTACGTAGACGCAAGAAATCGAATTGGGGGGGCATTGTATTGTTCCTCTTTTTCTTCAGTATGATGTTGGGGGTTGCCTTTTATTTCTATTGGATTTACGGACCGCGACTTGAAGGGAGTTTAGTCGCAGCCCGGTTGAACTCTCAGAGTGCTAAACTGGAGCAACGGTTAAAACCTGCTGGTTTAGGACTGTCTGATGATGTGATTCAATCAGTCAATCAGCACCTGAACGAAACTCCCAGACGTGTAAAAAGCGACTTAATGGATCTGTTGTTTTATGGATCTGAAAAGGGAGGACTTTATGTACGGTTGAAGCCGGGAGATAAAACGGAACTGGTTCGCGTTGAACTAACCGGTGACTCTGCATTAATGGATTATATTAGTAAGAATGGTGTGCAGTTAGACCAACCGCGGCTTGCTGAGTATCAAAGCGAACTCAAGCAATTTTATACTGATTGGCAACACTCACTCGAAACGGGAGAAGACGTACACAATCTGATCAATTATCGAAATACTGTTGGACTCAATTCGCTGATGGGGGGGCTGGGATATCACATGGAAGCCCGCGTGAATAATAAAATTTATCCTTGCGTGCATGATGATTTTCAGGGAGGGCTTTATTTCCTTGTTCCCAAAGGGACATTGCAGTTTGAAATGACCGGGCGTGAGTTGAAAAGCGGGCGAACACCATTTCCGGGGAAATACCAGGTTCAAGTGACACAGGAATATCCCAGTGCGCCTTAGAGGCTTTTGATTCACATCGAATTATAGAAAGTCAATCACTACAGAATCAGCAAGTAAGCAGCCTGCTGGTGTTAGTCGAACATGTGTATTGGTTTCCTCCAGAAAACCTGCTTCAACATGTTTTTTGATTGCTGATTGCGATAAATCGTAGAGATCATATCCGTAGCGTTCGGCAAATTTTTCTACATTAATTCCTATACGTCGTCTTAACCCGAAAATGATCGCTTCCCGTGCCCGGTCTTCAGGAGATAGTTCTTCCTGATCTGAGATGGGAGATTCTCCTGCCGTGATACGTCTCAACCAGGTAATCACACTACGGTGATTCTGTTCGCGTTTTCCATTCAAATAACTGGCTGCACCAGGGCCAAATCCGAAATAGGGATAGCCAGTCCAGTAGACTTCATTATGCACACACTCATATCCGGGACGGGCAAAGTTAGAGATCTCATAATGTTTCAAGCCTGCTGAATTTAGAAACTCTAACGAAAATTCATACATTTCTCCCGCTAATTCCTCTTCTGGTAAATCAAAAATTCCTGCTTTTTGGCGGCTCCAGAATGACGTTCCTTTTTCAATCGTCAATCCGTAGGTTGAGATATGCGGGACATTGAGCTGAACCGCATGATTGAGTGTGGTCTTCCAATTCTCCAGGTTCTGACCGGGGACGGCAAAGATGAGATCAAGGCTGGTATTTTCAATACGGGATTGCAGCCTTTGTACAATTTCAAATATTTGTTGTGGTTGATGGTCGCGTTCCAGAAAAGTAAGAATGTCTGAATCAAAGGATTGAACACCCAGGCTGACGCGGTTTACGCCCGCTTGCTTCATGAAGTCGATTTTTTCCTCAGTTAAATTCAGTGGATTGGCTTCAATACTGAATTCATAATCTGTTGCCAATTGGAAGTGGGAGAAAATCGCATCAAACAGTCTTTGCAATTGATCGATGCTCAGATGAGTTGGCGTACCCCCTCCCAAAAACAAGGTTTTTAATTCAACATCCTCTCCAACGCCCGATAGTTGCTGTTCCATCGCTGCGAGATAGTCATCGATGAGGTGGTCTTTTTGCGCTACAAGAGTAAAGTCACAATATCCGCAACGATGTTGGCAGAAAGGAACGTGAATATAAGCAGAACTGGGTAATTCCTGGTTTAACACAAGCGTGAATCCGCTGGCTGTGTTAGTCTCATTGAAGTTTATTGCGAGAGGGCTTCACTAAAGGGGGCATCACTGAAACTCAATGCAGCCAGAACATGAGCCAGAGTCAAAATCGCATCGCAGGTGGGAACCGTTTCCCGGAACCAATGGTACCCGGTATGGCTGCCGGCGTAAACGGCCTGTTTGTTCTGCATTTGCATATAGCTGTCCGCGAGCGTTCCATCGTGCTGGGAAACGTCCCATCCAGGGGGGATTTCTGGCAACAACTCTTGAGACTCTTTATCCAGGAGGAATATCTGATTCGTATGCTCAGCGGCCAGTGCTTTCATTAAGAACCATGAAATCAAATGCTGAGGCAGAAGAGCACCGGTTTCATCAAAGAAGGCACAACGGCGACTATCATCATCGATGATGATTCCCAAGTCAAAATCCCCAGTCTGTAGACTTTGATTCATTTTAAGAACATCAATATCCAGGGGATTGAGCAAATCCCGTTTCTGGTTTGGAATCTCTATCCAGGAGAGTTGGCAGGGGAGTTTTTCAAAGAGCGTATTGAGCGTTTCTCGTACCAGTCTCAACGAGCAGGCAATCGAAATTTTCAGAGGACGTAGTGCGTGAAAATGCTTGCCGAACTGTGCACGGTAGGATTCAAGCGGATGAAATGTCCTTTGTGAGCCAGGCTGTCGGGATGCTCTTCCAAATCCGGTCCTGGCTCTCTCTTCAATCTGTTCGAGCCCATGGTTGGCAGAAACGGGAAGTGAATGTTCCTGAAGAAACTCAAGTCCTGTATAAGAGGGACCGAATTGAGAGCCTGTTACCATAATGGCTCCCTGTGCTTGCAAATGAGTCATTGCGTACGACATTACGGCGGGCACAGTGAGTCCCAGGTCGATTACCCGGCAGCCATTTCTACGAAGAGCGCTCGCCACACCGGTAACGATATCGGGAGATGAAGAGCGTTCATCAAAGCCTATGACAACATTGGGACCTCGACTTTTTTCAGAATAGGAATTGTGATCAGGCTGACTTTTTGTTTTGACCAGGTGGTCAGCAGACTTTTGTGGAGCTAAACCCTTCAATGGTAGCGACTCCCAAAGTATGTTTGAAAATGCGCCTGCGATATGTGCTGCCTGAGTACGGTTGATTTCATTCAGGTAAACGCCTCGCACACCTTCTTCCATAAATAGACTTTGCTGACTCACTCTTTGTTTTTGAATCTGTCCTAACCGTTTGATGGTTTGTTGCGACAGATTTCCTGTTTCCTCACGGTGAGGACACTCACGGCACTTAGGATAAAAGGCCGCCAATCGGGACAGGTGAACGGCTTTCGAAACCGGGTAATCTTCTCCCGGACATTGAAAGTAAATTTCTGCTGTCTGCTTTAAGATTGGCAGTAGAGGAGCGGGTTGATGAGGACCAACTATCTTTATCTCTTGAGCGTTTTCGGAGTGTGATTCTGATATTGGTGTGATAGTATTCTACTCCATGCGAATTTGTTTCTTCAATTTGATGGAACAGTTGGTAGAGTTACTCGAAATCAACTGCGAAATGGAGTGTAATATCAGAGGAAGATTCCTAAGAGTCATTTTCGTTGAATGGGTCTATTTTAAGCGTTAATTTATGTCATCCCGCTGTTTGGGGTCAATAAGAGTTATTTATGAGCCTTCACGTTACCGAATTTCTGTTAAATCCCACTCAGCACGAGTTTGGGCCAGTTATCATCCTGTTTGGTGATGATCGGTATATGAAACAGGAGGCGATTAAAGCCATTGAACCAATCGTGCTGGGGGATGAAGAAGACACGAGCCTCACGCGTTTTGAAGGGAAACGACTCCAAAATGAGTTGCCGCCTTCTGCTTTGTTTGATGAATTGAAAACCGTTTCCATGTGGGGAGACAAGCGGCTGGTGATTATTGACGAAGCCGAAAAATATGTATCTGCATTCCGTAGCAAGCTGGAAAAATATCTTGAATCACCCTCTAAAAGCTCAATCCTGGTTCTGGATGTGAAATCCTGGAGTAAGTCAACACGGCTGGCAAAACTTGTTGCCAAAATTGGTTTAGATCTCGAATGCAAAGAGCTAAAAGGGGGGCCATTAGCAAAATGGATTTCCGATACTGCGGGCAAGATACACCAAAAACAGATTTCACGTGATGCTGCTTTGTTGTTGATTGAAATGGTGGGAACTCATTGTGGACAAATTCATCAAGAATTAGAAAAATTAGCTACTTTTGTAGGAGACCAGCCGCGGATTGGCCCTGATGATATTCGAGCGGTCGTTGGAGGATGGAAAGCTGAAACAACCTGGGCCATGACGGGAGCGCTGCGTGATGGAAATATCAGCGATGCACTCCGGTATCTAGATCATTTATTGATCGCAGGCGAAGCACCACAGAAAATACTGGGAGGACTGACGTTCGTCTGGAGAAAGTACTTTAAAGCGGCTCAGCTGGCGGTACAGGGAACCCCTTTAAAACAGGCATTAAAAGAGGCAGGCGTCTTTCCGCGAGACATTGATTCTTCTGACAGATACCTGCGGCGATTGAGTCGACAGCGAGCGGAAAAAATCAGCCAATGGTTACTTAATACCGATCTCAATCTCAAAGGAAATAGCCGCCTAGCACCGAGACTCGAATTGGAGCAACTGCTCTTTTTGTTAAGTGGTAAGCTCTGATTGAGACGTAAACAAAGTGCCACAAGAAGTTTGTAATTGTCTTGGTACTTTGAAAACTTCCTTTCAGAATTCCTGGAATCTGCCCAGAATGAATCTTGTCATGAATCGGCTACGGGGGTATAAAGCATCGTTCATAAGGTTTTTGCGAAACTCACTGATACTGTCAGAACCTTGCAGTGATTGATAACGTTTCGTACTTCTATTGGGATCTCAGACGCACATTGAGGTGAAGCATGTCGTCCGAATTCAAGGATCCAGATGATGCATCTAGCATCTACGAGGAAGCTCCTCTGGAAGCTGATCGTCATAAATGGATCGAAAGCCAAAAGACGGGCTTTGATCTGGGCAAGTTTGCTATTTCTGACTGGTATGCAAATCATTGGTACTACTTTTGCATGGTCAAGAAAATAGAGCATTTGTTAGGAAATCGATGCTGGCAGGAGTTCAGCGATACCCGTTTTGGGTTTCTAAAGTCGCTTAATCTGGAAGATGACCTGTTAGCAGACTTAATCCTGGACAGAATCTTCTGGCTACGAATGGAAAACCTGGACATCATAATCTGGGCCAGAGAGTGGAATTTACCACTTGAGCGTGTCATGGAGATACTCGAGCTAATCGATATCAATTCTGCACGCCTTGAAGAACCAGCGTTGTCCTGAATCAATTTGTAAATAATGGATGATTCGAAACCACCTTCGCTCTCTGAAGAAGAACAATCTCAGGTGGTTGACGATGACCATTCGCGCGGATTATTCACCGGCCTCCGGACTGTCAGTCTATTGACATTATTGAGCCGAGTCTTGGGAATGATCCGTGATATCGGTATGGCAACTTTGTTCGGCAACGGGCCGATCATGGATTCTTTTTCTGTTGCTTTTAAATTGCCAAATCTCGCCCGACGTCTGTTAGGAGAAGGGGCGCTTTCAACGGCTTTTTTGCCGACCTACATTCGTGAGTTGGAGCAGAATGGTCGCGATGCTTCGTGGAAGCTGGTGACGGCTGTTCTATTCTGGTTGATGATCTTCTGCTTTTTGGTGGTAGCTTTCAGCGAAGGATTTCTGGTTTTGATGAGCGGCGTGGCAGCTCCAAATTCCGAATCTCAGCTTCTGTTCTGGTTGGCTGGTTTACTATTACCGTATTTAATTTTGATTTGTTTGGCAGCTCAGATCAATGCCACACTGCATGCGTTAAACCATTTTTCGATACCGGCCTTACTTCCCACAGTTTTGAATTTGTTCTGGATGGTTGGTATTTGGCTAATCGCACCGTTTTTTTCAGATGCGCAAACCAAAATCACTGTGATCTGTCTTTCAATATTGATGGGAGGTTTCGTTCAATTATTATTGCCATTTTTGAAGTTGTTACAGTTGGGGTATCGCCCTCGCATGCAATGGCAGAGCGGTTTCGAGCAAGTTCAAACCATCGCAGTTATCATGGCTCCGATTGTTGTTGGGCTTTCAATTACCCAACTCAATACTTTAATTGATAGCCTTTTGGCCTGGGGTATGGCTA
Source organism: Gimesia aquarii (assembly GCF_007748195.1). Classification (NCBI taxonomy): domain Bacteria; kingdom Pseudomonadati; phylum Planctomycetota; class Planctomycetia; order Planctomycetales; family Planctomycetaceae; genus Gimesia; species Gimesia aquarii. Next base: position 2,018,095 of record NZ_CP037920.1, read on the forward strand.
AGCCGGAAGGAATATCTGCGGCCAGTTCAGATACGTCCTTTCCATTTTGGCAAATTTTTGAATCGGGTACGGCTTCAGCTTTATATTTCGGTCAAAGAATGTACCAGTTTCCGCTAGGAGTTTTCGGTGTTGCTTTGGGGACAGTCCTTTATCCCCGACTTTCTCGTCATGCAGAACGAAAAAACGAAGACTTATTACGTCAGGATTTGACATTGGGACTGCAATTAGTTCTGGGAGTCGGACTACCTGCCAGTCTGGGACTTTATTTAATGGCGGAACCCTTGTCTTTGCTTTTGTTTCAATATGGTGATTTCGATGTGCATGACGCTTTTCAAACGGCTGAAATGATTCGTTATTATGGTGTGGGAGTCTTTGCATTTATGGCGGTTTTGATTTTGAATCGTGGATTCTATGCCATTGGTGATACGCGGACTCCGGTTCGCATTGGTGTTTTGATTGTTGTAGTTAATCTGCTTTTAAATTTGTTATTCATTTGGTGGCTGAAAGGAAAAGGGCTTGCGCTGGCGACTTCTCTCGCGGCTATGATTCAATCAGGGCTCAGCATCTGGCTGATCAGGGAAAAAATAGGTTCCCTCGATTTTTCGAAAATTATGCGAACCTGTCTAAGAGCTGGCCTGGCAACCATTATCATGGCGATTGTGATCATTGCTGAGTTGCAGATCATCTCACCGGCAACTCAGTTCTTTTATCGCTTGTTACGGGTATTCATTCCCGTCAGTTCAGCTGTGGTAGTTTACCTCCTGTTGGTTCGTCTGTTGGGAATACAGGAACTTCTGACCCTTCTGGGGGCTGGCAAAAACTCTGTTGAACATCATCAAAAATCTTGACTGATAGCGAAAAAAGAAAAGCCCACTCGCGTTACCAAGAGGGCTTAATTTATTTTAATTTGATCAAATTTTAATATTAAAATTCACCGATGACTTCCCCACCACTGCGGGTACTCAGTGCGCGGTATGTATTCAGATCGATATTTTCGCTGAGTGATCGAACTGAACCATCCATTAGCATGGCATGCACAATTCCAATGTGGTAGCTACGAGCCGTTACAGCGGCATAGGTGGGGCTGGTGCAACTCTTTGCTTCCCGGCAAGCGGTAAAGTCGCCCGCATCAAGAGCACCGGTGGCTCCCGTAACGGCCACTTTGGTATTTGGAGGAAGTGTACTGGTAAATCCAGTTTGATGTACCCGGCCATCGACCCACTCAGTATGACCACTGTTACCTTTATTGTCACCGCTCATTAATGCTTCAACACCACTGGCAGTATCTGGAATTGTAGATGAACCTGCGTTACCATCTCGATTGTATGCAGTAAATGCTTTCACTTCAGCAAAGCCAATCGTATTCGTCATCCCATCTGTGAAGTCACGTGGTTTGGTTTTACTATTGGGATAGAACGCTCCATCACCACCACTGAGACTGGAATTCGTAAAGACACGCCAGGTCCCTCCGTTGTATCCATAACTGATCGGATAGTGTATCGGGGCACCAGTCGTCGAGTCAGTGCGAGATTTATCATTGATCTCGCTGGGACAGAGGAAGAAAGGGGTGCGTGTAATTGCAATATTGGCGTTAACGGGCGCTTCATAGCCGACTGTGAAATCAATGTTGTTGTAAAGGTTTGCTCCGTCAGCATACGGAAGAATGCGAGCATGAATTGACCATTGCCCGCCATCCGTGTATCCACCAGCGCCATCTGGGCCAACACAGAAGGCAGGGGGGAATGCTGTGAAAGCACTCAGATAGTTATGCAAAGCCAAACCGATTTGCTTCAAATTGTTTTTACACTGGCTACGACGAGCGGCTTCACGTGCCTGTTGAACAGCGGGTAAGAGAAGTGCAATCAGAATCGCAATTATGGCGATGACCACCAGGAGCTCAATCAATGTGAAGCCATGTTTGTTTGCACGAATAGCCCGATATTTTTGGGTACGTTGTCCCATTTCTTTTCTTCCTCTTAAAAAAATGATGACAACGTGCTCACAATATAGTGGTATCGATACGGGTAGTATCAATCTGGGTAGCCGTCTTGTCGTTGATTCAAATGATTCATTGAGACTTGATAACCAATCTTTGTTGACATTGAGTCTCAAGTTCATTATGTTAGCTGCCTGTGATCATGTCTGCAAGTAGTATCAAAGTTTATTTTTCACATTTTTTGATGTGTAAATGAGCTAAACAGACGTGTTTGGAAGATACTGCAATGAGTGGCATTCTGATTTGTTCAAGAGGAATGCTTGGGGCGCATTGGAGTGCAAGAAAAGACTCTTTTTCGGTATTTTTAAGACTAATGAGTGAACAAAACAATCTTAACCACGACGCCCCCGCTCCTAATGAAGATTTTCATTCAGATGCAGACGTAATCAGTTCAGAAACGATTCTCAAAGGTAATCAGGAAGTATTAATCCAACATGGAGAAATCGTTTACCGCTTAAGAATTACACAGAATGGGAAACTGATCCTTTGCAAATAAGATGTCCTGATTTCACAAACAACAGGAGTTTTGGCAGGGATTAGATTTCAATTTCGAAATGGTTGGTCTCTAATTCGAAAAGGCAGCCTGTAGACTTTCGAGCATGTCTTGTTCCAGAGCAGGATCGCGTCCCCGGGGAATCCAGCCAGACGGTTGTGCTTGCTCTTGTACGAGGTTCAAGTCGCGTCTGAGGCTGAGATCTTGCTCAAACGTCGCTCCACCTGGGGCACTTGACGTTTGGGTATGGACATCTTCGATCTCTTTGAAGGCTTCAACTCCAAGCAAATAACCCCCTTCTATGGGGGTGACACTCACGAAAACTCTACGCCTGATCGACTGTAGACTGCTCTCCAACTTGTTATCGAAACCAACTGAATCAGCATGCCAGGGTTCAAGAAAATTCGAGCCGACTTTGTATTCAGTCTGAATCATGCCATCCAGTTTATTTTCACGTGCGATCTGAAACTTATAGTTATGAATAATGTCGACGACCCGTTCCCAAACTACATCTTGATTTGTCCCCGAAACTTGAATTGGATTTGAAACAGGAAGGGGCGCAGCCTGATTCCAGCCTGATGCACAGCCGGTGCACAGAACACCTAAAATGATTATTTTCAGTAAGTTACATAGCATTTCCAGATGCCGATAGTCAGACTGCTTTATGAAATGCGGAGTCCGTAACAGACTCAAATCAGATCAGAGACGCTGTGGTTACTTTCGATGGGGCAAGTGAATGGGGATGGTTTCAATTTCTTTTAAATGCTTGAGAAGTTTCCCACATTGATAATTTTGAGGCAAGATCACTTTAAAAATCCCTTTGTTATGTTTGTTCAATAACTTCCCGAGCCTACTCTCAGAATCATCTTCTGTTTAGAATATTGTTTGAAGTGACTGTCATAAAACGTCTTAAACACATTACAGGTAAGCATCATGGAATACTTTGCAGATATCCCCCCCATTCAGTATGAAGGCCCACATAGCAAAAATTCACTTGCATTCAAGCACTACAATCCAGAAGAGATCATCGAAGGCCAATCAATGCGAGATCTTTTTCGGTTTAGCATCTGTTACTGGCATACATTTCGAGGTACCGGGAGTGACCCATTTGGAGCGGGGACGCTGCAGCGTCCCTGGGACGATGGTTCAGATTCTATTGAAAATGCGTTGAAGCGTGTCGATGTCGCATTCGAATTCTTTGAAAAACTGCAAGCCCCTTATTACTGTTTTCATGACAAAGATGTTTCTCCGGATGGTGAAACTTTAAAAGAGGCAAACGAGAACTTTGATCGGATCGCAGATAAGCTCTTGGAAGCCCAGGAACGTACTGGTATCAAGCTCTTATGGGGAACCGCGAATATGTTTTCTCATCCCCGTTTTATGCATGGTGCTGCTACCAGTCCGAATGCGGATGTTTTCGCTTACGCAGCAGCTCAAGTGAAAAAAGCGATGGAAGTCACTCATCGCCTGGGGGGTGAAAACTATGTGTTTTGGGGTGGCCGTGAAGGCTATATGAATCTGTTTAATACCGATATGAAACGTGAACTGGACCATTTAGCGCGGTTCATGCATTTAGCTGTCGAACATGCTCAGAAGATCGGGTTCAAGGGACAATTCCTCTTTGAACCCAAACCAAAAGAACCCACAAAGCATCAATATGATTTTGATGCTGCCGCCTGTTTGAATTTCTTGCGAGCCAATGATCTGTTAGATCATGTGAAATTGAATATCGAAACGAACCATGCAACACTGGCAGGTCATACTATGATGCACGAGTTGGTTTACTCTTCAATTCAGGGTGCTCTTGGAAGTATTGATGCCAATACGGGTGACCTGTTACTTGGTTGGGACACCGATCAATTTCCGACCGACATATATCTGACAACACAGTGTATGCTCGCGATTCTTGATCAGGGGGGACTGGCTCCCGGTGGTGTCAATTTTGATGCGAAAGTAAGACGAGAAAGCTTCGAGCCGATCGATTTATTTTATGCTCACATCGGTGGTATGGATGCTTTTGCCCGTGGTGCGAAAATTGCGGCACAGATTCGGAAAGATGGTATCCTTTCTGATTTTGTTGCCAAACGTTACGCGAGCTATGATGAAGGCATCGGGCAACAAATTGAATCGGGCAGTGTCTCTTTTACTGATCTGGAAGCTTACATGCTGGAGAAAGGAGACTCTGCTCCCAATCTAAGTGGTCGTCAGGAATGGATCGAGAACGTGATCAACGAATACCTTTAACAGAAGCTTAACGTAGAGCTTAAATTCAACCCTCTGTGTTTGAAGACTACAGAGGGTTATTTTTTTAACCAGACGGAAGACTAATTTTTTGGCGCTTACCTCAATTTCAGGAAGTATGCTTTAATCAGGACTTAAACGAATGCTGTAGAGCAGATGTGATTCTATCGATATTGCCGATTTTCAGGTTTGTTCTGATTCGGTTTAAAAGTATGAATCCGAGCCGTCGTCGTCGGATTCCCTGTTCGCATCACATAGTTGAGGATGAGTGATGATTGAGACAATTTTGGATACGTGCCGAGAATATTCCAACTTTTATATCAATTATTTGAATAAGAGGTGGGATAATATTTCACCGATGGAATATGGGACCGTTTTGATCGTAATCGCTTTCATTGGTTGGTTGCTGATGCGAAATGGTGCCCGCAAAACCTGATCAAATGTTCAAGTGGCCTTCTTCTATTATACATCGATCAGAAATCCGATTTGGCCCTTGGATAACTCGATGATTCCCCTCCCTGGATTCCTCTTGCTTGCTTCACGAAAATGAATAAGATTCTGCTCCTACCCTTAGGCTGTTATCCAATGATCTCAAATGGAACTGACTCTTTTTGATTTTTTTTGGAAAACGATGCAATCAGTCAGAGTTCTGAATGCCGATGAATTTTAAATCTTCAGGAAAGAGAAGTTACTATTGTTAATGATCTTTGATTCGTTGTGAATTTTTTAATATTGCTTTGAATCACCCGTCGACGATCATAATAACGATGCATACAATGAAATCAGTATTCTGTCATTTCAAATTCCGTCGGAGGATCCTAAACCTTAGCATGGACCGGAATCAATAGTGGTGAGTGCTTTGCACTACCCGATTCACCGTCCTTCTTGCAGCGACCCCACCGTCGCAATGTTATGACAGTGATACTATGAAAGTCGTGATCTCATCGAGGCACGGCTTTTTTTATTCACTAGTAACAGATTTGCATTAGATGCACCGTTTGTGATTGAAGTCGTTCGCAAAGAAAATTCTATTCGGTTCTTGAACCCTGTGTTTGAAACTGAGACAATCAATGGTATAGCGCTCAACATTGATTTCTCTGTTATCGATCATCTTCATGAATGCATCTAAGTCTTCTCTTGGCAGATCTTTTTCCCAATCGTTTCTAAATTCCTTTTCCCGTTCAAAACTGTTTTTGAAGGGGAACATGTGGATTTGGCCAATTGCAGGGACCCTCTTGTTATTAGTACTTGCTTTCATCGTGAGATCAGTTGTTGAGCAATCAAGTAAGCAAACGGTTGCCGACAACTTGCGGGCGATTCTTAACGCGGACGTTGCGGCACTCAACATCTGGATGGAGCGTGAAGAGTCGTTAGCGATAGTACTGGCTAATGAGCCACGCATTCGGGAACTGGCGAAAGACCTGAATCAGGTTGATCAAGATAATCCAGATAATCGTGATGCGCTTTTGCAATCAAAGTCATTGGAAGCACTCCGAACTGAATTCAAGTCTGAAATAGAACATCTGGGATACCTGGATGTTGGCCTGCTAAGCGTGGATGGTAAAGTATTAGCCTCCACTCGTGATGAACCGATTGGGAGAGCAGATCTACCGCTTCAGAAATCAGCTCTGGAAAAGATCCAGCAGGGAAAAGCGACGGTCACACGACCTTTTGAAAGCCTGTTTACTCGCAAAACTGATTCAGGGGAGTTGAAAGCGGGGTTGCCAACCATGCTTGCAATGGCCCCAGTGAAGGATGAGTCAGGGGCAGTGCTTGCAGCATTAGTTCTCATGATTCGACCTGATATTAATTTCACTCGCATTTTATCTATTGCCCGAGCAGGCAAGTCTGGGGAAACATACGCTTTTGATAAAGACGGGCTGCTGTTATCTCAAAGCCGATTTGATGATGATTTGAAAATGATTGGTCTCATTCCGGACCGAGACGATGCTCGCTCAATTTTGAATATTCAGATTCGTGATCCGCAGGTGAATATGGCTGAGGGTAACCGCCCTACGTTAAGACTGGCTGAGCGGCCACTCACTCACATGGCAGCAATGGCAGTTCAGAATAAGAGTGGTGTAGATGTCAATGGATATCGTGACTATAGGGGAGTCCCAGTGGTAGGCGCGTGGACGTGGTTGCCAGAGTATGAAATGGGAGTGGCGACAGAGATGGATGTCGCTGAGGCCTATCGCCCCCTTTATTTGTTGCGTTACAGCTTCTGGGGCTTATTTGCCTTGCTCGTTGTTGGCTCTATTGTGATCTTTATATTTACAGTGATTGTTGCGAAGAAGGATCAGGAAACGCGACGCGCAGTCATTCAAGCAAAGCAACTGGGACAATATGCGCTAGATGAAAAGCTGGGTGAGGGAGGGATGGGAGTTGTCTATCGCGGGCATCATTCCATGCTCAGGCGACCTACGGCAATTAAGCTACTAGATATTGAGAAAACCACTGACGAAGCCGTTGCTCGATTTGAAAGAGAAGTGCAGTTAACCAGTCAGTTGAATCATCCGAATACGATTGCTATCTATGATTATGGACGCACACCGGAGGGTGTGTTTTATTATGCGATGGAGCTGTTAGAGGGCATCGATTTAGATGAACTGGTGAAGCAGAACGGTGCTTTGCCAGAGCATCGGGTGATTTATCTCTTGAAACAGATTGCCGGTTCGTTGTCCGAAGCACATGCCCTGGGGGTCGTTCACCGCGATGTCAAACCAGCCAATATTTTTTTGACACACCGGGGAGGCGTCTATGACTTTATCAAGCTGCTTGATTTTGGCTTGGTAAAAGCCATCGACGGGAGAGAACAGGCTTCACTGACTTCGGCCAATTCCATGGCGGGAACTCCCATGTATCTTTCACCGGAAGGCATCAAGAATCCAGACCAAGTCGATGCGCGAAGCGACCTCTATGCACTCGGAGCTGTTGCCTATTACCTGTTAACAGGTACGACCGTCTTTGATGGTGAGTCTATTATCGAAATCTGCATGAAACACACACAGCAAGCACCAGAACCCCCTTCAAATCGATTAAGTAAGCCAGTCTCTGAGGATCTGGAGCAAATTATTATGGGGTGTTTGCAGAAAGATCCCACAAAACGACCACAGACTGCAGCTGAAGTCGTTCAGGAACTTTCAAAATGTCATATGGACGGTAAGTGGACTATGTTAGACGCTGAAAACTGGTGGAAACATCAAACGGAATTAGGAACCACATTAATTCAGTCATCTCCTGAAATCAAACCGCAATCCCAATCAGCAGCAGACGCCACCTTGATCGTCAATCTTTCCAATGAAGAATGACGTTCAGCGACTCTTACTGAATGTCACTTTTGATCGTTTCCAGTGGGACGAAATTTGCAGGATCGGTTTTTGAATCAGATGTAGCAGCATCACGGCTCGCCAGAATTCCCGGTGCTGCTGTTTGGCTATGATCTGTTCCTTCATAGACACCAAAGTCGTTGAAGAAAAATCTTTTAGCAACACGATAGACAAAGCTCTTTTCCGGAATCTCGTTACCGGGAGCATACTGTGAAGTACGTGTTTCCAAATTTTGCAATTCCTGCATCGCTTGTTTCCGCGCAGTGGAATCTTTAGCACCATGTTTTTTAACTAGATCTTCCAGTAGGTCCGGACGTTCAAGAATAATGCAACCGCGTGTATTTTGCTGTACGACTTCTCTGAAGTCTTTAAGAAACTCCGATTGTACGAACTTCTCTTTTAGTGTTTTAGATTTATCATGAATAGAATCAGTGGCAAACTGGATCACAGGACATGGTTCGATATCTCCCCAGGGATTGATATGGTGGCTCAGACCAGTCGCAGCCGGGCAGAGTGCAGTACCATCGTGATCGAAATAAGCATCAATTACACCAATGGGTTTTCTTGCGCGTATATCGACAACGAACTTTCGGGCGCGTAATTGCTCTTCTGGTGAGAGGGCTAATTCAGGGTTAGGTTCCGGGCCTGCAACACGATAGATGTGATACCAGCAATACATCACACCCATATCGATCAGCTTATCAACCCATTCTTCAGTGAGTAAATCGTCGATATTCGATTTGCACAAGCTGGTGCATACTCCGGTAAGCAATTTATTATTTAGACAGTTTTGTATCCCCTGCATTGTCTTTTCATAGACATCATTGCGACCTCTGCGGAGGTTGCTGATGATTTCATTTCCTTCCACACTAATCAGCGGGGTCGCGTTTCCTAATTTGCGGAGCTTTTTTGCGATTTCATCAGTGATGAATTGGCCGTTTGTAAAAATCTGAAAATAACAATCTGGATGACGTTCCAGAATTTCCAGTAACTGTGGGTGCATGAAAGGTTCACCCCCCAGTATTCCGAAAAAGGAATTCCCCATTTCCTTTGCTTCTTTAATCAGACGTGACATCGCTTCCACATCGATTTTTTCCTGCTTAGCTGCGACGTCCACCCAACATCCCTGGCAGCGAAGATTACAACTGTTGATCACTGAGATGTAGAGAAAGGGAGGGAAGAACTCTCCTCGTTTAAGTCGTTTTTTGTGTTTGTGGACCGACAGTGCGCCTTTGAATCCAAAATTATAAGCTAATTTCCAGACGAGCCTTTTGTCTGTTTCCATCAAGACGCGTTTGGCCATTTTGAGATACATAAAAGGTCTCAGTTCTGTCTAAAAATTAAAAATAGTGAACAAAAAGTATTTCTCTTTAACAATTCTACTCTTTAGGGAGCTTGGAAACACCTGTTTCTACTAAAAAATACTCAGAATTATGTCATAGTACACAAACATTTAAGCTCTCACTGTAAATTGCATGAATTTCATGGTATAAGGCATTGTTCGAAAATTTGTTTTTTTGACTTTGCTTAATATTCAGTATACTTTCTAAGTTTAAATAAACACAGAAAAGCCGCTCAAACTTTAGAGATACTATTCTGGTTCAAATTGTTTAAAAGCTCGAGGCAATTGATGGAGTTAGTTGGAAGAAGATACGATACCTATGAAGCTGTCAGCATTAAGATCAAAGGAGAAAAAATATCTTCAATAGATTTGCTGCCTGATTCTGAAGCAGCAGATCTTCCCTTTATCGCTCCGTCCCTGTTTGATCTACAGATCAATGGACATGGTGGGATTTGGTTCAATCAGCAAGGTCTTACTGTAGAAGATGTTTGTTCTGTATTAGAGAAACATTACCAGTACGGTATTACCAGATTATGTCCGACTTTGATCACAAGCTCTTATGAAGACTATGTCGGTGGTTTTTCAGCGATTCGAGAAGCTTGCGAACAGTATGAGTGGGTGAATCAAATGGTCCCGGGCTGTCATTTGGAAGGTCCCTATATCTCACCCATTCAAGGACCCCGTGGCGCTCACCCTCTGGATCACGTGCGTGCTGCTGACTGGGACGAATTCTCGCGCTTACAGGAAATTTCGGGAGATCGGATTCGATTGATTACATTGGCTCCCGAAGTTGAGAATGCGATTCCGTTTATCAAAAAAGCAGTTGCTTCGGGCGTTGTTGTGTCGATCGGTCATACAGCTGCCGAGCCAGAACAGATTACCGCTGCGGTAGACGCAGGTGCCCGGTTAAGTACACATTTAGGCAATGGCGCTCACGGCACACTACGTAGACATCCCAACTATATTTGGGAACAGTTGGGAGAATCACGGTTGATGGCTAGTATTATTACTGATGGCCATCATCTGCCAGCCAGTGTAGTGAGAACGGTTATTAAAACCAAAGGAGTTGAAAATACGGTCATCACTTGCGATGCCTCAGGCTTAGCTGGTTCTCCTCCTGGTATCTATGAAGAGGGCTCAGTCAAGATGGAGGTCCTCGAAGATGGACCTATCGTTATTGCAGGACAGCGTCAATTGCTTGCTGGTTCAGGCTTAGAAACCGATACCTGTGTGACGACAGCCATCGATATGGCCGGCATCACCTTACAGCAAGCCTTGGATATGGCAGGCCGGAATCCCGCACGCTTATTGGGATTTGACGAGATCGATCTAGAAGTCGGCTCTAGAGCCGATCTAATTTCGTTTCATTATGAAGGCACCGGTTCCCGAATGAATATACAAACCACGTTGGCTTGTGGTGTTATTAAATATGGAACCTTGTTAGTTAATTCCTGAGTGCATTCCGGTTAAAACGAATAGACACCCTGCCTTGCTGAAAAAATGCGAAATTCTTTTATGCTCGCGTGTTCACTGATTCCATTCTGCTAAATTAGGTGTTATAATTGGGTATTCTTAGATACCTCATGAGAGGTTTTATTGAGTATCCATTTATCTATACAGGGCCGTTGTTTTATTATTTTTTTGGCTCTTACTATCTATTGAGATCGTACAAGGCCGTTAGATTTTCTGTACTTGAGTTGCCTATTTTCTTATTCCTAAATCTGGCTAAAACAGGCCAAATTTCTTTTTCCTGTTTTTAGTCGAGTTTGCAGTAAATCTAATACATTGCCCGATGTGCATCTGCAGATCATGGACCGCGAATGATTTTTTTTAATAAGAAGTCAGCAAAGAAAAAGTTGAGCGCACAGCTAGTCGACTTACGACTTGTTTCCCAACAAGATATCGATTCCTGTCTTCAGGAACTTCAGGATAAATCGACTGATGATGACAAGCTGATTCGATTATTGGAACGGAAAAATTTGATTACTTCGTTTCAAGCTGGTCGTTTAAAAAGTAATGAACTCGAGGGTCTGGTACTTGGCGATAACAAATTAATGTACCAGAATGCCTCTGGAAGTTTCGCACGCGTCTATCGCGCTTCTTCCCTGACCAATGGTAGCATGGTGGGCGTCAAAGTTCTAAGACAGCGCTGGGCTCAGGATCCTGAAACTGTCAAGATGTTTCATCGGGAAGCAGAAGTTTGTAAGCAGTTTCAGCATAAAAATATTGTTCCGATATACGATGTCGGAGTGCAGGACAATATTCATTATTTCACGATGGAATTTGTAGAAGGGGGAAATCTACGTGATTTCATCACGATCCGCAAAAAACTTTCTCCACAGGAAGCGATCAACTACACGATCGATATTTGTGAAGGTTTGGAATACGCGAATCGTCTCGGGTACACACACCGTGACATGAAACCCACAAATGTGTTGATGTCGATTCAGGGAGTCGCCAAACTGATTGACTTTGGATTGGCAGGGGAAGAGGATGCCAGTGGTGCTGCCAATGAAGCCCATCAGCGTGCTGTTGAATATGGAACATTAGAAAAATCAACCGGTGCCCCACGAAATGATCCGCGAAGCGATCTCTATTTCGTGGGAACCATTTTTTATGAACTTCTTTGTGGTAAACCTCCGTTTCCACGTACTAAAGATGTCGAAGAACGGAAAAAACCATCACGGTATTCCCAGGTTCCTTCCATTACATCCCTGGATCCAGATTTGCCAATTTCGGTAGTGAATGTATTAGAAAAGTTAATGGCCTATCAACCGCAAGAACGTTTCCAATCTGCCACTGAGGCAATTCAAGAGTTGCTTGAAGTGCGTGCTCAATTAGATGATCCTGAAAATAAAAGCGATGCACAAGGAGCTTCGGAAGCGAAAGTGACGGCAGAGCAAACATTAAAAATTTCTATGGCTCCTCCTACAATTTTGTGCGTTGAAAATCGATCCAAGAATCAAGACGTCTTGCGGGATTACCTTACAAAACATGGCTATCGTGTTTTGATTTTAAGTGACGTAGATCGTGCTTTGAACCGTATTAAAGAAAATGCTCCTGACTGTGTCGTCTTTATGGAAGATGCCATTGGCTCAGGGGCCGTAGAAGCATTTCATAAAGCGATGGAACTGGATCTCGATCTGGCTGCGATTCTCATTCTTTCCGAGAAGAATGCCAAAACTAAGAAAAAATTAAGAAAAACAGATCGTTCTCGTATTCTTGTTCAACCTATCAAAATTCGCAATTTACGAGCTAAGATTCAGAAAGTTTTGCAGCATCAGCTCAACGATTCTGCAGAACTAACCGCTTATTGAACGTTGACCTTCTCAACGAGTGTTTTTTCTTCCCTGGTTTTTACCTTTTAGAAATGAGTGATACAAGCTCGCGTAGTTCACTCATATTTAGGAATATTAGGCTCTGGGATTTCTTCCAGAAGACGTGCAATGATATCTTCTGTTACCAATCCTTCAGCTTGAGCCTGGAAGTTGGTTGAAATGCGATGTCTGAGCACAGGAATCGCGACACGTCTGATGTCATTGAGCGAAACACTGGCGCGTCCCGCCATAGCAGCGATTGCTTTACCACCGGAAATCAAATATTGTCCTGCTCTTGGACCGGCTCCCCAGTCGACCATTTGTTTAATAAATTGGGGCGCTGAGCCATCAGAGGGGCGTGTCGCACGTACCAGTCGCGTCACATAGTTAATTGTCATCGGACCCACTTCGATCATGTTGATCTGTCTTTGGAGGTAGATGATCGATTTGGCCGTCAATACTTTGCGAATCTCCGGTTTCTCACTTATGCTGGTTGAAGCCAGGATTTTTTCTTCTTCTTCCAGATTCGGGTACTCGACCTTTATGTTGAACATAAAACGGTCCAGTTGTGCTTCGGGTAGCGGATAGGTTCCTTCCTGCTCAATGGGGTTTTGAGTGGCAATGACAAAGAAAGGGTCTGGTAAATCGTAGGTCTCCTGGCCTACGGTGACTTCTCGTTCCTGCATAGATTGCAACAGAGCAGCCTGTGTCTTCGGAGGGGTTCTGTTGATTTCATCTGCCAGCAGAATATTCGTAAACACCGGGCCTTGTACGAACCGAAATGAACGCCGTCCAGAATCCTCTTCTTCCAATACATTGGTTCCCGTAATATCAGAGGGCATCAGGTCAGGGGTAAACTGAATGCGTTTGAAATCGCAGTCAAGTATCTGAGCAATCGTGCTGACCAATAATGTCTTTGCTAGTCCGGGAACACCTACCAGGAGGCAATGTCCACCCGTAAAGATGGCTGCCATAATTTGTTCTATCACATCATCTTGCCCGATGATGACTTTATGAAGTTCGTCTACCATCACATCATGATGACGTTTTAACTTTTCGAGAAAATCGTCGAAGTCGCGTTTTTCGTTAGCCAATGTTTTTCCATTCTCTCATAAATGATTAAGTCTGTTTGAGTGAGATTAGTCATCCTGATACAGGGTACCAATTTATGTAGCTAAGTGTTTTGACTTATGTGAAAATACTTTTGCAGGAACCGCAATTATAGTCATCTCAAATGTCCAGAGAAACCGAGACTCCTGAGTAGAAGAAGTAAAACTGATACAATGTTCAAATCAGTCAGAAAAGTACTGACATCGTAAAAAATAGCTAAAAATCAGGTAAGTATAGACAATTGTTGAACTATAATGACTCTCATGACAGTTCTAGATGATAAGAGTTGCAGATTTTTGTCTAATGTTTTGTCACATGAGAGAAAGTGAGATGCTATGGAAGGTTCTGATAATCGAAAGTTGAGTTTAACATTACGCTGGATACTGGCGTTTGTTGTTTGCTTTACTTATTGTATGCAGCCATTATTCACTGCTTCTGCCCAGGAACTCACTGCAAAGTCGGTTGCTGATTCGATTGAGCGGGGACGAGATTTTCTGCTGAAAAATCAAAATGAGAGTGGTTCGTGGCCAGCTCCCATCGGATCCAGTTATAGTGTCGGAGTCAGCTGTCTAGCTTTGATGGCGATTGTCAATTGTGGGATGACAGCAAAAGACGAACCGGTCCAACGAGGTTTAAAATATTTAAGGTCAATTCGTCCTCCCGGTCCAAAGGGGACTTATCAGGTCAGTTTGATGATCATGGCTTTGGCCGCTGCGAAAGATGGTAAACGGGATTTAACATTGATTCAGGCTCTGGTCAGCCGCCTGGAGGCAAGCCAGGTAAAAAATGGTCCCGATGCAGGAGGCTGGAGCTATGGTCCTGGCATGGCCATTGGTGGAGTGGGAACCGCAGACAGAAGTAACAGCCAGTACGCTGTATTGGCTTTACGAGATGCGGTTCATGCGGGTGTGCCTGTCAGCCTTAGTACATGGCGATTGATCAAACAGTATTGGAGTACTCAGCAGAGTGCGGATGGAGGTTGGGGATATCAGTCCCGAGGCGGGAAAAGCAGAGGCAGTATGACAGTGGCCGGTATCGCCACAATGGTGATTGTGAATTCGATGCTGGGGGATGATTTGAAAGTCAATCCCGATGGAACACCCATTTGCTGTGATAAAAAAGAAGCAGATCAGTCAATAGAACGAGCAGTCCGTTGGATGACAAATCATTTTTCTGTGGGGAGCAATCCGGGAGTGAATTCCTGGTTACTCTACTATCTTTATGGACTCGAACGGGCGGGGCGACTCAGTGGGACACGTTTTTTTGGAAAACATGACTGGTACCGTGAAGGTGCTGCCTTCCTTGTAAAAAGACAGTCGGTACGAGATGGATCCTGGAAGGGAGCAGGGCAAATAGAAGGTAATCCTGTCTTGGGGACCAGTTTTGTTTTGTTGTTTCTTTCTAAGGGACTGGCGCCCGTCTTGATCAACAAACTGGAATACAACACAAAACAGAAAGTCGCTCAAAATCCGGATGCCATTCCTAATTGGAACCATCATCAAAACGATATTTTAAATCTGACAGACGCTTTATCAGGGCGTCCCGATTGGCCCAAACTTCTTACTTGGCAGACCGTCAATCTTGAGCTGGCAATTCAAAGTGGAAGTGTGCAGGTTCTCAGGCAGGCACCAGTACTCTTCATCAGTGGGCTGGACGATCCGGAATTTGGTGAAAAAGAAACGACGACGTTGAAGCAATACGTGGAACAAGGTGGTTTTATTTTTGCGGTTGATAACTGTAATGGTGCCGGATTTGATCGGGGATTTCGTCAATTGATTCAACGTATGTATCCGCAAGGAGAAGCACAACTGAAACGATTGACTGCAGAACATCCCGTGTTTCGTTGTGAGTATTTACTCGATGCTGAAAGTGTCGAGCTTTACGGAGTGGACGTTGGCTGTCGAACTTCAATTATTTACTGCCCCGATGATCTTGCTTGTTTGTGGGATAAGTGGATGCGATTTCCCTCGAAGAAGCGTTCGGCTCAAGCCACATCAATGATTACACGTGCCATTAGAATTGGTACGAATGTGATTGCTTATGCCACCGGTCGCGAGCCTCCAAACAAACTCGATCAAGAAGAATTAGCCAACCAGGGAGGGGCGCAGGATCAAATTGAACGCGGATTTTTGCAAATAGCAAAACTTCGTCATTCTGGTACCTGGGATGCGGCTCCTCGTGCGTTACGCAATTTATTAAAGGCACTCAATCAAAAAGCAGGCATGGTTGCCTCTACAAAACCATTGAACTTGCCTGCCAGCGATCCGAGTCTTCTGAAATACCCACTGCTCTATATGCATGGACGAACTCAGTTCAGCCTTTCGAAAACAGAACAGGCGACATTAAAGCAGGCACTCGAAAACGGAGCAGTCTTGTTTGCTGATGCCTGTTGCGGCTCTCAACCTTTTGATCAAAGTTTTCGACAAATGATTCATGACATGTTTCCCACAAAAAAACTGAAGCGTATCCCCATTAATCACTCACTCTTTACAGAACAAACAGGTCATGATGTTCGCAAAGTCAGACGCCGTCAGATGGAAGTAGACGATGTCAATCAACCTCTCAAAGCAAAAACGGTGATCGTTGAGCCCTTACTGGAAGGGATCGAAATCGACGGACACTTGGCAGTCATCTATAGCAAGTACGATATCAGTTGTGCTCTGGAACAGCAGGCTTCAGTGGCTTGTGCCGGATATATTCCGCAGGATGCAGTCAATCTTGCTTTGAATATCGTGCGCTACGCTCTCCTACAGGATATCGACTTTAAAGAAAAGGTGGAACACCTGCAAGTCGATTAATTTTGCAACAAAACTCCTTAACATTCAGATTTGAGAATTTGTGAAACCAATGAACGAACAAGAAGAACTGCAGAAAACGATCACAACCGGGGCTAAGTTCGTCGGAGCCATCGTAGGCTGTGTATTTGCTGGGGTTGGGCTGACCGTTTTAGGTTTTCTATGGTCACAACCCTTTGGTGGATTCCATTCTCCCCCTTTGTTTTTTCGAATTTTCGGATCTTTCGTTGCGATTCCCTTTGTTGCCATTGGTAGTTTTACTGCCTACAAAGCTATCACATCTAAGGGGATCTTACCCAAATCGAATGTCATGGAAACCACTTCGACTAATACAAAACGAGGTACTTATACTTGCCCCAAATGCAATGCGCCTTTGTCAGATAACATTGATGTTTCGCCTCAGGGTGATGTGAAATGCGGATATTGTAATAGCTGGTTCAATATTCATCATGCTTAGACGAGCGACTTCTCGGGCGAAGCGTCCGTCATTAAAAGTTGTCATTCCGATCATTTTGTTCTGCACTTATTACCCGTATTCCTGGTTGATATTGAATGGTGGATCCTGGACTGATTATCGCTGGTCCTGGATTAAAATGTGGCCTGGTTTACCAGCACTAGTACCGCGCGCATTATTTTTTCATCACGTTTCTGATGGTCTGGCTTTTTCTGGGATGCTGCTCATAACCCTGGTGTTAGTATCACTGATGATTTATTTGGCGTCTTTACGCAGTTGGCTCTTTGGAGTGATTGCACCGCTCGTCTTTATCCTGTCGGCATTAAATTCCATGTTAGCCTATGCACTTTATCGAGCATAGCGGAATCTGGATGAAAGCAGGGCAAAAGAATGCCTGTTTGTGTAGTGGTTCTGGAGTAAGCTGACACGGAATGATTTAAGCAGCTCGGCGAATTTCTTCCGTCACTGGAGTTTCAGACAATTGGGTGAAAGGTTCTTTGATTGAAGGCCTTAGATAGTTCCAGTAAATAGAACATAGTTCAAAAAACGCTTTAAGAAAATCGTGCGGTTTGACTTTTGAACCGGCAACATCCATCCATTTTGACAGCGGTAGTTCATAAACGGTCTCTTCAAGTGAAGAACACTGAAAGAACTTTTCCAACTGGCGAGCTCGGGCAAGAAGCTCGACATCAAAAATCCAGTTTGTCAAAAATCGTGTGGTAAAGAGCGTTTTCGTTTCTGGGGTCACACGAAACATTTTGGCACCACACTGAGAATCATAAATAGGAAGCTTTAAAACTATGGAGGCCGCAGTCGCGAAAATACGACCAAGATAGTGCCTGAGTTGTTGTCGTTCAATCTGTCTTCCCAAAAGTTTGACACGTGCGCCAATGACCATTGACAGTTCTGGAGTCTGGTCAAGTTGCGCTGTGAATTCGGGAATCACTTCCAGGGGTGTGGCAAGATCCGCATCCCAGAATCCGGCATAGTCAACACCCGCGTGCATTGCCTGCAATATTCCCTGGCGAACGGCTTCCGCTTTGCCTTGATTGCGAGGAAGATGAAGCACATCAAACACGTCGGAATCGAACTCTTTCAGTTCATCCAGGATGATGCCAGTACGGTCGCTACTACCATCATTGACAAATAAAAAACGATGATTGCGATGAGTGATTCCGTATTTGCGAAACTGCAGAATCTCTAATCGTTTTTCTTCATTGAAACAGGGAATGACGATGATGGCAGATGACATAAGTGATTTGGTCTTCCGATTTGATCAGTCAGCAGATTAGGATTTGATCCTGCTCATCTGGTTTGACCAGATTGGGATTTTTTGTGCTTGTGGCAGGTACGATTTGATGTGTTCTGAGACCGCGGTGTATCAAAAAAGCGTTTTTATGTCAAAACCGAATTCCATCGCGCATTAAAAAACAGAAGCCCGAGAAACTCAGACTTCTGTTTTATGTGGTATAAAAGGTCGTAACCTCTTATTAGTCAGTCACTTTGATCGAGTATAATTGAGATCGATCAGAAATGTACATTTTGCCATTCGCGATGGTTGGTGTACTGTAGATTGAAGAGTTGAACGTCTTCTCATCCAGCAGTTTCTTTTCCTTGCCAGCTTCAAGAATGACTAACATTCCGTCTTCATTTCCAATAAATACTTTACCATCTACGACCATGGGAGAGCCCCAGCAGGCGGCGAACATATCATATTCCCAATAGCGTTTTCCGGTTGCCAAGTCGAGGCAATGGACGAAACCACTCAGGTCAGGAGCGTAAACCAGACCATCAGCGACAGCAACAGTCGACATGGTTCGCCGGAATAACAGCTCACCTTTTTTACCGGTCAGCTTGCCATCCACATCTTCCCCACCATAGTGCCAGATCTGCCCGGAGTTGGGGTTATCTTTCCACCCCTTCTTACCATCAGAAATCTGAGGACTGATGTCACCTGTTTTTGTGGCATCGATGCGGTAAATGTGGCCAACCCCTTCACCATGTTCAGGGTCTTGACCGACACCCAGGATCACGCTGTTGTCATAAAAAACAGGAGTACTGATGATAGCATTACGAGTACCTCGACCACCGAGTTCCCATTTTGAATCTTTAGGATTCAGGTCGAATTTCCAGATCAGTTTGGCATTTCCATCGCCATCACCTTCAGGAGTGAAGGCATAGAGCCAGCCATCACCACCGGGGAAGTAAACCTGAACTTGACCGTTCACTTCGCCTATTGCAGGAGAAGACCATTGACCGTGCAGAATTTGATCAAAAGGAGTATTGTCTTCCCAAACGACCTTCCCTGTTTTCTTATTGACTGCCAGAAAACAAGGGGCACGAGGAGCAGGTACTTCCAAGTGGGCTTCGTCAACTCCATTTGAGGTCAACAGGAAGACGTAATCGCCGTGAACAACAGGCGAACTGGTTGCCAGGTTGTGAGGAAATACTCCCAGGTCTTCAATCATGTCGAGTGACCAGA
Organism: Gimesia aquarii; assembly: GCF_007748195.1. Taxonomy (NCBI): domain Bacteria; kingdom Pseudomonadati; phylum Planctomycetota; class Planctomycetia; order Planctomycetales; family Planctomycetaceae; genus Gimesia; species Gimesia aquarii. The sequence continues at coordinate 2,037,654 of NZ_CP037920.1, forward strand.
TGATATCAGCATCTTTCTTATCGGTATCTTTTTCATCTTTGACAGGGCCATCATTTTCATTGTCATAAAACCCGTTTGCATCAAGGCACATGAGTTCGCAACGGTTTGTGACAACCCACAGGCGATCTCCTTCAACACAAGGTGCAGCACAGATTCCCTGCTCGGGCCAATCGTTCACACGGCCTTGTGGAAGCTTTTCACGAGAGAGCTGCCATTTAAAGTCTCCCGTTTTTTCGTCAAAGCAAAGTACGACACCCAGGTCATCTTCATACTGAGGACGATACTTTCCGCCATTGTTTGTTCCTACATAAACCTGACCATCGGCAACAACAGGATTACCGTAAGTTTGTGAGCCTAGCTTCGAAACCCAGAGAATGTTCTCTCCTGGTTCGTCACCTTCACCCGGTTTGAAGTCGATTGAAACTCCAGTGGTTTTGTTGACCATGTTACGAGAAGGAGAACCACCCCACATTGTCCAGTCACCAGTAATCGTAGATTTTTTGCCGGCTGATGTTGGTTGACCCTCGCCTTTTTTAGGAGCGGCTTTCGCTAGTTCTGTATCTTTAGGTTTTGCTTCTACCTTTGATTCGACAGGATTCCCATCGGGATCCAGTTCTGGTTCAGATGGTTTGGGGTCAGCGTCCGGTTCAGGAACATTAACTCCTGTTTCACCTGTTGTAGAACCAGCTTCGTCGATTGGAGCGGCGCCTCCCAGATCGGTTTCCGTTCCGGGTGCAGGTTTCGTCGTTGATTCACGGGATTCACACCCTGTTGAAACGAATGTAAAGCATGCAAGCAAATTTAACAGAGCGAATCGAAATAGAAACTTTTTCATTATTTATCCTCAGAGACAATGATGTTATCGAAGTAAGCATCTGCGAGACGGTAAAGATAAAGCCCTGGACTACCCTTCATATTCGCGTGTGGGTCTGAGGCTTCAATAGTCCACTCTTTGGGTTCAGGTTTCTTGCGAGGCCATACCTTACCTTTCACAGTTGCCTGACCATCCTTGATATCGACTTTGAGTTTCAGAGTATACCAGACATCCGGGTCTGATCGAAACCGAACTTCCTTAGTCATTCTCTTATGTGGTGCCCAGCTTTGAATCGCCAGTTTGCTGGAATTCCCTTTGAGAATCAAATTATAACGATTCACGGTCACTCCCATGCTGGCCAGCTTTCGCTTTTGCTCTTTCAGAAAGACATCTGCTTGAATTGTATATCCATTTGGTGCTAACTGACCCATATCAGAAGGTCCCAGCCAGATAGTGGCACTTGGACGACCTTTGCCAGGGCTGGCTTTGAGCGCTGTTGTTCCATCTACCTCATTGGGTTGCAGTTTCAGGAATGCATTGACCCAGGCTGGAGGGACCTGCTTGCCTTTATAGCCTTCCAGGTCAAACTTCCAGGGAAGTGGTGGAAAGACTCGGACTCGAGATTCCGCAGTCGCATCTCCGACTTTCACGGAAACAGTCCCGGCAACGGGAGCTTTTAAATCAGCGGGAGTCATCAAGCTCAAACCATCTACTTTCGAACCTTCCAGCCCTTTGCCAGGAGTAATTTTGGCATCGACCTTCTTAATAAAATGTCCATTTGCATCATAAGCCAGAACTTCATAATCGATTTTTTCGCCTTGAGTGGCGGCGATTTCAAATGGAGTTAACTGAATCGAAGCAATTTTATCCTGCTTGGCTTTTTCTGCTCCTAATGGAGGAACGGAACCACTGCTTGGTTTTTTACTTTCATCACCAATACAAATCGTGCGGTCACGAGTCACGAAATAAATTCGACCGTCGGCAATCGCCGGTGAGGCATAGATTTCATCAAGTCCTTTGTCCACACGGGCCAGAAGTTGAACGTGCGAAAGTTCTTCGCATTTTTCGCGGCTGGGTTTGAGAATATGAATGTTTCCATTCACTTCCATCACATACAGCTTTCCATCTGCCCAGACAGGAGAACCTTTTCCTACGGTACCAAGATTATAGGTCCAAAGCTCTTTACCCGTTTTGCTGTCATAGGCATACATGCGGCCGGTGTCAGCAACGACATACAGGATTCCGTCTTTCACTAGCACGCTAGCATAACCGGCTTTGACGCCATCAACGCGCCAAACGCTGCCAGTTTCTGTAATGTCGCCACGTTTTGATCCATCAATGCACTGGATACGACCAAATTCCACATTGTCGATGTTGTCTTCGCCATGTGCGATATAAACCAGGTTGCCATCGGTAACAGGCGAACAATTCAACCCACGTTTGGACATTTTGAAGCCCCAGAGCTTTTCTCCCGTGCGGGCATTCATGGCATAACAACCACCGTCTGAGTTCCCGGCAATCAACATCCGTGTGCCGTCGATGACGGTCACAATGGGGACAGAATAGTTAGTATCGTAAGGCTTACCACCGGGGGCGGCTGTCCAAAGCAGTTTCCCAGTTTTCTTATCAAAAGCATAGTAGGTCTGTTTTGGAGGAGGAACGGCAGTCTTACCCCAGTTAAGTTGCAGAAAACTGACAATCACCCGATTTTCATCAACGACAGGTGTTTGTGTTCGACCACCATACCCAGAGATTTTTCCGTAGTCTTCGGCCAGCGAGGTTTCCCAGAGCACTTTACCTTCAGGAGAGTAGCATCGAAACAGACCACTGACTGAGTGAACGAAAACGTTGCCGGTTTCTGGATCGCCGGCCATACTGGCCCAGCCCACGCGAGGTGAGGGGATGTCGGTTTGAAAGACATTAAACTCATCTTTCCAGAGTTCTTTGCCCGTCTTGGCATCCCAGCAGACAACTTGCTCTCTGGAATGGATTTTATCTTCCGGATCATTGACATCATGGTGAGTTCGACAATTTAGATAGACACGACCATCTAAAATAATCGGAGCAGAACGACCGCCAATGTCTGATTTCCAGATCACATTTTTACCGTCAAGAGACCAGGCATCAACCAAGTTGGTTTCACGGGAAATTCCATTATGCTCCGGGCCACGCCAGTGTGCCCAGTCGCCTGCTGTTGCAAGAGAGGCGGTGAAAAACAGCATAGCGGAGCCGACAAGCACCATGTTCATTCTTCGCATAGAAGATCCTCACTGTTCGTTTATAGAATGTGGTATCACTGATGAAGGATTACAAACCATTGTTCAGGCTTGCTATCTCAGATCTTAAGGTGGGAGGGTTCGTCCCCTACATATAATACAGTATTGAAGTTGTGCGGCTAATGCAATGGTCTAATCTGAACTCTCAACCAGATTTATTAAGAGCATATTCCTTTATAATTAAGATTATTTAGGCCATAATCAAGGTCTCAGCGCTATTATTTATACGTGATCTGGTGCATTTTGATTGACAAGGGTTTAATTTTTTATGTTTCCTCAAGTAAGAATGCGGCGAAATCGCCGCACAGACTGGTCTAGACGGTTGGTTTCTGAAAATCAACTCTCTGTAAATGACCTGATCTGGCCTGTATTTATACAGGAAGGCACGAATCAGAAAACAGAGATTCCTTCCATGCCCGGTGTGCAGCGATTGACCATCGATCACCTGCTCGAAGCTGCCAGGGAAGCTGCTGAATTGAAGATTCCTGCGTTAGCACTTTTTCCAGCGACTGATCCTGCTAAAAAGACTGAGAATGGGGAAGAAGCATATAATTCAGAGAATCTGGTTTGTCGTGCGGTACGTGCATTGAAAGCAGAGAACTTGAATCTGGGGATTCTCTGCGATGTTGCCCTGGACCCTTATACCAGTCATGGTCAGGATGGTTTGGTCAAAGAGGGATATGTTGTCAACGATGAGACACTGGATGTCTTATGTCGGCAGTCGGTCGTTCAAGCAGAAGCAGGTTGTGATATTATCGCCCCCTCGGACATGATGGATGGCCGTGTTGGTGTGATTCGTGAAGCCTTGGATGAAGCTGGTTTTCAGAATGTACAAATTATGGCGTACGCAGCCAAATATGCGTCTGCCTTTTATGGTCCATTTCGCGATGCCGTGGGTTCGGGAGCAAACCTGGGAACAGGCGACAAACGAACCTATCAGATGAATCCCGCCAATAGCGAAGAAGCAATGCGTGAAGTCGGTCTGGATATCAGTGAGGGAGCCGACATGGTGATGGTCAAACCGGGAATGCCTTATTTAGATATTGTTCGTCGCGTCAAAGCTGAGTTTGAAGTACCCACATTTGCTTATCAGGTAAGTGGTGAATATGCCATGATTTCTGCAGCAGCTCAAAACGGCTGGCTGGATCGTGAACGCTGTATGCTCGAAAGCCTGCTCTGCTTCAAAAGAGCCGGCGCAGATGGCATTTTGACCTATTTTGCAAAAGAAGTGGCGCAGTTGATGCAATCTAATTAGATGAAAATTTGGTGAGGAACCGGATTCTTTTGCTGAAATTGATGTGGAAAACATCGCTTTTTGCTATAATCTTCGACTTCTTTTTGATGGGTTTCAGTTCGTCTCTTAAGATCTAAAAGAGTGCGATCTTCACGATTTACGAAAAAGTTTGCTATTTTTTCGAACATCCGTTTGAGAAATAGTGTCACAATTCCTTTCCAAGAATCCGATAATGTAGTTTTACGGTTGTTTTAATTAGACGAGGTGTATCAGTGCAATTAACGGGAAATGCCAGCAGTCAGGACACGATTGCCCTATTCGAGAAATATGTCATTCCCAATTATGGTCGTTATCCGATCAGCCTGGTGCGCGGCGAAGGCAGCCACGTCTGGGACGCCGAGGGGAAACGCTATCTCGATCTGTTTCCCGGATGGGGGTGTAATATACTCGGTTATTCTCCCGAGCCGGTAGTCTCTGCCATTCAAGATCAGGTTTCTCGTTTGATTCACGTACCCAATACCTGGTACACCGAAGCACAGGGACGATTTGCCGAATTTCTCTGCACGCGAAGTTTCGGTAAAGCCTTCTTCTGTAACAGTGGTGCGGAAGCCGTCGAAGGCGCAATTAAACTGGCTCGATTACATTTTGATGGCAAACGCCCCAAAATCATTACCTGCGAAAATGGGTTTCACGGTCGAACTTTTGCAGCAGTCACGGCCACAGCCCAACCCAAATATCATGATGGACTGGGCCCCTTAGTTGCCGGCTTCCGATATGCACCGTTTAACGATCTGGAAGCGATTGCCAGTCTGGTGGACGATGAAACGTGTGCCATCATTGTAGAACCGATACAGGGTGAGGGCGGCGTTAACATTCCCGATGAAGGTTATCTGGCCGGTCTTCGAAAGGTGGCAGATGAAGCCAACTGTCTGCTGATCTTCGATGAAGTACAAACCAGCATGGGACGTACCGGAACCTGGTTCGGATATCAGCAGTGGGACGTTCAGCCCGACATCATGACCATGGCTAAAGGCATCGCAGCGGGAGTCGCAGCCGGAGCCGTAATCGCTACTGAAGAAGTTGCCCCCAGCTTACGACCCGGAATGCATGCCAGCACATTTGGTGGGAATCCTCTGGCGATGGCAGCAGGTCTAGCCACCGGTCAAATGATCGAAGAGCAAAACCTGTTGGAAAATTGTCAACGTATGTCACAGCAATTTCAGCAATTCTTCGACCAGCTCCAGAATGAGCTGTCGATTATTCGTGAAGTGCGCGTCCGCGGTATGATGGTGGGTATCGATTTGAATATTCCTTCTGGTCCTGCTGTTGGAAAATGTATGGACCGTGGATTACTGATCAATTCAACGCACGATACCGTTGTCCGTTTATTGCCGCCTTTGAATGTGACTTTGGAACAAGTCGAAGAAGGCTGTGAGATTATCGCGACTGTGTTGCGGGAAATGGCTGAAGAAGCATAAGGCTGACGGGTCGTTTTATCAAAACAATTTGAGCTATTCACATATTCCTGTTCGAATCTTATTTCAAGAAGCGAACAGGAATTCCTGTTTTTAACATATCATTGATTGAGATATCCAATGAGACATTTAATTACCTTGCACGACTTGGAATCGTCTGAAATCCTAGAAATATTTGCCCTCGTCCAGGAATTAAAAGAGAAACAAAAATCAGGAGAACGTCCACAGTTATTACAGGGCAACACAATGACTCAGGTATTCGAAAAACCTTCGCTCAGAACAAGGCTCAGTTTTGAATCAGCCATGTGGGAACTGGGAGGGGGTGCGAGCTTCTTTACCTGCAAAGAGGCGGGCCTGGATGGACGTGAATCGATTGAAGATGTTGCCCGGGTGATTGGCGGCTATTCTGATGTGATCACATTGCGAACCTTCTCGCACGAACTCATAGAACAGTTCGCTAAAAACTCGAACGCTTCGGTGATCAACGCACTTTCCGATTTAAGTCATCCCTGTCAGGCATTGACCGATCTGTTTACGATGCAGGAAATCGCCGGCGACTTATCTCAACAGAAACTGGCGTATGTGGGTGATGGTAATAACGTGGCGTTCTCACTCGCCAATTGTTGTGCCAAGTTGGGTGTTCCTTTCGTTGTCTCTTCGCCGGAAGGCTTTGAGTTATCTTCGGATTTTGTGACTTCATTGAAAGCAAACATCCCCGATGCCAAACTGGAACTGGAGCCGGATCCTCAAAAAGCGGTTGCGGAAGCAAACGTGATTTACACCGATGTCTGGGCCAGCATGGGACAGGAAGCCGAAACGGAAAAACGCAAGAAAATTTTTGCCGATTATCAGGTCAATTCCAAGCTCATGACAGCCGCAGGTTCGAATTGTAAATTTATGCATTGCCTGCCTGCGAAACGGGGGCTCGAAGTCACCGATGAGGTGCTTGATAGTCGACAAAGTATTGTCTTCCAGCAAGCCGAAAATCGAAAGCATCTCGCAAAAGGGTTGTTAGTCTGGTTAATGCAACAGGCTTGATCCTTAAAAAGTCATAGTTCAAAATCTCGGTGAATATCGCCGAGGTTTTTTTGTTAGTTATGCACATTGTTCATTGCGACACAAAAAGTCATCAGGCTCAAGTTCACTTGACATTTTTGGGAATCTTTTCACCAAAGATTTCGTTCTTTTATAGGTGCTGAAAGTTTAGCTTGACGTCATCGCGACCTTCGCGAAACTCTGTGATCTGCGTCGCGCGCGCGAGTAAAAAAAATCATGCGGATGCATCAATATTCCCCTGTTAATTCCAGCACTATAAAACCCTCTTGTTTGGCGCTGTTTTTGGGAAAAGACTAAAATCCACTTCTGAATGAGCACTATTTGGTTTCCCCAAATGAGCCCTGTTTGGCCCGATTGACTTGAGATCTGAACTCTCAACTTTCCAAAATTGACCATAGTCGAGACAATAATGCGCAAAAGTGGATCAAGCTGGTTTCGAAGGTCAGCCAATGTTGTAAACGGTGCTATGCAATAGGGGTTACGGCTATATAGTATTGAGAGACTCATCTGGAACTCCGCACAAATAGAATGAAATAGAAACATTGCATGTACGCTGACTAAAGGATATTAAATCCTCAGATACCATTTTCGGATGCGTACCTGAAAGAAACCTTGCAATCTGACAACTCAGTATTCTATCCGATACGACTCGTACTGTATGACATGAAAATCCGGCAGTAATCAGCTTTAAAGCACTGGTGATGTGAGATCGCTATTTATTAAACAACTCATTGATGGCGTCTTTGTAGAAGACCGAGAACATCAGCCAGGCCATCAGCAGTGTCAAAATCAGGTTAAGAGATTGACCGCAAACATAGAGGATCAACGGCTTGCCCCCTTTCAGGAATTTCGTCAGTTCCCGGAAGTTGGTTTCGAGACCGATACTGATAAAGGCCAGACAGAAGAACCAGCCTCGGAAAACCTTCGATGATTCTTTCACCATTGTGGGAACAATGATGTCACCGCCTTGCATGTAAACATACATAAGCGAGAAGACAGAAGAAGCAAGCACAAACCCAAGTACGAATTTGGGGAAGCGATACCAGATTTCCCAAGCATCAGGCTTGATTTGTGATTCCTTACCTTCCACACGGGTGACCCAGTACACGGCGACTCCAAACGCGGTGACACCAATGAGAATATTTTGAATCATTTTGATCGTAATTGCCACCTGTTCGGCTTGTTCCCCCAATATAGCTCCTGAGGCAGCCACCGCGCCGGTAGAGTCGATTGTGCCTCCCATCCAGGCGCCTCCCAGGATGGGACCAATCCCCAACACTTTAATCAGAGCCGGCATCACAATCATCATGATGACAGTGAAACTTAACGAGAGGCCAATCGCAAACGACAGCTCTTCTTTTTTCGCTTTACAGGATGCGGCTGTGGCAATCGCAGCAGACACACCACACACGGACATATCAGCCGAAATAACCATGTTCAGCGATTTCGATTCCAGTTTGAGAATCTTCTGTCCAAAAGCATAAGTACTGATAAGCACGATAGGGGTTACAATCCAGGCGATGCAAATCCCCGGCAGTCCCAGGATTAACAACCGACTGAAGAGCACACTGGCCCCCATAATGACAAGACCTGTTTTAATATAAAATTCTGTTTTCAGTGCGGGCTTCATCCACTCGGGAGTACCAATCGTATTGCTGATCACCAAACCAATCATCAGTGCCCAAAGTGCATACTCCAGATTGTATCTTTTGGCAACAACCTGTCCGGTAAGCACATAAGCCAGCGTCGCCAACAAAAACACGCCGATAAATCCGACAGCAAACTTTGTAACAGAGTGCCCCATTGCTTTAATACCCAATGAGAAAGCACACAGACTAATAAAAAAAACAGCGCATAACGGAATGAGCAGGTTCTTCTTTTCAGGTGGAAATATCGAACTGATCGGGTTTTGAGTCCATGAACCTGGCTTTGCTAACCAGGGCTTGAGTGGACTATGTACGCTCGGCTTTTCACCAGCTGTCTTTGCTTCTGCGAGTTGCTCGGAAAAATTGTTCGGCAGGTTAAGATAAAACGCCAGAAAACAGATCAGCAGTAAGAGCCCGCCAATCCAGATGGCCCACCAGTCTTCGCTGGTCTTCATTTCTGACCAGGTCGAACGCCGTGGAGTGGGAGCGACGATATCAACCTGTTTAGGATCAGGAGTAGGCGCGTTTTCTGGCATGATTCATCTCGGAGCAAAGACACAATGGTGAGTTCACTTTGAAGTTAAGAATCATACCTTACAAAAAATGAGAACAATCGAAAAGCGTGAGGCTAATAATCGCCATCGTTTCGATGAATAGAGCAATCAAAGCAGATGTAGAATGATTGGTGAGCATACATATCAGCTCTATAGGGAATGAGACTACTCGGGTGCGACTGTTGAGATCATGGCCTGCTTAGTCGTTTTTTTCTTTGGAGGTACGTCAACAGCCTCTTGAAGCTTTTCGAGCAAGGTTGCCTGCGTATAGAGATCGCGAATGATAATGGGCTTGTTGGGCTGATTCGCGGGAAAGATCACCGTCAGCGGAATACTGACACTGTCAAATTTATCCAGCCATTCTTTGATCGTCGGTGAGTAGTCTGTGTAATCGGCATACATGGGAACGATGTTATGTTTTTTGATCAGTTCGAGCGTTTCCTCGGTATTTAATGCGTACTTTTCATTTGTTTTGCAAGTCAGGCACCAATCAGCGGAAAAATCGATCAGCACCGTTTTGTTTTCTTCTCGCAATTGATTCAGTTCTGTCGCATTAAAGGGAACCCATGGCAGTTGGTTCGCTGATTTCTGGCTCATATCGTAACCAAAGAAACAAATACCAGCCGTTAACAAAAGCGCTGCAACGCGCACGGTCATTTTCTGCTGAGTCGAAGAATTATGAGAGTAGAGGCTGCCGATCATCCACAGACCGGTGGTAATTCCCAACAACATGATGAGAACGGGAACTGTGAGCGACTCATCTAAAAATGAGATAATAAAGATGACTGCTCCCATGAGTACGATCCCGGAGAATTCCTTGAAACGCACCATCCACATCCCGGGTTTGGGAAGATAGTTGATCGCTTTGGGAAAAATACTAAAGATCAGATAAGGAGAGGCCATTCCCAAGCCCATCACGAGCCAGACCAGATAGGTAATGTTCGGAGTTTGTTTCACAGACCAGGCCAGAACGGGACCCAGGAAGGGACCACTACAGGGGGTTGCCAGCAGTGTTGCCAGGATTCCAGTCAGAAAAGCCCCTGTCAGTCCTTCTCGCTGTTGACCACCGGCGGCTGAACCAACCATACCTGGTACGGGAATTTCAAAAACGCCCAACATACTCAAACCCATGGCGTAAACGATACAGGCCATCACAATGTTGAATTTCGGACTTTGAAACAAACCACCCCAGCCCAATCCGGCAAAGACAGCCAGCGAAGCCAGAGCAAGAAAGACAGTGACTACACCCAGCGAATAGAAAATATTCAGCAGGAAGATCCGCATGCGACTTTCACCTGCCTGTTGCACAAAGCTCATCACCTTGATGGCAACCACGGGGAGCACACACGGCATGACATTTAGAATCAGTCCGCCTAAAAATGCAAAAAAGAGGTTTAAGGCAAGGGAACGGTTACTAGCATCGCTTGAAGAAACAATCAGGGCATCATCATCGTCATCCGATCCCTTGAGCTCTTCAATTGAAGACATGACCACCGGTTTTGCATTGGTCAGATTTCCTAATTGGAATTCGACAGGCAGTGGTCGTCGACAACTCCCTTTGTTACAGATCTGATAAGTCAGTTTGCCTTCTACGCCATACTCTTTATCCCCGGGGATGCGTTCAAACTCGCGCGTCCAGACAACTTTGTCATAGTGTGTTCGCTGGGTATAATCGTCATGTGTTTCCACTTTGGGTTCCGGTGAAACAGCAAACTGTTTGGAAACCGGTTTCAAACCCTCCAGTTTGAAAATTTCAATATGAGTGGGTAAACCCGCATTCTTCTTGTCTTGATCTAATGCAAATGTATGAAACTCCTGATCCAAAGTCATCGTAATGGTAAGTTGTACTAACTTTTCAGGACTGGTTTTCGAGGGGGCTAAGGCAAACGTCAATTCCACCGGATCGGGTATCGAGCGGCGTTCAGGGACGACTGTTTGTGTGAGCGGCGCACTTTCTTTCTTGCCTGACAAAGTGGCTGTAAAGGAGTACTGCGAAGGTACACAGTTTTTTGAATCACAAACCTGATAGATCATTTGTCCTTTGATCTGGACTGTTGTGGGATCTTTCACATCTTGATTGACTTTGAAGCGGCGACTCCAAATCACATGTTTTGAGTATTTTTCGATTTCCTTACCAAACAGCGGTTCAAAGACTTTCTTCGGCGGATGATCCGCATTGAAATGTTTATCGACGGAGGTCAAACCTTTGGACTCTTCAATCACGAACTTGGTCGCACCCCCGAAAGTAGGACTTGTGGAGTAGGTATAGCAGCCCTCAGGAATCATCATCGCCAGTGAAAGCGTGACGGTATCCCCGGCTTTAGCGTCTTGAGGCGTGAGGCTGACACTCACCTCTGCTTTAGGGGCAGGATTCCCCGCAGAGGCGTTTTTCTGTCCGAATAGATCGGGAAGCGATGGTTTTTGTGCCATTAAGCCGATTGAGGAGCAGACCAGGGCAGCAAAGACTGTTATAATAGCGGTAATATGGCGGGGAGATTTCAAAACGAAACCCTTCCAGAAAACTCTGTAATGGAGTGAACCTGTCGGATGACTACGTATTGTATTATATCGGTGTCAGGATGAGGATCTTCTGTGCGATAAGTCACAAATCCTGGTTGATTCATATGGATTTTAAATGAATGAGTCAACACTGACAACAATTTACTGACCCTGTGCAATATTACTATTTTCGCATGATTTTGAAATCTAACCAAGTTGAAAATGCAAATCGTGAAGACCAAATAAGATGAGTTTTCACCAAATTTGATGGAAGTCATGAGTACACCGGATCTTATAATCCTATCCCATCAAAGAATATTGATCAATTGTAAATGTGGACTTGCGATGCGACACTTTTTTACTTTCTGTTTACTGCTCGGCGGCTTTGTTTTAGAAGTGCGCGCCCAAAGTCCTTTGATCGCTCCCAAACCAACTGAATCTGTCAAAGAGATTGAGTTTCGGGACCCGATTCCCTTCGGCTTGAAACCAGTGGAATATGGGAAGGGAACGTTATCTGATCCCGTTACCGAAATGAATCTCAGATTAGAAAAACAGACACTCAAACTTGAATACGATGCAGAATGGGGTTATTTGCGTGAAGTCTTAAAAGCCCTGGAGATTCCCGAAGCGTCACAACTGATGGTCTACTCCAAAACGGCCCTTAATCCACGCTTGATCAAACCCACCAATCCGCGGGTAATCTATTTCAACGATGACGTCTACGTAGGCTGGGTTCCCGGTGCGCGGGCGATGGAAATCGCATCTGTTGATCCATTGAGAGGATCCATCTTTTTTGAAATGGATCAACAACCAGCGGCGCGACCTCGTTTTGTCCGTTCAGAACGTTGTCTCTCCTGTCATGGAGGTAGCTCAAGTTTACGCGTTCCCGGCTTGCTGGTGCGTTCTTTTCTGACCGATCAGCATGGTCGTCCGATTTCCGGTTATTCCCAAATCTCGCATGACAAACCTCTCGAAAAACGTTGGGGGGGCTGGTATGTCACAGGTACCCACGGCGAGATGGTGCATCTCGGAAATATATTTGGCAAGGCGGCTATCGAAGAATCGAAGGCCGATCCCGCTTATCGCGCGAATTTGAAACAAATCGATCAATTTGTCGATACCGTTAAATATATGAATCCGCACTCTGATCTCGTCGCGCATTTAATTTTTGATCATCAGGTTCACGGTCATAATTTAATCACCCGTGCAAGTATGGAACAGCAGTTAGGTTTACGGTCGGATGTCGAAGACCGTCTGGTGCGTTACCTGCTGTTTATGGATGAAGCAGAAATCACAAGTCCCCTCAAAGGGACCACCGCTTATCGAAGTTGGTTTGAAGAACAGGGAAAACGTGATACCCAAGGGAGATCGCTCAAAGAGTTTGACTTGAAAACCAAACTGTTCCGCCATCGTTTGAGCTATTTGATTTACACCGACAGTTTCAACAAGATGCCAGAACCTGCACGTTTACGAATTTTGCGAAAAGTCTATTCGTTTCTGAACGCGACGGACATGGATTTGGATCAGAAATGGGAAGTCACACCTAATAGGTTTCCTATGGAAGAGCGACAGGCAATTATTCAAATCGTCGCGGAAACCCTGGATCGGCGGCCTGATTTCTGGAAATGAGACAGAAATGAGGGCAGGAACCTCAGAGTTTTGTACAAAAGATTTCTTAGCCGGTGTCAAAAGAGGGCATTGCCTTCAACAGTCTTTAAGTACTATGATACCTTTACTGCGATGTGAACGCTGTTTAAGTAGTTTCATAGCCTGACATTGACTCATATTTGGTACAGTGATCGGGGTTTTTTCACATAGTTCAACACCAAGTATGAGGTACGATGCTTCGTTTCAATATTAAACGCTCTGAAAATCGAGGTTGGTTGCCGCTAGTCTGTTTGCTGTTCATAGCAGGAATCACTGTTGCTCCCTGTTCGGCAGCCGAAGAGTTTTCTGGACTGAAAGTTCCTGAAGGCTTTCGCGCGACGCTCTATGCCGACGATGATCTGGCCCACGACATCTATTCCATGACGATTGATTCTCTGGGTCGAGTTGTGGTTTCCGGTCCCGGATATGTTCGCATTCTGATCGACGCGGATGAGGATGGCGTAGCCGAGTCATTTCAGCAGTATGTAGATGGTCCCAAGACCGGCGCACAAGGCATGTACTTCATCGGCAGAGATTTACTCTGCACGGGAGATGCCGGCCTGATTCGTTATCGAGATCAAAACGCAGATGATCGAGCAGATGGTAAGCCGGATGTGTTTTTGCAAACGAAAACCGGGGGCGAACATAATACGCATTCGATCCAACGAGGTCCGGATGGGTGGTGGTATTTACTATTGGGAAATACGGCAGGTATCAATGCCAGTTACATCACCCGTAAAACGTCTCCCGTTAAAAAACCTTACGCGGGAACTCTGATGCGGTTGAGCCCCGATCTCACAGCAGGCGAAGTCGTCGCTGATGGATTTCGCAATGCTTACGATTTTTCTTTCTCGCCCAATGGCGATGTTTTCACTTATGACAGTGATGGCGAGCGTGATATTTCCCTCCCCTGGTATCGACCCACACGCGTGTTTCATATTTTGCCTGGTTCCAATGCGGGTTGGCGCAGCCGTAGTTGGAAACGTCCTGATACATTTCTGGACATGCCGCCTGCGATTGCCGCCTTTCATCGCGGATCTCCTACAGGAGTCACCTGCTATCAACATTCACGATTTCCAACAGCATACCAGGGGGCGTTATTCGTCGCCGACTGGACCTTTGGTCGAGTCCACGCAATTCCGTTGCAGGATTTTCAGGGGACGTATGCGAGCGAACCAGTTGAATTTATCACAGGGGTCGGGCAGTTTGGATTTGCGCCGACAGATATTGCAGTTGGATCGGATGGCTCACTCTTCGTGAGTGTCGGGGGACGCGGAACACGTGGTAGTGTTTTTCGTATTGAATATACAGGGCCTGTTGTCGCGCAAAAACCAGATTTGAAATCACAGTCATCGGCTGGAAATGAAAACGTACAATCAGACACAGTGACACAAATGCTCGATGCCTGTTTGTCGGCCCCTCAGCCATTAAGCAGTTGGTCACGCGCAAAGTGGCTTCCGTTAGTGAAATCGTTGCAGCCTGAAGATTTTTATCGAGCTGCCTTAGACGAGAGTCGCCCGGTCGCTCAACGCATCCGTGCGATTGAAATTGTGACGGAGCGACTTGGTGGGTTTCCCAATCGGATCGTTGAACAATTAATTCTGGTCAAATCGGAGCGTGTGCGAGCACGACTCGCATGGTCATTGGGCTACCATAGTACTCCTGAGCAAAATACAGAGATGTTGAATGCTCTGTTAAAAGATGATGCTCCACTCGTCGCACGCTTCGCCTTAGAAGCGTTCCAGAGGTTAGGCGATCAAATTGATCAATCAAAATGCCTTTCTGGATTGCAGAAGACGCTGGGAGCCCCTCAACGTTTTGTCAGGCAATCAGCGTCCCGAGCGGCAGCAACTTTGAATGATGAGACTTTTAAAACACTTTCAAGTGGTATTGCCGCTTCCGAAGGAGCCGCACAGATCTCACTTGCTTATGCCAGTATTATGAAGCAGGGGGGCGTTGTACCCCTCGCGGTCCGTACTGGAATCACTGTTTTTGAGGGAGACAATCAAACGGACCTCAGGCTCGAAGCGCTCAGGTTAATTCAATTAGGCCTCGGTGATTTAGGTCCTCCGACGAAGATGGCAGCGGTCTTTGATGGATACGCGAATGGCGCTGATCTGTCCGAGTATGAACGTCATCTTGACCCGATTCGTATTCGTCTGATGCAGGCCTTCCCAAGCAGTCACGAAGTGTTGGATCATGAATTAGCCCGTGTTCTGGCGATGCTCGCACCTTACAATCCCAAATTACTGGACCAGATACTTGCGAAGATAACCGAGGAATCGAGTCCTGTTTCTGATGTGCATTATTTGATCGTTGCCGCTCGGATTCCCAGTGATCGCAGTAGGGCACAGTCTAAAAAAATTGCAAACGCTTTGGTGCAGATTGATGCAAAATTACTGCGGCTCAAGCTTCCACAAGATACAAACTGGGACGACCGTTTTTTTGAACTCTACGCGCAACTTGTCAAAATTGATGCCGACCTGCCACGGCAAATCGTCGAGCAACCCGGATTTGGTTTGCCCGGTCATGTTCTGTTTCTGAGTGAGTTGCCACCGCAGTTTTTGGAAAAAGCCATTGAAGCCTTTGAACGAAAAATTAAAGCAGATCCTGATTTTCACTGGAACAATGATGTGGTCTTTGTTTTTGGCGAGTCAAAAAAGCCGGAGCATCGGGAAATGATTCGCAATCTCTATGCAGAATTTGCACTTCAGGCAGCCGTGTTAGCAGTGCTTTCGGAAAACCCGGAAGAACAGGACCGAGATAAATTTGTAGCGGGGCTGGAGTCCTCTCAAATCGAACTACTGGAATCTTGTGTCTCTGCATTGGAAAAACTGGAGACAACTCAGAAACCGGAAGAAGTCGTTCGACTCTTTGCCACGTTACGAAGATTGGGCCGCGATCAGCGAGAGCAAAAGCTGCAATCTCGAATTGTGAAGCTCTTAGAGAAATGGACTGGTCAACAATTGGGTTCGGCCACAGATGTCGCCGACCTGAATAAGCAGCGCGCGTTGATACAAGCCTGGGAAAAATGGGTTTCAACAGAGCATCCTGAAGTCTTTGCCTCACTCTTGAAGCAAGGCGGCCCTGAAGCGGAAAAACTCAACAAGTTGCTGGAAACCGTCGATTGGGATCTGGGCGATAAAGAGCGTGGAGAAACATTGTTCCGAAAACGAGCCTGTGTGCAATGTCATGGCAATCGGAGTGCTCTGGGCCCGGCATTAACGGGGGCCGCGAAACGATTTTCCCGCAAAGATCTGTTTACAGCAATCGTGTCACCAAATCAGGACGTTTCCCCCCGCTATCAGACAACTGTCGTCGGTACCGTTGATGGAAAAGTTTATACAGGGTTGGTCGTTTACCGTTCTGTAGATGGACTGACATTGAGAAACTCAAATAATCAAACCACACGTATCGAGGCGGCAGAAATTGATTTCGAAAGCAAGAAAAATACATCACTGATGCCCTCGGGACTTTTAAAAGATCTTTCCCCCCAAGATCTCGCTGACTTAAACGCCTATTTACAAAGTCTGTAACGAATCTTTTTGTATGATGCAAATAACAATGTTCAAGCGTTATTCAGGATTTTCTATCTGAGCAGGAGGCTTTCCACCGCGTGTCGAGTTCTGAAGAATCACCAGCCAGAAAAAAACGAACCCGCACAATGCCCAAGCCCTATAACGCGCTGGGAGGGAAGAAGTGGATTCAAAATTCGATCAGTGTCTGGAGTGACATTCGCAAGTCGACCGAAGAAGCGCGGCTGAAACATCCAGCGATCTTTCCGGAGATGCTCGTTGAACGGTTAATCGAAACGTTCCTGCCGCTTCAGGGAGATGTAATTCTCGACCCCTTTGCCGGTTCGGGCAGTACCATTGTGACCGCGGAAAAAATGGGAAAAACAGGGGTCGGGATCGAGTTATCTGAAGAATATGCAGCGCTGGCGAATCAGCGTATTCAAGAGGTTGTCCACTCAGCTGACGAAGCGGTAGACTCTGGTCCGGATACAGAGAAGTTAGAATTTAAGTCGCGTGTGCATCATGGCTCAGCTTTGAATTTGTCTGAAATGGTCTCGCCGGAAAGCGTCGATTTGTGTATTACTTCGCCCCCTTATTGGAACGTTTTGAATCAACGTCGATCAGCCGATCATAAAACGGTGCGGCATTATGGCAATCACGAGCAGGATCTGGGCGTCGTGGAAGATTATGCAGAATTCTTGGACGAACTAAAGGAGGTTTTCGGACAGGTTTTAACGGCCCTGCGTCCGGGGGGATATTGCTGTGTGGTTGTCATGGATTTAAGAAAGAAAAGTCAGTTTTTTCCTTTTCATAGTGATTTAGCAACCAGACTGCAACAGATCGGTTTTATTTATGATGATTTGATTATCTGGAATCGTCAATCGGAATATAATAATTTGAGGCCGCTAGGATTTCCTTCTGTCTTTCGTGTCAATAAAGTTCACGAATTTATTTTGTTAATGCAAAAGAGAAAAGGTTAGGTTGGAAATCGAACGTTACACTCGGTATAACTCACTTTTCAGATTTGGAAATCTTCCAGGATCTGCTAGGAACACGTAATAAATTATGTCATAATAGTAGTATGAAGCCTAAGTATTGCTGATTCACTAATTAGAGAGTAGACCCATGCAACACATCAATTCAATCTTAGTTGGCGTAGACTTGACCCACGCTGATCGATTAGTCGCTTCCGACTTAAACGCACAAACTGCAGAAGCGGTCGAACGTGCCCTTTGGCTGGCTGACCTGGTCAATGCCAAACTGGAATTTATTGCTGCGATTGATTTGTCTGCCCATACCAAACATTTACTGGAAGAAGATCGAAATCATTTTTCCAAAAATGTAGAAGATGAAGCTCTGGAAGTGATGGTGGGACTCATCGAACAAGCAAAAGCAAAAGGGATTGATAGTTCTGCAAAAGTTGCCTTCGGTTCTTCCTGGCGTGAAATTATTCTTGAAGTCATCGAAGATAAACACGATCTGGTGCTGGTAGGTACGCGTCCCCATGGTTTTACGGGGCGGTTGTTTGGTGGAACAGTGATGAATTTGTTTCGTCAATGTCCCTGTCCCGTATACGCTGTTAAAATCGGGGAAGAGCCCGAAATTCCTGAAATTGTCGTTGCCAGCGATATGAGTGAAGTCAGCAGCGAGATTTTGAACTTCATTGTTTCGATGGGACAAATTGCCGATGTAAAGATTCATCTGGTACATGCGATTGATACGCAGCTCGAAGTTCGACTCAAAGGCCTGGGAGTCGGTGAAGAGACGCTTCAAAAATGTGCCGAAGATATCATGGAAGAGGTCAAGAATGAACTCAACGAACAATTGGCCCAAACCGACTTCCGCACATTGACGTACGGCGTGCAAGTGCATGTCCTCGAGGGCTCTCCCGAGGAAGCGATTCCCGAATTTATCAAAGAGCACGATATCAATCTGCTTGCCATGGGCACATTAGCTCGTTCAGGCATCAGCGGTTTCTTCATCGGCAACACCGCCGAACGCATGCTCGAAAAAGTCGACTGCTCTGTAGTGGCATTTAAACCAGGAGACTTTGTTTCGCCTGTGGTCCCTGAGTAATGGGAAGAATTTCATTCTGGTTATCAATTAATTGAGTTTGTTGTTGATCTGAGTGAGATAGATATCAAATCGACGATTCCGGAACAGAAAAGCATCGCTGAAAGAAATCAGCGATGCTTTTTTGCTTCACGCAGATACTTAAAACACCCATGAGTAACAGAGAGTTAATCAAAGTGTTTGTTGCCATTGAAATGAACACACAGAAAGAGTGAATTGAGACCATCTTTATTACGAAGTTTAAAACATAACAATTTTAACGTCTGCTAGACTTTGCTCGAACAGTCAAGTAGCATGAGAGTTTATTGACTTGTTTCCGAACCGGAGTTTTCAAAATGCGTTATGTGATACTTAGGACACGACAATGCCGTTCAGTAATCATGAACCTTGTTGTCTTGTTCTACATTAGCTCTTTGCAACTAAACGCTTTTGCTGAGGTCAAGAATAATAACAAATCGAACTCTTTTCCCTGTAGCGAACAGGAACTTGTCGAGCACGTTTTCTCATTAGCGAAAAATTATTTCGCAGACTTTCAGCACCCCAAAACTTATGTTCTCTATGGGTCGCGGTTGTCAACAAAAGAGAGTTGGACCACACCCGACGAAGTCAAAGCAGAAAAACCTAAACCATGGGGGTATGGATCGCGAATTGCCGATACTTCGCTGCACACTGGCCACATGCTGATCGCACTTTTAGATGCTTACGAAGCAAAACCGGATCCTTTCCTCAAGCAAAATATCAAACGTTGCTTTCAAGCCTTGAAAATGATCGGTTCTCTCCCGGAAACGCATCCCAAACAAGGAAAGCCGGCTCTTGCAGGCCTTGTCCCGCGTGGTCCACATCCTGACGACAAAAGTGCTTATTTTGATGATTCCTCCATGGATCAACATACAACGTACATTATTAGCCTCGCTCGTTATGCATGTTCCTCCTTAGCGACTACCGATGAAAAAGCTTGGATCAAACAATCACTGGAAAAAGTGGGGCAACGTCTGGAAAAAAATGGTTGGTCGATTAGACGCGCTGATGGAGTTACCCAGGCGCATGTTGGCTTTGCCTGGACCGGCTTTATTTCTCAACACGTTTCGATTCTTTTACCCTCTGTTTATGCGCTTTATCAGGGGACAGGGAACAAACACTGGTTAAACGCATATGAAAAATTTCTGTCGGAACGAGATAGCCTGCGCTGGCAGAAAATGCATGTGGGACCACACATTAAAATTAATGGACACCCAATCTATGCCAATCAGGGGGCCTTTCGTGTGAATGCTCTATTCCATTTTGAACCAAATACAGAAAAAAAGGCCACTCTTTATCGTCTATTAGAGCACATTGCTAAAATACAAATGTCGCGAGACTTCCCCGGAGAAATGTATCGCAAGTTTCATAAAGAACAAGAGTGGCAAGATCTCCAACGTAAGTGGAACTGGAAGGATTCCGAATTGCATGGCAGTGCCCAAGCCTGGAAGCTTTATCAACCGGCCATGCTCGATCAGCAAGCTTTGGCTGTGTTGGCCCATGTTCGATTTCCCCTGACCGGCTATCATATGGTGATGATGAGCGAAAATCCGGAGTTGATTCAGACGCACCTACCAGAAATCTGGCGTATGTTAAAAACGGTTGACCTGAAAAAAATCAGTGCAGGCGAAACAAATTACCTGTTCACTGTTGTGGGTTTGCATGCCTATGCGTTCTACTTTAATCAACAAAAAATTCTGAAAGAGCAAAAAACGCAACTATCAAAGCAAGAACCGGCAGCAGTCACCAATCTTCCTATCGTTGCCGACGCAGGGATCGGTCCCACTATTGATGTGGCCATTGATGGTCACATCACTTACGCCATTGGTAGAGGCGCACTACGTATTCTTGATATTTCAAAACCTGCTAAACCCAAGGTCCTTGGCAAAATCGAGGGTTTGGGAAGCACCCGGCAAATCGCAGT
Organism: Gimesia aquarii; assembly: GCF_007748195.1. Taxonomy (NCBI): domain Bacteria; kingdom Pseudomonadati; phylum Planctomycetota; class Planctomycetia; order Planctomycetales; family Planctomycetaceae; genus Gimesia; species Gimesia aquarii. Next base: position 2,058,385 of record NZ_CP037920.1, read on the forward strand.
CAAAGATGGTATTGCCTATGTTGGTTCGCGCGAAGATGGGGCTTTTATTATCGATGTGAAAGATCAAGCGAACCCGAAACTGCTGTCGCACTATGATTCCGTTGAATTTGCAACCGGTGTTGAGGTGTCTGGTAACATACTTTTTTTGGCATTGCGTCATTATGGTGTGGAACTGGTTGATGTTTCGAATCCGGAAAAGCCACTCCATTTAAGTACTGTGCGAACAGGTGAAGCCCAATCAATAGCAGTTAGAGATAACTTTGTTTATGCCGGTGTCTGGGCGACCTCGGAAGTTGTTGTGATTGATATTACAAACTCACGCCAACCAAAAATTACCGCGAAAGTGAACTTGGATGGATTTGGAGACGGTGTGGATGTGAGAGGTAACTATCTTTACGCGGCAACCGGACATCATTCACGCGAAAAACATCGTCAGCCGGGCGATCCCGGTTATGGTCGTGGACATGGATTAGAAATCTTTGAATTGACCGATCCTGCACAGCCAAAATTCCTTTCCCGTATCAAGTTTCCTCCCTTTTTTGATATCGGAAATGATATGTGGGGAGTCACTGTCGTAGACAATCTTGCGTTTGTATCTGATACACACAATGGTATGTTTCTCGTCAATGTGGCTAATAAGAAACAACCTCAGATCATAGGTCGTACCGTTTTGCCCAACGTGCAAGGACGCAAAGCTCGTAGCTATGTTGGCTCGCTAGCCTTAACTAAAGATTATGTCTATGTTGCCGGCGGCTGGTCTGACTTACATATTGTCGCTGCACCGGGCAAGGCGCGTGTGCCCGATCCTGAACCGAACACCCCACCTGTAATCCATCCCTTGAAATCAACTCCGGAATCAAACCGATATCAACTTTACAAAACAGATGGCCAAATTCATGCGATTGATATGTTAGACGAGAAAGCGATTCTCGCTTGTGGAAATGGAGGAATTGAAGTACTTCAGCTAAAGCCCGCATTAAAACGGCTCTCAAAACTTCCCACGAATGGATTCGCAACCGATGTTTTCGTGAAAGACTCGATAGTTTATGTTGCTGAAGGGATTGCGGGTTTAGGAATTTACAAACTTTCACGCGACAACAAATTTGAACAACTTGGTCGCTACCTTCCGCAGAGAGGGCCTGTCAAACAGGTCGAAGTTCCTGGCAATGGTCAATATGCTTTGATCCAAAATGGTGCTAATACCCTTCTGATTGTTGATGTCAAAAATCCTTCCAAGCCTAAACGGATTCTAAAAGAAAACCGTCACGGGTTGCTCTATGGCGATCAACTGCTGAGAGGGTTGGTCGAGAACCGCTATGCAGCCGCGTTCTGGCATGTCTCAGGAACCCATTGGTATGACCTGCAAAATAGCTCTCACTCTGAGCCAAAATTCAGCGGAGATAATCACCCTGAACGCTTTGGTGCCTCAAATGGATTAATCGCGGTTGGCAATGAAGCACTCGTCACAACACGTGGTGGATATGTTTTGCTTGATCGAAAAGAACAACGTCCTTTCAAGGAATCAACTTTGCATCGATTAGGCACTCGTCGACATCATTTGGGAAAACCGTCTATTTTTAACAATCGGCTTTACATCGCAGATCGAGCAACGGGCCTCGTTACTATTGCCAACGTTTCTGACCTCACAAAGCCGCAATTAATCAAACAATTTCACACCATTGGAAATCCGGGCAGAATTTGTGTTCATCACGACAAGATGCTGATTCCCGATGGTCCTCATGGCTTAATGGTATTCGATCAATAGTCTCTATTCTTGAAGTATCACTAGGCGGTGTGGAAAATCAATTGTGTGACGCATCTTTTATCTCTACTACTTATCGAGATGTAGTTTTGTGAGGACAGGACGGACGCCGATTGAGGAACGGCGGTCCTTCGGGGCGGCGTAGTAGCGATTTGCCGACCGACAGTAACGGCCCCAATAGGAATGACGTCCGTCCCTGATGAGCCTTTGTGGCGCGGGCATGAGTTGCACCGGATCAACGCCGCCCTTCGCACTTGCGTGGTACCAGTCGAGGCACCACTCGCACAGGTTGCCATGCATGTCGTGTAAGCCCCAGGCGTTGGAAGGGTAACTGCCAACCTCTGCCGTTCGGCCGAGATTCGGACCTTCTTCGGCACCGTTGTATGGACGACCTCCATCGAAATTCGCCTGCTTGCTGCTCAGCTTGTCGCCGAAGTACGTTGCGGTCAGCGTTCCGGCTCGACAGGCGAATTCCCACTCCGCGTCCGTCGGCAATCGGTATTCGTAGCCCTTCGGCAGCTTGCCAGCCTCGCGGTCGAGTTGAGTGAGCTTCCGGCAGAATTCAGCCGCTTCAGTGTGGTTGATTTGATAGACGGGGAAACGGTCACCAGCGCCTACTGTCCGCTGTCTCAGGATCGGCCCCATCACTCGCTTCCATTCGCCCTGAGTCACTTCATACCTTCCGATAAAAAACGGCTTACTGAGCGTCACTTCTTGATGTCTCTCTCCGCCCTTTCGATCCACTTCGTCTCGTGGACTTCCCATTGGAAACGTTCCCGGCGGGATCACACACAGCTGCATCCCGATAGAGTTCTCGACGATCATATCGACTCCGAGATGATCGGCCCAGGCCTTCTGTATTGCCTGAGCCTGCTTTGCAGTGAGCGCGTGCTTGGTCATTAACACTGGCTCGGGCTCGGTGGAGTCGTCGGCATTCGTCGCGACGGCGCTCAACATCATGGCGGCAAACACGAAAGCAGTCAGTCGTTTCATCAGGTGGGGCATCATCGACTCCTGGAATTAGAGTTCACTTCGCACAAGATTTTTGCAGCAAATAACGTTCTGTTTATCTTAACGCGCGAGCGTTACACCAGGTACGGTTTCAGCTCCTTCAGTTCCTTGGGCCAATGCCTTAGTCAGTGTGGACACTTGATCTTATGTTGGTCTTATAATTGGCCGAGACTGCCTTTAATTCAAGGAGGGACGGTATAAAAGTCTGCATTCTTCTCAATCCAACCCGCAACATAAAGAAGAAGTACCACCGAACTCGGTATCGCAACCGCAACGTGATTGAGCGATTCTTCGGTCGCATCAAACGCTTCCACCGAGTCGCAACACGATATGAAAAGAAGGCCAACAACTACCTAGGTTTCGTCTGGCTCGCTGCCATAGTCATACGTTTGAATGTTCACACCGCCTAGAGCGGACGATCTTATGATTCCTCTAATGTATTTATAAGATACTCGTTGACGGAATGCATCAAAGAGTATCAAAATGGTTCTAGATGAAGAGGTCTTCGGTTCCTTATCCAAAGAGGCACGCGCATGTCTGATTCACTGGAAACATTCCTGGTAGAGCATTCTCAATTATCGCGTCGCTACTTTTTACAGTATGGTATCGCGGGAGCTGCTGCCCTTACGGCTCTGAATCAATTGCAGGCAGACGTTCAGAAGCGAGATCCCGCTCTTCAAAAAGCGATTGACCAACTCGAAACCAATCTCACTGTTCCCAAAGCGTTTCGAGATGTCTCGCGCGGAAATCCCAAGCCGCATTCGCTCAGTGAAGCAAAAAGGAAAGAAGTCGGTTTAACTCGTGATACCTGGTCACTTGAAGTCATTAGCGATCCGGAACACAAAGCACGGCTTGGAAATCCTCTCACTAAAGAAAAAGGGAACGCACTCGACTTTGAAGCATTGCTCAAGTTAGGAGAAAAGCATGCGGTTCGCTTTTCAAAGGTGATGACCTGTTTGAATATCAGAACGCCCCTGGGTACGGGAGTTTGGGAAGGAGTCCCATTACGAGAGATTCTCTGGCTCACAAAGCCACGCGATAACATTCGCCGGGTATTTTTTAAGGGCTATCATAACGATGATCCAAAACAGATTTTCAAAAGCTCGTTACCGATCGACCGTGTTTTGGAAGATCCGGATGGCCTACCTCCCGTCATTCTGTGTTACAAACTGAATGGCCAGTGGTTGAATCCGGAACGTGGTGCCCCTGTGCGCATCGTTGTGCCTGAAGCGTATGGATTTAAGTGCATCAAATGGCTGACTCATATCTATTTTTCCAACTTGTTTCACGCTAATGATACCTATGCGAATGGGAACAATGACATCGACAGCACGCTGAAAACGTATGCGTCCACGCTTTCATTCCCTAAAAAAGTAAAGCCCAACCAGCCAATCCCGATTACGGGCTACGCCCAATCGGGAACGGCGGGGCTTGCGAAAGTTCAAGTCTGGATGCAGAAGAATGGTGAGAGTCTTCCCAAAGAGGATCGCTATTTCACAACAGCGCCCTGGGTTGATGCCGAAATTCTCTTGGCCCCCGACGTCCATCAATGGGGTGGTGATTTACCCGATAATAAATTTCCGCCGCACACCATGGGTTTCGACAATCAAACCGGAAAGCCTCATGCGTGGCCGATGCGATTAATGAAAGCCCACTGGGCGATACTGATGCCCGGCTTACCCGCAGGAAAATATACGCTTCGTTGCCGTACCATCGACGCCAACGGCAAAGCTCAACCGATGCCACGTCCTTTTCGAAAATCAGGACACGTTTCTATCGAGCGGAAAGACATTGTAGTGACCACGTGAATTAACGATGGTTAGTAAATTGATATTCTATTCAATCAGCAAATAATTATGGCTAATCCGATATACAAACCACTTAATTATCCAAAAGTATGGCCACCATCAGATCTGCCTCCTGCATCACCAGAAAGTTTTGAATATAAAATGAAACATATTCCGATACTGGGTTGGGTTGTAGCATATATTATCTGGCTATTTAGATGGAGGCGCTTTAGACAGGAAGTACTAAACCCCATCGAAGACGAGATTGTTGTACAACTGGATGCACGAGGAACTATTGAAAATTGGTATAAAACACAGAAATGGCTCAACAATCCAACAAAACAAAAAATCGGATTGATCATCTCTGAAGCGATTGGCCTTGAAAAACCTGTTGAATCACCACCGCCGTTGTATCCAGAAGATCCCTTTGGACCTCTTTTCTGGGGACCGTTTGACGATCTGACACCATTGATTGTTGACTTAGAAATCCAAAAGGAGTTTGGCTGCCGCATTCCGAATGATGGCCTGATAGCTCAAGCTTGGAACGAGCAATGGACCATTGAAAAACTCATTGAGTATTATGATCAGCAGATCTCACAGCATGCTGAAAGAAAATAAGTTTCTCATAAA